>CAZMLE010000004.1:58038-120292 GCA_964567045.1 uncultured Pirellulales bacterium | reverse complement strand
GATTCACATACTAATTCAAACTCAGGAAATGTCCAATTCCGTCTGAATCACCACAAGAGTGCCGATTTAAGTAAATGCTATGCACACCGCTGCCAGGAGTGCGAGCCCGCAGTATACGCTATATTTACGTCTGGCTACGTCCCCTTGGCTTGTTGTCTCAGCTCATCGCAGCGACTTCGCAAAGACTCCAAGAGCTGCCGGTATTTTTCGTCTTTTGCCAGGTTGGTCGTCTCGTGTGGGTCGTTTTTCAAATCATACATCTCTTCGTAGCCGAAGTCTATATAGCGGGCGTATTTATAGCGCTGCGTGCGGAGAGCCTCGCTCTTGGGAATTTTGGGATGCTCGAATAAATGCTGGTAAAAGAATTCGGTTCGCCACTTTGGTTTCTGGCCTTTTAGTAGGGGCACCAGGCTTCGGCCCTGCATCTGTTGCGGCACAGGGACGCCACCAAACTCCAGTATCGTCGGCGCAATATCCACATTCAGCGCGAACTGCTCTGCAGTGACACCACGCCTGGGCTTCGGCGCCCTCGGATCAAAAACAATCAGCGGCACGCGGATCGATTCCTCGTGAGGAAACCATTTGCCGGCCAGGCCGTGCTCGCCAAGATAGAAACCGTTGTCGCCAGTAAATATGATGACGGTGTTATCAGCAAAACCGAGCCTCTTAAGCTCCTGGCGGAGTCCGCCAATCGCGAAATCCGCGCCCGTGATCAGCCGATAATAGCTCCTGACCGATTCCTGGTATTTTTCGGGCGTAGAAAAGCGTATCTGCCAGCGTCTTCGGGCCTCGGATTCGCGCAGAAATTCCGGCAAAGCCTCAAAATACTTGGGATCAGCCGTCTCGGCAACGGGCATAGTCATGTCTTTGTACAGATTCGCATGGGCACGGTCGTACACGAATTGTCGCGGGTCGCCGTCCTGGACGTGCGGGGCTTTGAAACTCACCGAAAGACAAAATGGCTGTTCCTTTGAGCAGCTTCGCAGAAATTCAATCGCCTGCTCACCCATAATCTGCGTAAGATGCTTGTAGTTGCCGTCTTTATCCTTGCGTTCGTATGGGTCGCATTGCCCGGGACAACCACGCCAGAAGTCGAATTTATCGCCGGGGAAATCTTGCCCTGTGCCGACGCCATATTTTCCGACAAATCCGATCCTGTATCCCGCCTGGCGGAGCAGCATCGGATAGGTTTGTGCCAGCGCTTCCGGCGAGAAGCTGGTGTTAAAGTCATTGATGCCGTGCCGGCTCACCCACTGGCCGGAAAAGATGCTGGCGCGACTGGATGCACAAATTGAAGTGGTGACGAAGGCATTTGTAAACCTGACGCCGTTTTTTGCCATATCGTCGATGTTCGGCGTATAGATATTCGGATTACCCGCACAGCCCATCGCGTCCCATCGGTGATCATCGGTTAGCAAAAATACTATGTTTGGCGTCTTTTTTGCACCGGCACCAAGCCTGAGAAGCTCACTTTGGCAGCCGGCCAAAGGCATCGCCGCCGCACCACCTGCCGCCAGGCTAAGGAATTGACGCCTATTCAAATTCCCCATTTCTACTCCTCTTTGCTCTTTTTCAGCAGGTCTGGTCGCCATTTTTGGGTGCGTTCCAGAGCCTGCTGACGACGCCAGTCGGCGATTTTCTTGTGGTCACCACTTAAAAGAACTTCGGGCACTTTCAAGCCGCGAAAAACCTCCGGCCTGGTATATTGTGGATACTCCAGACCGCCGCCGGTGGATTCGCTAAACGAATCGTCTTTTGCCGAATTCTCATCGCCCAGCACGCCGGGCAGCAATCTAATAACTGCATCAATAATCACCATAGCGGCCAATTCGCCGCCGCTCAAAACGTAATCGCCTATTGAGATTTGCTCGGCCTCCAGACCAATGCGGATTCGCTCATCGAAGCCTTCGTATTTGCCGGAGATTAGAATGAGCCTGTTTTCTTTGCTTAGCTCGGCAGCTTTTCTCTGGTCGAACTTTTGTCCCTGAGGCGTAAGCAGGATGACTCTGCCTTTTTCGGGCCAGAGATTCTGGACGTGCTCGAAGCAGGCAAAAACCGGGCCGGGCATCATTACCATACCCGGCCCACCGCCATAAGGCTTATCATCGACTTTTCTGTATTTGTCCCGGGCAAAATCCCTTATGTTGGTAAGAACGATTTGGACTGTGTGCGCCTCTTGCGCCCTTTTTATCATCGAGCAGGCCAAAGGCGATTCAAACATCTCCGGAAAGAGTGTGAGAATGTCAACCCTCATCGCCTTTGTCTGCTTGCTGCCCAGAGGATGGTGCGTTTTGAGGCTCGTCCTGTGGCTCGGACTTTGCCTTGGCGTCGGCCTTGACTTTTTCCTCGGCTGCTTTGGCGGCCTCAGCTTCAGCCTTGATTTTTTCCTCAGCCTGCTTGGCAGCTTTTTCGGAAGCGAGCCTCTCGGTTTTGTCAAAAGGCCTACCCTTAGCGTGGGCCAAAGCTCTGGCCTTTGCCCGGCGGGCAGTTTTTTCCTCGGCGTATTTGTGCTTTATACCCTGGCCAAGCAGGATTTGCGAGACGGTGTCGCTCGGTACGGCCCCTTTATTCAGCCAGTACTCTACGCGCTCGCGTTTGAGCACCACCTGCTTAGCCGTGTCCTTTTCAATCGGGTCGTAATGGCCCAGCTTTTCCAGAATTCTGCCGTCACGTGGCGTGCGGGCGTCGACCGCGTTGATTCTGAAAAACGGCCGATGCCGCCTGCCCATCCTCATTAGTCGCAACTTTACTGCCATAATTTATTCCTTTCTTTCAGTAGTTTATGATCAATTTCCGCGACTTGCCCAGTGCAAATCACGAAACACGTTTGCAAAGTTCACCCAATTCTAACAGAATTCTTCTCAATATCTTCATAAATTGCGTCTATCCTCTTTTGAGTAGCTATCGTTTCCTTTAGCGCGGTAGCAATCTGGCAATAATGCCTAATATCATCCAAAGACAGGCGTCTGCCTTTTCTATCCTTGAGCCACTTGGCCATCACCTGATACCCGCCTATCTGGTAGTCCCATATATCTTTAGTAATTGGCCCAAAATATTGGGCCGGATTCACATACGCTGCTTTTTTGCTCTGGTCGTACGCAACCTCTGCGACAAGATTATCGCCTTTGCCCTCAAACTTTGCGACCGGCTTAGCCAACCTATCCGACTTCATAAGATGAAGGGCGACCAACTTTTCGCCCAGCCCCGCCACCTTGCCAAAAACCTTATGATCCGCGCAGAACGGAATCCGCGGGAAATCGCTCTTTAAGAACTCCGCATACTTCAGCCGGTACACATTCGAATAAAGAACTGCATATATGTAATATAAAATGGCTTCTGGTTTGAGCTCCACCCCATACGTGTTTTCCAAGGCCGAACATGCTTCTCGTGCAATGTTCACCTGCCGGTCATACTCTGGACCGTTGTTATACAAGTCCTCTTCGGGATAAAGATAAAGAGGGAAATTTACGTTACCGCCTCTATAAAAAAGGTTGAGATCTTGCATACATTCTGCACAGAATACCACATTCCAAGGCTTCTCCGAGCCCACGACCTGACCGGCTCTTCCAACACAAAGTCCGAGATTGTCGTGCACAAAATGGCGCATGACTTCTTTCCGAGTCCTTTCTATCACCGTTTCATTGTAGAAAATCCACCGCCTGTCAAACGGTCTATACAGTATGGGCAATACTTGCTGTTCCCAATTTTTCTCCGCGCGCACTTTTTCACGGGCATCCTTTGTCTTCCAACCAGGCTTGTCTTTCAGTCCGAAGGCCTGCTTTACCATATTGTCGGAGATGCTTTCATGCCGGAACATCCGAATACGTCTTTTCAGCTCCTCCGCAGTGTTGGCTATGGCGAAATCATCCCGGCTCGTCACAACCCCCACACTATTTACAGGAAAAATATCCGTCAGTTTAATGTACCTTTGGTATGCAGCCAAAAGTTCTTCGTCTCGCGGCACAAAAAAGTAGAATTCAGACTTAGGCACCAGTTTCTTCCACTTTGTGCTTTGGACGTCATTGGCCTTGAGCCATTCGGATTTAATTTCGCGTAGGCCCCAGCAGTCGGCGTGGGACACCTTGCGTTTCAGGCCGGGCTTTTTGACAGCAAGCAGAATCGCAACGCCTTGCTGGATATCAAACACATTTTTGTCTTCAGAACCGTCAGGGCATTTTTCTTTCTTTTTTTTGTTGCCGTGAAGGTCAAGCACGTAAATCTGGTCGAAACTTTGCATCAGCGATTGTCGCATACCCCGAAACGTTGGATTATCAAGATAGCTGTGATTTGTAATAAATCCCAAAGCTCCTTCGCCAGCCTGGTCTATCTTCCACTGAGCAAAGCGAATGAACTTCACGTAATCGTCCTGCAGCCATTTAGGATTTTTCTCGCCTAAATCTTTGCCGTCAACTTTGTAGTACTGTCTGATTTCCTTACTTATCCAGGGCCCTTTATTGGCAGAATGTCCCGAATAAGGGGGATTGCCAAGAATTACCAGAATCGGCGTTTCTTTTTTGATCTCACCGGCAGCGTGGGATTCGGCAGACAGAGAACTCATGCCTGGCAAGTCGCTCTCGGCAAGAGCTTCAAGTTCGAGCGTATTTGTCAAATAGAGTTTAAATCGCTCATCTTCACCCAGTCTGTAGCCAAGTTCTTCAAGCAAAAATCCCATTTTCAAATGGGCAATCGCGTAAGGGGCCATCATCAGTTCAAAGGCGTAGAAGTTCTTGAGAATGTGCTTGCTTATAAGCTCACTTACACCGCCTCTGCCGTAGCGGGTCGAAAAGTCATTCGCGGCGACACTTGCGGCCTGGGCCAGAAATGTCAGTGTCCCCGCCGCCGGGTCAAGCACCGTCACCGAACTTGTCGCAAACCCCTCGCCTTTACCAAAATAGTCCTTCAGGATTATATTCAAGGAACGAACAATATAAGAAACGACCTCCTGCGGAGTGTAGTAGACACCGCGTTGCTCTCTTTCTTTTGGGTTGTACTGGGTAAGAAATGTCTCATAGAAGTGCATAATAGGGTCGCTGCCTCTGCGTTCGACAAAGTACTTATGCAACACATTCTTGACGTCCGCAACGGCCAAAACATCGGCAATATCCTCGACAATCCAATCAAGCTCGGGCCCCGGTTCTCCAAGAGAAACAAACCTGAACACGTCTCGGAGAATGCCGATCGTCCTTGGGATATTGTCGAACGCAAGTCTCTTATTAAACTCTCCTTTACAACGAGTGCTTGCTGCGAACAGACCATAAGTTATCGTCTGAGCGTACATATCGGCAAAATCTTCTTCAGTAAGGCCAGCGATCAAATGCTGCTGAAACGCTTTGTAAAAGCCCATAAGGTTGCCATTGCTTCTGCCAAGCTCAAGGAGCACCTGCTCACAAAGGTAGTGAGTCCTCAACGCGAGTGCCTTAGCCAGCGCCTCAGGCGTGTATAGGCGCGGCAGAGAAAAAGTGAAAAACTTATTCAGCAAATCGAGGAATTTATCCTGGTTTTCGATGGGCGGAACAATTTTGAGCTGCCGGGCAATGAAAGGCCGGCCTATTGCCACCTCATCCACGAGCAGCCCGTCACGGTACAATCTAAACTCAAAGAAGTTTGTCAGGATCACGTTTGCAAATGCACTGCGATACCGTTTTAGCTGTTCGGATTCCTCTATCTTTTCAAGGTTTTCTTGCTCCGGCGGTTTTGCCTCGATATAGCCAACGATATGTTGCCTGCCGTCCCATACTCTAAAATCAGGATTGCCGGCATCGGTTTTCTTGGGCGAAATCGTCACCTCGGTTCTGGGTCTATTAATCGAACGCGCAAAGGCTTCAAGCAGCGATGCCAGAACCTTATAATAGCTTTCCTCTGTCGCATCGCCTTTCCGGCCCACCTTAAAAATTTCCCCCAGGTATGCTTTCAACATCTTCGACCTACAGAAAAACAAAGGCCTCACTTCTGAGCAAGCAGCTTGCAGTGCAGAGTATAACCGTTTATGAAAATGGCTAAATTGGCCGGGTCGACCCGGGCGTCAGCCGCGATTCTTTCTATCTGCTCGTCGGTCAATCTATCGGCGGCTTGCTTCTCGCTGGGCGTCATTATCGCCACCGCCTTTTTCAGTTGCTCCAGCTCCTCGGCGGTCGGAGCCGCCAGCATCGCCAGCTCGCTGCTGCCCTCAATATCCTTGAACTGGCCTCTTACCTGCTGGCCGTATTCGCTGTCGCAAAAGCGGGCGACTTTTTCCAGGTATTGCTCAATCGTAATCTTGCCTGCGCCAGTTGTGCCATTGCCTTGTGTCATTGAGTTCTCCGACCTTGTCTTGGCGTTTATTTCGATTCCAATAGTAGCGGCCTGGGATTTTCGACCCAGCCGGCCGGCCGCTGCCCCTTGCCTTCGCGGTTGACGTCACCGAGGTCTTGCCGGGCTTTTTCAGCCAGAGCAAGAAGCTGCTTGACCACGTCCGGATGCTTATCGGCCACATCGTTTGTCTCGCCTATGTCGGCTTCGAGGTCGTACAACTGCATCGGAACATCGGGCGTAGGCTCACCCCAGTTTTTCTTTTTTTGCTCCAGCGGCAGGTGCAATTTCCACTTTCCCGAGCGCACCGCCTGTAACTGGTCCATCTGGTAATAGTAAAACGCTTCGTGCGGCGATTTCGCCCCGCTTTTGCCGGACATAAGCGGCCAAATATCTTTGCCGTCGATGATGCGGTCGCCTGGGGCTTCTGTCCCGGCCAATCGAGCGAAGGTTGGCAGTAGGTCCATGGTCGTAGTTAGCTCATCGCAGGTTTTGCCGGTCGGGACGTGACCCGGCCAGCAGACTATACAAGGTTCGCGCTGGCCGCCCTCCCAGGTCGTACCTTTGTGGCCGCGAAGTCGCCCGTTGCTTCTACCTTTGTCGCCCGTTGCGCCGTTGTCGGAAGTAAAGACGACCAGCGTTTGGCCGGCAAGATTCAGCTCTGCCAGGCTCTGCAGGATTTGACCCACAGACCAGTCCAGCTCCTCAATCACGTCCCCATACTCTCCGTTTACCGAGCGCCTGCGGAATGCCTCGCCAACGTGAAGCGGCACGTGCGGCATGGTATGGGGCAAATAGATGAAGAACCGGCGAGCCTTGTTTTCTTTTATGGATTTGACAGCTTCTTCAGTGTAGCGTTTGGTCAATGTGTCCTGGTCAGCCGGCGCCTCGATGACTTTTTCATTTCGCAATAGCGGCAGCGGCGGACGATCAGTGCCCTCTCGGCTGCCCATATCGTTGCTGTAGGGAATGCCGTAGTAGTAATCGAACCCCTGTCGCGTGGGAAGAAACGCCGGCTGATCGCCCAAATGCCATTTGCCTATGCACGCGGTGGCGTAGCCCTGGGCTTTCAGAATTTCGGCAATGGTGACTTCCTCCGGGTTCAGGCCTTTCTTATTTACCGGGAACAGCACGCACAAGCCGGTGTCGTTCTGATGCATGTTGACGCGGCGGGGATAGCAGCCGGTCATCAGACTCGACCGCGATGGTGTGCAGACGCCGCTGGTGACATAGAAACTGGTAAACCGCATGCCTTCGGCGGCCATGCGGTCGAGGTTCGGCGTGCGATTCTTGCTCGAGCCGAAGCAGCCGATGTCACCGTAGCCTAAATCATCACAAAAGATGATGATGAAATTCGGCGGCTGCGTTCCCGCGAAGCCCTGCTGAGAGAATACCGACGCTCCCGGCATTGCCAGCGACGTGGCTGCCAGACCCAGAGTTTTCAAAAAATCACGACGGTTGAGGTCGTTTTTCATAATCGGTATCATTTCCACAAATGTGTAGTCGAAAACCCCCCAATGAATTGGGGGGCTAAATATCACCGGCGTTTGATTTTGCCTTTTCGCTTTATGACTCTTTTTCGCCTTGAGCGCTGCTTTATTTTTCTGGCGCCCGACATCATCTGGCTCAGCGCACCCACATTAAATCCGCCCGAAAACAGGGACCGAAGCCCGCCGAAGGTTCCGCCGCTGAGCGATTTGAGCATATCCCGGCTGCGCATGAAGGTCTTGGCAAGACCTGACACATCCTGCGGCTGCACCCCGGCGCCTGCGGCGATTCGCCGGCGTCTGGAGGCGTCGATAATGTCCGGCTCGCGACGCTCGGCAGTCGTCATAGACTGCACGACGGCTTCCATGTGCGACAGCTCCGACCCATCCAGGTCCAGACCTTCAAGCTGGCCTGCCATTCCGGGCATCATTTTGAGCAAATCTCCGAAGCCGCCCATTTTTTTGACGGCCTGCATCTGCTTGAGGAAGTCGTCAAAGCCGAACGTGCCCTTGGCGATTTTCTGCTGCATTTTGGCCGCCTCTTCGGCTTGAAAATGCTCCTGGGCTTTTTCAACCAGCGTGACGACGTCGCCCATACCCAGGATTCGAGTAGCCATGCGCTCGGGGTGGAATTCTTCCAGCTTGTCGAGCTTTTCGCCGACGCCTATGAACTTGATGGGCTTGCCCGTTACGGCTTTGACGCTAAGCGCCGCTCCGCCGCGGGCATCGCCGTCCAGCTTGGTAAGGATGACGCCATCGAGCTCCAGTCTTTGGTTGAACTCTCTGGCGGAATTGACGGCGTCCTGCCCGGTCATCGCATCGCAAACCAGATAAATCTGATGTGGAGTTACCGCTTTGGCGACACGTTCGATCTCGGCCATCATATCTTCATCGATGTGCAATCGCCCCGCCGTATCGAGCACGGCCACGTCATAGCCGTTCGCTTTGGCGTGTTTTACCGCGTTCTGCGCGACCTTGACCGAATCTCTGCTTTCTTCGCTGTAGACATCGATATTTAGCTGCCCGCCCAGGACGATCAACTGCTCAATGGCGGCGGGCCTCTGCAAGTCATCGGCGACCAGGAGCGGACGTTTACCCTTTGAGACCAGGTATTTGCCGAGCTTGGCAGCGGTGGTGGTTTTGCCGCCGCCCTGCAGGCCTGCCAACATAATTACGGTCGGGCCGGGCGAAACAAAATAAATCCGCGTATCAACCGGCCCCATCAGCTTGGTCAGCTCGTCGTTGACGATCTTTATCAGAACCTGGCTGGGATGAAGGCTCTTTATGACCTGGGCGCCAATGGCGGCTTCTTTGACGTCCTTGCAGAACTTTTTTACCACCTCGTAGTTGACGTCCGCCTCCAAAAGGGCCTTGCGGACGTCGTGCATGGCGTCCGAAATATTTGCTTCGGTGATTCTGCCCCGGCCGGCCAAAGACCTGAAAACCGAGTTCAGTTTTCCCGTTAATGACTCAAACACAACGTCGTCCCAAATTCTTAGGATGTTACCAGCGCGTTTCCGGCTATTGAGACTTCCCGACCAAATGAGGATTGTAAAGCCGCGAGGGCAGTTTTGCAAGGGCAAAATCTATCGGACAGGTTGCGGGCTAACCATCGAGGCCAATAGACAATATGGCGGCAAATGAAGAAATGCCTGAACCGGGATGGCGTCTCTTACTACCACCAATGGTAGGGCGGCGACATACGCACATCCATCTCGGTAAATCGCCGCCAATTGTTATGCCCATCGACAAACAGAATGTTGGCGCCGGCTGGTTTATCGCCATGTGTCAGATGATTGGTGCGATCGAAAAGCTGCCAGCGGGACCACGAGCCTCCACGGACCTGCGTAAAACTGGCGGTAGCCGGGTCGGATGTGGTGCTAAGGGTGGCATCGGTAACCAGGTCGGTTGCTCCCGCCTGCTTGCAAATTAGAGTTTTCACCCAGTCCTTTTTCGGCGTTCCCGTTGGGTGATTCGACCTTCCCTGAATGGTATCCATCATCCAGAAATAGCTGGTAACCCGGTAGTAGGTGCCGCGATTCTGTGTGGGTTCGGCCACCCCTCCGATACGAGTGCCGAACGGAAGATTTTGCGAGAACTGCCACAGGCAGGCCATATCCGGCTTTTTCAAGGGATCGGAAGGACAATAGAAGGTGCGTCTGTCGCCGCCGGTTGCAATAATGTAGTCGGTGGTACTATAAGCGATGTCCCACAGCCAGTATCCTCCCTGGTTGAGCGGCAGCCGGCTGTCGTTCTCCGAGCCGTACATGTGCAGGCTAATACCGATTTGTTTGAGGTTATTTGAGCAGACAACTCTTTTGCCCTGCTCTCTTACCCTTTGCAGTGCCGGCATCAATATGGCCATCAGTACCGCTAAAATGGCGATAACTACCAGCAATTCAATCAAAGTAAACGCTTTTCGCTTCACTGTGTCCTACCTCCATACCGTTATTTAACCGGCATCAAATCCGTGATGAGAAGCAACCTGGGCAGCTTTCCTAATCTTCTAATCCACGAGTATTTTACTGCTTTCTGTCCCGGTAGTCAAGCCAGAGATATTAGATGTGCCAGTCTTTGGCGTGCGCAATGAATCTGTATTGCAGGATCATTCCTACCGCCATTGGCCCAAGCAGAACCAAGGGCAGGAACCATTTCTGATTGAACACCAGGTCTTCCAGTTTCGTGGCTGCTCCCATGTACTTATAGATCACTGCGAGGGCACCAACAAGCATCAGGGCGCTGCCGCCCAGGCTGGTAAAGAGCATCACTGCGGCTTTGAAGATGATAAAGGAAATCATGCCGCCAGCGACCAGGCCGATCAGTCCGCCGGCCCAGATGTATTGCTCCGGCAGGCCCAGCGCCAGCCAGCCGCCTCCGGTCAGCACACCACCTGCCGCCGCACCTAAGATACTAACCCCCCAGCGCATCAAAGGTATGGACAAAAGTGCAAATAACGCTACGCCCAAGACGGCCAGCCAGATTACATTGCCCCCGATTAGTAGTTTATTTGCCCAGACCCCGGCAAACAGGCCCAGCAGGCCAAAGCATATCGTCACCAGAATCTTGAACACCCGCCAGCCGTAAAAAAGGCAAACCGCCCCAAAAGAAATAAAAGTCAGCGCTTCAACTAAATCAAGTGACGTGACATGTTTCCACATTAAGTCTATGGGGATGATTCCTGCTGGCGGCGTTTTTTCACCGGCAGTTTTAGCTGCCTGTGCCAGGATAGTGAAGCAATCCATATCTTTCTCCTTACATACCGCGCCAACTTTGCTTTTCTTGCTCAGACTCGGGCTTAGCCTTTTTTGCTTTTGCCGGCCGTCTTTTTTGCCGCCGAAAAAGTAGCCACTGCTCGATGGTACCAAAAGCTATCATGCCCAGAAAAACAGCGGCGTAAACCGGACTTCCGCCGGACATTTTGGTAATGGGGGCGGCGTCCTTGTATGAAAGCAACAAAATCATGCCGGCAAAAATAAGTGTCGTTCCTATAGCCGCACAGCACAAAGCCGAAACCAAACGCCAAAGGTAGAGGCCGACCGCCGCGAAGACTGCCGCCACTGCTGCTAATATCGCCCAGCTATATACCGGCATTCGGGAACCTACCCATTTCACGGCGTAGCCAAAATTGACCGCGCACTCCTTCACTGTTTCTATACTCTGCTGGACGGTGGCTGGCTGGCTTCCAGGAGTGCTTTCTGCCTGGCTTTCTTGTGCTTCCGTACCCGCTGATCGAAGATAAGGTGCAGTCAGCACCATAAAGCCAAAAGCTGCCGCCAATGCCGCTGCCAGTATCACAATAAAGACTCTCTCAAATATTATCGCGATAAGCGCAGCTATGCCTGCCGCAACCGCGATTGGGACGACGTTGTGCCCGGCCAAGAAAAATCCGCCAATACCGCCGGCTATCGCGCCGATGAGGCCGGCTAAAGGTCTTTTGAAGCCCAGGCCGCCGAGCCAGACAAAAAGTCCTACTACCACCGCCGCCAGTCCCGGCAGGATTACAACAACGGGCGCAAGTTTTGGCGCCGCCCGTTCAAAATTTTGCAGAATCTCAAGCATAACCGCTTTCACAGCCCCGCGGCGCAGAACCCCTGCATTTATTGGGCGTTCATTAGTATTTATCGGCCTATTAGCACGATTTTCATTAGATGATTGAATAATTTGCCTGTGGTGGATTAGATAAGAATGCAAAAAAACCTGGTTTGCCCGATAGGGAACATTTAGCCTACAAATTTCCACACCAGATTCCCCCAGTTGTGAGATGGGGCTTTGCGGTCGGTTAGTCGGTTGTCGAATCTGCTGAGCGGAGACGGCTCACCAAGTTGAGGCCAAATTCTCGGCTACGCAGATCCACCACTGCCAACCGCTCGTCGCGGGTTTGGACAACAATAAAGAAGCGTGGCTCATTGACGCCCACCCGCCGCGGCCCATTCATGGGAGGCAGCCGCTTGACGGATACAACCGTCTGTCCCTTTTCGCCGATGAGCTTGCGTAGTTCAGTGTTGCATACACGATCGGCCTCAAACCAATCCGCTACTCTTAGCTCGGCTATTTTTGCACCTCGTAGAGCCGCCAAAGTGGCCTTGGCATCATCATAGGCGATATGCCCGGCGTTATATTTTCGAGTCCATCGGGCAATGGACTCAGCCGGGTCGCTGACCTGCTCTTGTGGTGCAATGCGGCACACACCCTTGAGTACATCGAAGATGGGCTTGCTCCGCGCGTCGAGAAACACATCCTGACCACGAAACTGAGCATTGGAGGCAAACGCCAGGTGGGGTCCTGCTCCGCCGCCTCCGCCCCAGATTGACCTGACCTCGTCCTCAAAGGGCAGCTCAATATCAAATGGGTAGGCATACGCCTTTTCCACGTCCCCGTGATTATGCGCCCGCGCTCCGAGGGCGCGGACAGGGATGTTCGTTACAGTATAGGAAAGGCCGTTGGCGCTGCTACGTTTCATACATTCCTTAAAAACTTCAAATTGGTTTTCAGTCATCGGTTCGCATAAGAGACTTAAGGGGTCAGCTAATTGCTCCTCCAGATATCTTGAGGCCCATTTGCGAACGCCGGTAGGCGCAACACCCTTAGGGCCCCAGTCGGCCGGACGAATCGGAACACCGGCAATAAATTCCCGCAACCAATTGTGCTGTATCTGGCGTTGCTTTAACTGCTCTGCGGTAAGGGGCCTACGAATCAATGCCAGCCAGAGCTTCCACTTGAACGTGTTGACGGAGTCGCGGAACTTTAGATACGCCCCCTCCACGTCCCAATCGGACGAAAAGTCGTCGGGGAAATCCAGATGTCGGTTCAAGAAGTTTTCGGGGACGTATCGGTCGATAGCAGCAAGGAGCGCTTCCTGTTCCGCTCCGGACATCTGCGTGTGCTCGTACCGGGCTGCAAAATCCGCAATCTCCGTTCTAAGCGATGTGACTGTATCATCCGTCATAAATGGATAATTACGTTTTTGTAGCGCGTCGGCGAAACGGTCAGCGATAGCCTTGCTGGTATGCGTTTTCTCTGAAACAAGAAGTCTCGCGTCTACCGGTTGGGCTGCACAAGTCTGGCAGGACAGAAATACAAGAAATTCTATCAGCAAAGAAATGGTCTTTAGGTTCATTTCTGATCCCTTCAGATATGCCATCTGCTCTTTAATGCGGATGAGAGGAGTCGAACCTCCACGGGCTTAGCGCCCACAAGCTCCTGAAGCTTGCGCGTCTGCCAATTCCGCCACATCCGCGAAACCAATCCTATTATCCACGATTTGCGCCATCTCGTCAAGCATTTTGACTGAAATCTGAAACACGTTTGAGGAACGCTCCACTTTGCAGAGAACCTTGCAAATGTAGCCCGCCAAGGATATACTCAGATTATGACCAGCAAAGAGACAGCGATAAAAACCATTGAGCAGCTTCCTGAAGACGCTTCCTGGGAGGATATACAGGAGCGGATTAACTTCATTGCCGCTGTGCGCAAAGGTCCACGCGAACTTGACGAGGGCAAGGGTATTGCTCACAATAGGGTCAAGGAGGAATTCGCTGAATGGCTTACAGAGTGATTTGGTCTCCTTCTTTGTCTTGACAGCACCGCAGCCACTTTTCTGCCAGCCGTATAAGACTTGCTGAGCAACCCGCCAGACTTTTGCTGTATGCGGGGCAGAAAGTATGCAAAAATCCCGGATTAACAATGACGTTGCGCAAAGGCGGACATAATGTGATGTGCGACGCTAAATTTCATAGTTGACTTGATTAGTTTTTGCGATTTGCTGGGCCTGATTTCAAAGCAAGACAAAATACAGTAATTTTCTTGCATTTGGGGCTTTTGATATTCGTCTTTATAATGGTAACAGATAAAGGTGGTCGTTGTGGACGATCGTTCAGATGAAATCCTGGTGGTTTCCTCGCGTCGAGGCGACAAGAGTGCGTACGCAGTACTTGTAGAAAGGTATTACAGACACGTTTTCGCAATGTGTCTTGGCATCCTTGCGGATGTTCACGACGCCGAAGACATCGCTCAGGATGCTATGCTCAAAGGTCTGTTGAAGATAGCAGAGCTTCGGGAAAGTGAGCAGTTCGGGCAGTGGGTCCTGCGGATAGCCGCAAACCTCTGTATCGACCTTCTTCGCAGACGTAAACGTGTCAAACTTGCCACTGCTGAACATCTGACTCAGCCTCGACAAACAGCGAATGAGAATCACGATCTGCATTGGGCTATCAGGCGATTGCCCAAGGAACTGCGGATACCTTTGGTAATGTATTACTTCGACAACAAGAACGCCAAAGCCATAGCTGAAAGGCTAAACATCTCCCACTCCGGAGCTTGTCAGAGAATCAGAACGGCGAGGCAACAACTGCACGAGCTGCTAACAGGAAAATTGCAAGATGAATAGCGTTTGTGACAAAATGAGAGACTACATCGCCGACATGGTCACGGGGACATTGTCACAAGAACAGGCACGGCTATTAAACCAGCACCTAAGTCAATGTCCCGCCTGCAGGGACTACGCGCATCAGTTGAAAGAAGAAGATCTGTTACTGAGTGAGCTATTCACAAATATTAGTGCTGATATGGCAAACAGGCAGCAGCGAGCCCTGGAAGCTATACAAAGCTGTTGCCTACCCAAACAGAGCAAACCAGCTTCAATATGGAGAACTATTATGAGAAGTAGAATAACAAAACTCGCAGCCGCGGCAGCGATAATTGTAGCGGCTGTCATAGCCCTTCAGCAATTCAGTACCGGAACGCCAACTTTTGCTCAGGTGATTCAGCCCATACTCAACGCTCAGACTGCGGTATTCGACATTATCGTCGGAGAAGAAGAGGCGGGTGGGCCGGTCATTCACGATATGGTGATGGGTTCACGGATCAGAAGGACCCTGTCAAACGCCCCGGACGTGGTCAGCATCATAGACCTGGAAGCGGGCAAGATTCTGGTGCTTACCAGCCCCACGAAAGAGGCGGTGTATATTGATTTGAAAGGCCTGCCGTCGATGCCAAACTATATGGAGAGATTGAGAAATGTAATCGCTAAATTACAGGAACATCCTGAATTCACGGTCGAGAAGCTTGGTGAGCGGGACCTTGCCGGCCAGAGACTTATAGGTTTTAGGGCTAAGCACCCAAAAGCTGAGATTACAATCTGGGCTGACCCTGAAACGGCACTACCTGTGCGGATTGAACAGAATGAGGGCCAGATGAAGGTCATCTGCAAAAACATCCAGTTTGACGTGCCGATGGAAGAATCACTATTCAGCATGGATATTCCCGAAGGATATAAATTGCAGCAGACGGAAATTGACCTGCAAGGTTCTACGGAGCAGGACTTCATCGAGGGTCTGCGTGTGCGGGCTGAGGTACTTGGAGCCGGCCAGTTTCCTGATAGTGTGGCAGTTGAAGACTACATCAAAGAGGCTCCCGCTATCGGCAAGAAGCTGGGAGAGCTTGGGCTGTCAGAAAAAGAACAAGCAGACCTGGGAATGAAACTTGGCCGACATCTGCTGTTTATCCGCTTCTTCAAGGGCGAAGGCCAATGGCACTATGCCGGAAAAGGCGTAAAACTCGGCGAAGCAGAGCGGGCGATATTCTGGTATCGGCCAAAAGACTCACAAACCTACCGCGTCATCTACGGCGACTTGAGCGTCAAAGATGTCGCGCCGGAGAATCTACCAAAGTAAATTCCCCAGACAGATTTGCTGGGATTACAAAGGTCGGCCCCCGAACTCAGCGATCGGGGTCGGCCTTTTCTTTTGTGCGCTGATTCAACAGATGTCACCCGGCGAACAATTCAAGGACATCTACTAAAAATGAAGCGTCAAAATATGTAAAATGCCCCTTGACGACCGTGATATAAGGTGAGAGCGCTCTTTTGCCCGGGTGTAGTGAGCCGGAGATGATCGAAGACGAACTTTTGAAGTGGAAATTCAAGCTTGGCAGCCGCGAAGCCCTGTCTCGCATCTACGAGAAGTACGTCCACAGTCTGCTGAGCCTGGCCATGGGCCTTTTGAACGATCCTCATGAGGCCGAAGACGTGGTGCAGGACGTGTTCGTCTCTTTTGCCAAGAGCGCCGGCTCATTCGGCCTAAAAGGCAGTTTGAAGGGCTACCTGGCCAAGAGCGTTGTCAACCGTGCGCGAGACAGGCTGCGCTGGGGGCGTGCCTCGCAGCGTCGCATGGGCAAATATGCCAGGGTGCCCTCGGACCCGGGCGAATTGGATCAGCCGCTCGTTTACGGCGAGCGATGTGAGCAGCTCAGTCGTGCCCTTGCCGAGCTGCCCTACGAGCAGCGTGAGGCCGTCCTGCTGAAAGTCAAGCAGGATATGACACTCAAACAGATCGCCAGGCTCCAGGGCGTCTCGGTGAGCACGGCTCACGGCCGATACCGGTATGGCTTAGAGAAACTCAGGGCCCTTTTAGACAGTGAGATTTGACCATGAAAGACAACCACAAATTCGAAGATATGATCAGCAAAGATTTGGACGTTCGTGCCGGCGATAGAACATACAGCCGCATGCGGCAGATCATTCTGGACGCGCACGGACAATCGAAGCAGAAACCATCAGCCGCAAGGCTGACAATCGCAAGGAGAACGATTATGAAAAGTCCAATTGTGAAATTAGCCGTGGCCGCGGCGGTCATTGCCGTGGTCGTCCTGGGACTGGTTGAATTCATCGGCACCGGCAGTAAATCCAAATCCGGCGTGGTCTGGGCCGAGGTCGCCAAAAAGGTGGAAGCCAGCCAAGGCGTCATCTATCGTAACAGAGCGACCCGTTCGGGTAGACCCGACATGTCCGATTATTCAATGGTCTACTTGTCTGCTACGCATTCGCGGACAGACTCGTACAAAGGAGGTGAGATCACCCGGACTTCCTACTGTGACTTTGACACAAAGACCGTTGTGTGGCTTGCCCACGATGGCAAAAAATACATCCAGGAACCAATGAGTGAACAGACCCTCCGGGAGCAGCACGGCGCATGGGCGAGCCCCAAAAGGTGGGTCCAGGAGTTCCTGTCGAAGGATTACAGGAAACTGGGGCAGAAAACGATCGATGGCGTACTGTGTGAAGGCATCGAAACCACAGACCCGACCTTCGGCGTGGCTAGTTTCCAGGTCGATAGTCTCGTGGCCCGGATATGGGTCAGTGTGGAGAGGGGGTACCCCGTCCTGCTGGAGGCTGAAGTTGTCGGAGACAACGGCCAAGTGCGCATGACGGGAATCTTGGACCAGTTCCAGTGGGATGTGGAACTGGATCCGAGCATATTCGAGCCCAAGATCCCACCCGACTACACACAGATATAATAGCGGACACACAGATATACATAGCTCCCAACAGGCCGGGCTTTTCGCCCGGCCTGTTCTTTTTTGCATGAATTTTGGCAAAAACCGGGTTTTGAAGTGCAGCCTAAAATCTGGCCGCAAAAAGCGATATCGGTTAGAGTAAAATATATACCTCGAGCGTTATATTAGTGACAATCGATTGTTCTGATATTAGGCAAACAAGGCTCAGATGTTTGAAGATAGACTGCTACTGTGGAGATTCAAGGCCGGCAGCCAGGATGCATTCTGCCGTATCTACGAAAAGTACGTCAATGATCTGCTAACGTTAGCAGCAAACCTGCTGGCGGACAGCAGTAGTGCCGAAGATGTAGTGCAGGATGTGTTCATCAACTTCGTAAAGTCCGCGGACAGGTTCCGCCTGACAGGAAGCCTAAAAGGCTATTTAGCAACCTGCGTAGCCAATCGGGCACGTGACTACATTCGCCAGAACATACGGCGTCAGAACATACAACTGGGCCAAGCGGCGCAGGCAGCCGCAGATCCGGAAAGTCCGGTTGAGTTGGTGATACGCACCGAAGAGCTGGAAAGAGTAAGCTGTGCCATGACTGAGCTTCCATACGAGCAGCGCGAGGCCGTTGTCCTTCGGTTGCACGGCGACCTGCGATTTCGACAGATAGCTAAATTGCAGAACGTTTCTATCAAAACCGTCTTGAGTCGGTATCAATACGGACTGAATAAACTGCGGTCGATCCTGAATGGCGAGGTAGAAAAATGAGCCCGTCAGAAAGCATAGAGAAGCTGATTAAGAAACTGCGTTACCAGGCAGGTGCCGAAACGCACCAGAGGATTCTCGGCAATGTCTTGCAGACGCTGGACACATTAGAAATGCAGAAACCAGGCGCGGCTGCGCCGAATACAAGGGGAAGAATTATGAAAAGCCCAATTGCAAAATTAGCCGCCGCCGCGGTGATAATCATTGCGGTGCTTATCGGCATACATCAGTTTGCCGGCCCGATAGGTGGGACAAGTGTCGTGTGGGCGGATGTTGCCCGCAAGATGGAGACCATTGACAGTTTCACATGCCGAAAACGAGAAAGAGAAACGAATGGTCCGACACAGCAGGGGTTTGAATTTGTAAAAGCAAAAGAAGTGATGTTCTGGTGCTCTGTTGAGTATGGCACCAAGATTGAGTATTACAGCAATGGGGAACTGACGTCGAGAACCTACAGGCTCTGCAAAACGAAAGAGATCGTTGCCATCTTTCCGCCGGCGAAAATGTATAATCGTCTACGTTTATCTAATGAAGCCCTGTCAGAAATGGAACAGATGAATCCAAGGCAAATCGTGAGGCGTTTCTTATCTTCGGATTACAAGCCCTTGGGACACGATGTCATTGACGGCATGCAGGTCGAGGGTATAGAGGTAAAAGACCAGAATATTCTCAAGTATTCGGGAACGAAACCGGAGGTGCAGGATTTCGTAGCAAGGCTGTGGGTTGATGTCGAAACACAATTACCCGTGCGATTAGAAGTAGAGTGCAGGATGTTTGACAGTTCGGTGCGGAACATCATGGTCACAGACCAGTTCCAATGGAATGTGGAACTCACCGCGAGCGATTTCGAGCCGAACATTCCTACCGGTTACGTACCCGGGACAGACCAATTTGGGACCACCACGCAGTAGAAGTAACCACCCAAACCATTACCGCTGAAGAGTTAGCCGAGCTTGAAAAACAGTTATTGAAATAACAGAATCGTTGGCACGAATAGAAGGCCGGGCTTTTTGCCCGGCCTTTTTTGTGTGTCTCTGGGTATAAAATCTTGCCTTGACGGGTTCTGCTGATAAGACTTATAAGTAAAGTATGAAACGTAAAATTCTCATTGCCACTACTAATCCAGGCAAGATCGCTGAGCTAAAGGCGATGCTAGACCTCGATGTCGAATTGGTTGGCCTTTCTGAATTCGCCGGTATCGGCGAAGTTAAAGAGGATGGTGTTACTTTCGCTGAAAATGCCCGGAAAAAGGCCCTCGGCTACGCCAAAGCGACTAGCCTTTGGACCATCGCAGACGACTCGGGGTTGGTTGTTGACGCCCTGGGCGGAGAACCCGGCGTAAAATCCTCAAGATTCTCGGGCGAACGGGAAAGCAATAGAAAACTGCTTGACCATAAAAATATGGCCAAGGTTCTAAAATTGTTGCAGGCTGTTCCCAAAGAGAAAAGGACAGCCAGATTCATCTGCTGCCTGTGCCTGGCAAGTCCCAAAAAAGTCTTAATTGAAACGCAGGGGATGCTGGAAGGTCTTATAGCCGATAAGGAAATTGGCCAAAACGGGTTTGGGTACGACCCAATCTTTTTTGTGCCCAGCCTGAATAAAACGGTCGGCCAGATGAGTCCTGAAGAAAAAAACGCCATTTCGCACCGCAGCCAGGCTATCCGAAAACTGAAGCCTTTGCTCGAGCAAATCCTGCGAAACGCCTGAATCGGTCAGGCCAGAATTTCGTCGGACGCAGGGCCATCAGGTCTGAGCTAACCGCCACGAAAGTTCCCGTCCCGCCAGAGAGCCGATATGCCAATGTCTTTCAAGATGCTCAGGTCCGATATTGCCAACAGACCAATTTTTGTGAAGCAGCCCTTGACACGCCGGAGCTATTTTTGGTATAATAATACCCAGAATAGAATCTAGCAGCGCTAAAATGGGGTGGGCAGGTTAGTCCTGCCGTCTCTTGTTGAGGGATGAGTGATGAAAAAGCACGCTTTCTTTCTTTTAACGCTATCACTGTATGCAGTGACAGCGACAATTTGTGCACCGGATGCGCTTAAAGGTAAACTGACTCCGGGGCGGTTCGTTGGCTGGCCGGAGCTGGGCAGCTTCTCAAAAAAATGGCTCAGCGACCGCTGGGCGACGGATGGTTGGGATGGTGACGCTGACTTCGATGGCAGCTACCGTGTGGACTTTCTTGACTTCGCTTTGTGGGCACAACTTTGGTCTGCCGAGAGCTACAATGTAGACGTTCCTGCCTTGCCTTTGTCGGCGCCACTCTCGTCTGTCGAGAGAACCTACGTCGTCGACTATGACCCTTACGCAGATGTGGATTGGAACCACTGGTACAGGGCTTTGGCCCAGCACCATGACCACATTGGTCGCTTGTCGTTAGACAGGATAATCGCCTATGATAATGCAGGTTATAATGTGATTGTTCCTCTGGACTACGCGGGCAAAGGTTCTGGTTGGCCTACTTACTGCAATCATAGATTATGGCCCGTTTACAAGTACCTCCGGGGCTTTGATAGCGATGAGCAGGTGCTTGCTACCTTGAATAACATAAAGCTCTTTGTTCCGGGCATGGAGGAGATAGGCTGCGATCATATCGCTTCTGCGTTTCTGACCACATATATCGAGTTGTGGGAACCGGAGCATTGTCCAACAAAACAGATATGGCAATATGAGACTACCCAGGAGTGCATCGACCTGATAAACCAGTGTGGCGGCCTTGCGATTATTGCTCATCCGACAGCCAGGGCGGGCCTGTATATGCAGCTCAACAACTACAAGGGCATTGAGATTTTCAGCGCTTACTACTACCAGAGATCGCTTCTGAAGCAGGAATACCCCAGCGAGCCCGACAATATCGGGCATTTCCAGGCTGTGTGGGACTTTCTGCTTAACTACAAAGACACCAAGATTTGGGGCTTTGCCGTCAATGACTGGTTCGGGCCCTGGAAAGACCCTGGCGAATCTTATTCAGATTCGGGCAAGATTCTGGTGCTGATTCCCGCTTACACTCTGGCTGACTACAGGAGCTCCATAGAGAAAGGCTGTTTCTTCGCGGTCCAGGACCGGGGTAAGGGAAGGGACAATAAAGGCAGATACCCAATAGTTTCCAGGATCACGGTAAGCGGCCAGTCAATCTTTATAGATACCGAGGGCACGGTAAGCTGGATAGCCAATGGTCAAAAAATCGCAGAAGGAGATTCCATCGATCTGTGGCGACTTGCGCCTGCGGAGGCTTACAAGTATGTAAGAGCAGAGATCAGCAATGATTATGGCACCGTCTATACCCAGCCCTGGAGCATTGCGCTTTTTCCGGAATGACGGGTTCCATACGAACCGTCAGTACCAGCTTTCCCGCTGAAGCCACGTCTCAGCGAAAGCCGAGAAATCCTTGAAGTCAACCTGTCCATCAAGGTTAAAATCAGCCATGTTGGTATAAGCACTTGGCTGCGAGATGATGTTACAGTTGCCCGATAAGCCGCCCTGCGGGATAATTCGGCCACCCTTGATGCGAATTGTACCGTTACATGTTGTAAGGCCGGTAATCAGGACTGTTCCGTCATTTATTTCGAGAGTAGCGTTTGGTGCTATGTTTACATCGCCCACAATATTCGTTGGCCCGGTAAGTTTGATTACGGCATTGGGCTCGATAACAACATTGCCGGTAATTCCGCCAAAGCCTGCAAAGTTTGCTCCAGCTTTTTGAGTAATCGTTGTCGCCGCCAATGTCCCTCCAAGCAGTTTAATAACTGCGTTCGGCTCATTGACGAGATTGCAGTCAAATGACACGCCACCACCAGCATTGACTTCAATTGTACCACTATTTTTTACATCTACTGCCAGTTCGATACGCGCTGGAACCAGCACCTTTGTGCACAGAACCCCTTTATTTATTAAATCCCCGTCGATTTTACATACGAAAGCGCGTAGATTAATCCTACCGGCATTGTCTAAGTCCCCTTCTACAATATAAAGAGAACTTTCAACTTCAATCAATCCTCCGGTCGCATTAGTTAAATTACCTTGGATACTTGTACCCTCATCCTCATCTCCCAAGATAGCCTTTGCCCCTGCGATGTTTGTTACACTGCCCTCAATTTCCACACCACCAGAAGCTTCCATGAACCCATAGTTTGCTATATTCCCGTGAACTTCGGCCTGCGATCCGATTGAGAGTCGACCTTGATTTACTACATTTCCAACGAGTATAAACCCATCGTTAAGGATGAGAGTACCATGATTTGTCAAACCTTTAACGTCATCTTCTACTATAAGCCCAATCGCCTCCAACGGCCAACATAATACCTCAACCACTCCATAACAGTCCAATTGGTCGATAGTCCAGTTCTTTTGAAAGTAGACATCTACTTTATCTGCCCCAATGCTATTGCTGTCTATAGTTACGATGAAGCTCCGCCAAGAGCTGTTGTCTGGGACGATAGGCGGGACCCAGTTGCTTGCATCGTCCCATCGGCCTTCCTCGCCGCCGACCCACCTTGAATTTATAACGTCGGCTTGAATCTGACAAGGCGAGAAAACCAATATTATGGCCGTTAAAGTTAATGCTTTAGTAAACATGATAATCCTCCTTTTGTGCGAATTCTGTATCAGATTGGTTCTTCACAGAGATCGACTTTAATTTTAGCTAAATCACGTTCCATATTCAAGGAAATTCACCTTGACCTTATTTGAAAATTGTTTTTTCTTGACATTTCTGCCGGCCACATTTATTTGTCCAATTCTAAATCGCGCTGCCCAAAGCGCCGATTAGTGAATTGGTTTTGCCACGCAATTGGGTCCCCGCTCTGCGGGAGCCCCTGACGATGAGTCTTATTTATGGTAGAGTCAGGTTCAGCGAACAGAAAATCTTTGGTGATTGTCGAATCGCCGGCCAAGGCGAAAACGATAAACAAATATCTCGGGCCGGACTACGAAGTAAAGGCCTCGATGGGCCACATCCGCGACCTGCCTTCAAACGGCCTTAGCGTTGATATAGAGAACGATTTCAAGCCGACCTACGAGATAATGCCGGGCAAAAAACGCATCGCAACGTCGCTAAAAGCAGCGGCAAAAAAAATTGACCGGCTATTTCTGGCTACCGACCTGGACCGCGAAGGCGAGGCCATCGCCTGGCACCTGGCACAGATCCTTGATGTGCCGCAGGAGAAAACATACCGCGTAGTTTTCAATGCTATTACCCAATCTGCTATCCAGCGTGCATTCGCCGAGCCAGGCAAGATCGATATGGACAAGGTTATGGCTCAGCAAGCCCGGCGAATTCTCGACCGAATAGTCGGCTATCAGATAAGCCCACTATTGTGGAAGAAGGTGGCGCGGGGGTTGTCAGCCGGCCGGGTTCAGTCCGTCGCGGTCAAAATCATAGTCCAAAGAGAGCGGGAAATCCGCAACTTTAAAACCCAAGAATACTGGCTTATCCCAGCGGTCTTCACCACCGACTTGCAGAGTGACTATCATCAAAAATGGCTGGATTTTACGGCGGCGAAAACTCCGGACGATAAAGGCCCAACTGTTGCAGAACAAGAAAGATGGCTGCAGGAACATAACGCCTTCAAGGCGGAACTATACAAAATCGGCGATGAGAAATTCCACGCGCCTGACAGGGAGCAAGCCGACCGCATCTTCAGCGCACTGCGCGGGGCGGAATTTAAGCTGGCCGATATGCAGACCAAACAGTCCGTTTCTCAGCCCGCAGCGCCCTTCATAACTTCCACCTTGCAGCAGGCGGGAGCCAATCGGCTGGGCTTTGCCGCCAAACGAACTATGGCCATCGCTCAGCAGTTGTACGAGGGCATTGACCTGGGTTCGATGGGTTTCCTGGGGCTTATTACCTATATGCGAACAGACAGCACACATCTGTCGGGCGAGGCTGTCGAAGACGCCCGCAACTATATAAGAGCACACCTGGGCCCGGATTATCTGCCGCAAAAAGCCGTGGTCTATGCTTCAAAGAAAACCGCGCAAGCCGCACATGAAGCTATCCACCCAACTGATGTCGACCTTACGCCCAATGATATAAAGCAGTTCCTTACCAACGACCAATTCAAACTGTATGACCTTATCTGGCGGCGCTTTACCGCCTGCCAGATGACGCCTGCCCGATGGGACGTTACGAACCTCAGTATCATGGCTGAGACTTCACTCCCGATCAGGGATGGCCAAGCCATTGGGCGGTGCTGCTATAGAGCCAGCGGGCGAGTGTTGGTATTTGACGGCTTTACAAAAGTCTGGTCGACCGCCTCTAGCGAACAACTGCTGCCCCAAATGCGAGTGGGCCAGAATCTGGCGGTTGTCGATATCCGGCCCGAGCAGCATTTCACCAAGCCGCCGGCCCGATATACCGAAGCATCTTTAGTTAAGGCCCTCGAAAGCGAAGGCATCGGCAGGCCAAGCACGTATGCTCCCATCATAAGCACTATCCAGGAGCGAGGCTACGTCCAGCAGAGCGACAAAAAATTCTTCGCCACAGATCTGGCCGAGATAGTCACCGATAAACTTGGCCAGTACTTCCCTAAGATAATGGACATCAGCTTCACCCGCTATATGGAAGAGCAGCTCGACAAAATCGAAGAGCAGCATCTTGACTGGCTGGAAGTTTTGAGGAGCTTTTACGGCCCATTCAGGCAGAACCTCGAGACCGCACTTACACAAATGAAGCACGCCAAAGCTGAAGTCAGTCCCAGTGAGTATGACTGCCCGCAGTGTGGTCAGAAGCTTGTTTACAAATTCGGCAAAAAGGGAAGGTTCCTAAGCTGCTCGGCGTATCCCTCCTGCAAATTTGCCTGTCCCTGTGACAGGGACGGCAAGATGGTCCAAACAATCCCGGCAGACCGCCAGAGCGAACATAAATGTCCGGTCTGCGGCAAGCCGATGTTGTATAAGAATGGGCGATTCGGCCCATTTCTGGGATGTGCCGACTACCCGACCTGCAAGTCAACTCTCAAGCTTGACAAACAGGGCAATGTCCTGCCGGCAAAAGCACGACCTGAGCCGACCGAGATTACCTGTCATAAATGCAAGCAAGGAAAGTTACTGATCAGGCAGGGCAAAAAAGGGCCATTCCTGGGCTGCAGCAGGTTCCCAAAGTGCAGAACCATCGTCGGTATTAAGCAACTCGAGCGCCTGAAAGAATTGCAGTCCGCCGGGCAGTGGCCGCCTGAAACCCCGGAGCAAGCCGACGAAATCCTCGGCAGAAAGAGTGCCAAGACCTCGCGTGTGGCGCGGGGCTAAATCCCGCAATGAATTGCGGGGCTAAATAAAATGAAATACTTAGCCCCGCCTTTTCAGACGGGATTGCCGTTGCGGTATACTATCGGCGAAGCGGCACCATTTCTGACGCAAGGAGAAACGTTATGAATAATCGCAGAATGACTTCTGGCCTGGCGGCTTTCTATGTCGCCGCAGTCTTGTTTGCAGGTTGTATTCCCGAAGATTCGCTGGAGTGGTCGCAAGACGGGTCCATAGGATTGTTGAGAGTTGAAGGAGCGTTGTACTTAGTGGACGGGACAACCGGAGCATTGACTGAGATCGCAAAGGAGAACATTCAATCATGGCCGGCCATCTCAAAGCACGGCAATTTGATCGCTTACAGCCAGCGAGTTAAGTGTGCAAGTTTGCCGGAAGGACTAAAGGTGCTTCCGCCGGGCCAGGTGAAGATGATACAGTATTATGCCGAGCAAACAAGAAAGAGCATATTGGATGCCGGCGGACTGGCCGACGGCAACTTTCCCTTTCCGGAACAGGGGCCTTTGGTGCCCGATGACTATAGAAATTGGGCGATTCGGTACGTGTGTGAAAACGCAGATGATGAGCTCTCCAGAATATTGGGCGGTGAAGGAATCAAAGCGGGCAAGGAAAAGGAGATCTCATACAGCCGGATTGTTGTGGCGCAAGCCACGCTGGGCGTTGCAAGAAGCGCTGCTCCGGATAAGAGTCGCGTAGTAGCGGCCAGTCTGTTTAGCGTGGTGGGGATGAAATTTTCGCCCGATTGTAAATTTCTGGCCTACTTAATGCACACACAGCAAGGACAGGTGAGCAATGCGTTCGAGGAGCACGGCCTGTATGTCGCATCGCTTGGCGCTGACGTCAAGGCGATGCTTGTAACTCATCCTGTCGCGTGGGGCTACGACTGGCGAAAAGATGGCCGAGCAATTGCATATTTGACAGCGGATTCAAAGGATTTGAGTAACGAGAATACCATTCTGGGCACCTTTGAGGAGCGAATTGTTGCCGATGAAAATGGCAGCCTCCTGGCTGCACCGACGGAACTGTCCGAGCAAGGTTCAGCCGGTACGCACCATTGTACCGGTAAGACCGCCTCACTTGCAGGTGGGATATTTTATCTCTGGCTGAAGGTCCAGTACGGCACGGGCGACCGGATATTCTTTTCAAGTTGCGTCCTGTCACTGCCTGCAAGTAAAAAAGACGAGCCTGGGTGGTCTCTGTTTTGCTACGACTGTATTACAGGCACTGTAACTGATGTGCTGCCCACGAGTGTGTCGAATCATACCAGCAAGGCTATGAGTATGACGCAGTTTGCCCTGTCGCCGGATGGGAAAAACGTTGTGTTGCCGATAAAAAATAACAGGTTTGTCGGTTACACGCTGGGAACAGACTCAATAGAGATTCCGATTGAACAAGACGAAGGATTTGGGGAGGAGGATGGTCTAAAGCTGGCGCCGGCGTGGAAAGGCAATAGAGGCGTGTCTTTCTTAGTATCTGAAAACAGTCATTTTCTAACTAAGACCAAGGATGCCCAAGAAAAGCCCACCCGTAAAGAAATAGTTGTTCTTGAAGATGGCGAGAGTCGGATTCTAAGTGCGAGCTGGCCTGATGAGATAATGCGACATTTCTGACGCCGTCGTCCAAAGCCGGACTTTGGCGTCGGACGACGAGGTTCACAGCGAAAGGCAGCCCGCAGGTCTGGATACCAGATGCTTGATGCTGGATGCCCGTCGGGTATCGGTATCGAGACCCTGCGATAGAAATCTTCAAATTCTGCTTGGCGTTTTCCCGGGTGCCGATATACTGGCCGGCAGGCGCTCGGCGCTGCGTTGGAAATTTCAAGATCGTAGGTCGTCAGCGACTGACTCGCACAGTGCAGAGGTGTTTTTTAGGAGACCATCATGACAGAAAATTCTGAACCCCGCGCACCATCAGCGGACTGGCCGGTTCGCGCTGCCTCGATAGGACCCCAACCTTCAACACAGCTACCGCTTAGGCCTCATCGCGGCGGTGTCGTCCTGGCTCTGGGCATCCTGGGCATCGTCGTGTGCTTCATCTGTGGTATCATTGCCTGGGTGATGGGAAACAACGACTTGAGAGAGATGGCTGCCGGCACAATGGACCCAGACGGTAGGGGACTGACGCAGGCCGGCAAAATTTGTGGAATGATCGGCGTGATACTTGTTATTGTATGGATCTTTATCTGGCTCCTCATATTAGGTGCCAGTGTCGCCACCATGCACCGATAAGACCAGAAGATGTGATGAAAATTGAGCTTGTGCGTAGTCCTCGGCGTACCGGGTGGCCGCTGTGGGCGCTATTTCTGCTGTCGGTATGGTTAGCGATGGGAGGGACGATCATTTGGCTGACGGGCCATACTGGGCAGTCGATCCACACCTGTCCGTTCAAGTGGGGAACCGGTATTGCGTGTCCGACTTGTGGATTCACCCGGGGTGTATTGTGCCTGCTGCACGGCCAAGTCAGCCACGCTTGGTTATGCAATCCTCTTCTGTTTTCGGTATTGGCTGTATTGTTCATCGCTATCGTGGTGCGCTTATTTTTCGCCCGAAGCGTGCGACTCTATCTGACACATACTGAACGCGCAATCGCCTGGGTTCTGGCCATTGTACTGTTTTGCATCAACTGGGCGTACGTCGTATTGTGTGTTGGCTGATATGGACAAAATCCCTGCTTATGGCTGATGCGGCGCAAAATACCTGGTTGGCAAGAATAAAACGGACTTTTACTTCAATTCTGCCTGTTTCTACGAGGCGCAAAGGCCGGTGTATTCGTTGCGGTGCCTGCTGTAGGCTGCCGAATGTATGTCCCTTCCTTAGATATGGGGCGGATGGGAAATCACGTTGCACCATTTATTTGCTGCGTCCCTTGAATTGCAGAAAATATCCGCGAACCGAATCTGAGTTTATTACCGCTGATACGTGCGGCTATAGATTCAGGTAGGGTGTGCTATGCACACCGCCTGGCCTTTCTGGCCAATATAACACCGCCCAGGCCGAGCAGAAAAAGTGTCATCGGCTCAGGAATCTGGCCAATAACTTGCGTGTCGAAAATCACGGGGATATATGCGCAAGTCCACATGGTAAGCTTGACGTCACCCAGGCCATTACAATGGAAAATGATGTCATTGACTAATACCCCTTCCAGGGGCGCAGGTGGAATAGCCATATCTACCAGCGATATGATGCCGATGTCTTGAAGATTGCTGTAGCCCGTTTCATCCCCCAAAACAGGCAAGGCATTCTCTGGGGACATGCCCATACTATCAGCGATGGCCTCCAGGTCTTCGTAGGTGGATAGAGAACCAGGATAAACCATGGTATGCCCATCGATCGAGCCGGGACCTTCGACTAACAAGTAGAGAGCGATGGGAGGTGGCGTCAAACCATCCCCGAGGATGCCCAGAATGGCCGTTTCGCCCGGCTGCAGGTAGACCTCGGCCAAAGGCGGCTCAATGACGCCATTGACTGAAATAAAGAGCCCAGCATTGGCTGAAGGTACCAGGCAAAGAATAAACAGCAGTAGTATAACTGCCCTATTCCTTTTTCTGGCGATGACGAACAGCGTACCCAGAAGTAACAACACGCTTGTCGCCGGTTCCGGGATCGGCGGTAACGGCTCTACGACTTGCTGATAAAGGTTAGGGGCTTGACTTTCTGACGGCCTTGACCCAGAGCTTGCCAGCCTTGTTTGCCCCCAGCCGCCATAGTCTGCGGCGGTGATCAAGCCGCCGGAGGTCACCCGGCCGCCGCCGACAGAACCCCGGCCCATGAATGAGCTGTCGTATTCGACCGGCTCAAATACCGCAATTATTATTTTCGGCTTATTAAGATAGGTTATTGTGCGATTTGCCGTGGGGTTGCCAACGTCGCCCAACCAGTAGATAAATTTATAGCCGGGGTTCGGAATTGCCGTCAAAACAATCTCGGAATTCAATGCAAAGAAATGAACGCCCCTGCTGGGAGTTATTATCCCGCCCTCGAGCGGCGCCTGCTGAAGAAGTAGTGCCACATCTGCACCCTCGCCCGCCGGGCGCATGGCGGGCTGGCTCTGTGCCGGCGCAGCCAGACCCCCCACAACAACTGCAATGGTTACTATTCTGGCCTGCCATCCTGTTAATACTCGACTGGGACCTTCCATTCTGATCCCTCCTCCGTGTCCTGGCCCAAACCGCGCATCAACAATTATAGATGTTGCGCACCCTTCGGGCGTACTTCAATTGGAACAAGACCGCCCGATAAAGTCAAGCTTTTTTTCGCATTATTGGCAAATAGTCAGATATTAATAACAATCAGGACCGCCTCTGGGCAATCATGGCTTTGGGCTGGGCCGCCCTACGTCTGCGGTTCCCGCGGAGCGCGGGCCCTCTGGCGGACTGGCTTTTGTTTTCCTTACAGGTTTCTCGTGCGCAAATCGGTTCATATTGCGAATCGCCTGGCGCAGGCGCTGCTCGTTTTCCACTAAGGCAATCCGCATATAGCCCTCGCCGTATTCGCCGAAAGCCCTGCCTGGGGCGATTGCCACTTCTGCGTGCTCCATCAAGTCCATCGCGTAGTCGATCGTGCTCTTGCCTTTAAGGCAATGCTCCGGCACCTTTGCCCACACAAACATCGTGGCAAGGGGCTTTTGAACTTCCCAGCCGATCCTGGTAAGACCATCGCAAAGCACATCCCGCCGGGACTGATACCTTTGGTTTTGAACAATGATATCCTGGTCGCAATGTCGCATGGCAATAATGCCGGCTATCTGTATGGCTTGAAAGATGCCGTAGTCATAATAGCCTTTGATTGTCGCAAGATAGTCGATCATATCCTTGTTGCCTGCAACGAAGCCGATCCGAAAGCCCGCCATACTGTAGGGCTTGCTCATCGTTATAAATTCGACGCCGATATCCTTGGCCCCTTTTACCGAAAGAAAACTGGGGGCCTTATAGCCATCAAAACAAGTCTCGCCGTAAGCGAAGTCGTGGATCACCACGATGCCGAACCGCTTTGCCACGTCTACCACCGTCTCAAAAAATCCTTGCTCCACCGTCATTGTGGTCGGATTGTTAGGATAGTTCAGGATCAAGAGCTTCGGCTTGGGATACAAACGCTCGCAGACCATCGCGATGGTATCGAGGAACTTCTGGTCGTTGCCCAAAGGCACGGTTATGACGTTTGCCCCGGCCATCGCCACGGCGTAATTATGTATGGGAAAGGCTGGGTCCGGCACAATTGCGGTGTCGCCCGTCTGGAGCATCGCCAGGCACAAATGGCTGAAACCTTCCTTCGAGCCGATGCAAGCCAGCACTTCGGTCTGCGGATCGAGCTGCACATTCCATTTTTTCTCGTATTTTATCGCTACTTCCCTTAGCAGGCCCTTGATACCTCGCGATGCGCTATATCGGTGATTTCGCCTGTCGCGGACCGCTTCGCAGAGCTTATCAATGACAATTTGCGGCGCACCATCCGAGGGATTGCCCATACCGAGGTCGATAATGTCGGCGCCCTGCTGGCGTTTAGCTGATTTGAGTGCATTCAGCCGCCCGAATAGATAGGGCGGCAGACGCTTTATTCTTTGTGCCGGCTCAATCTTGAATTCTGCCATTTTTCATCCTGATAATCAGTTAATTGGTTGATTAGTGAATTAGTTGATTAGCCCTTGCGGAAGCAGGTAAGTGATTCTCTAATTCACTCATTCTATACAATCGGATAGCTTACAGAAAATGGATAAATTTTCAAACGATTTTTTATGTAACCAAAGTTCGGTTTGTTTAATATGTATAAGCCAATTATAATTTTTTCTACAGTCGTTTTTACTGTGGAGTAACCAAAGATGACTACTTCAAATTATGAGCAAGGAAAGCTTGACCGTATAACCAGAAAATGGTGGTTCTTTTTGCTATTTGTATTGCTGCAGTTTATACCGCCGTATGCTTCGAAAGGCTACAAGTTCCCAGAGGAATGGGTAGATGTATTAATGCACGCAGCGCCTTACGCTTTTATCTATTCATATGCTCAATTATTTCCCTTATTCAAAATAATTCCTATTGCATTAATTGTTTTGATTATCATTTTCAAAAACAAGGTGGGCAGATTGTTTAACCTCTATGTTGCTTTCTCCTACATGCTCTTTGCCTTTGGCCAAAATATAGCTGTTACAGAAAAATATGGGGTGACAATCGATACAACTTGTATAGTTATGTTTTTCGTTGTAGCCTGCTTTTGGATATGGGAAGCTATCGTGAAGCAAAACAATTTCAATTTGACAAGGCTTGCCATCTGGAGATACTGGGTCGTGCCGTTGGCTTTGTTCGTTTTCTGGGGTCCAGTGAATTTCGAGACTTTTAAACCGGATTTTAATCCTCTTTTTCTGTTTACCAACGTTGTGGGAGTAGCTTTCTGTGGGATGACGCCGGTTTACGTGGCGCTGCTGACATTATACTGGCCAAAAGTTAATATAGCGACACTACGAGTTACAAGTCTGGTAGGCTTTATTATCAGCTTATACCAAATGCACCTTAGTTTTTACGTCATGCCGAGTATTCTATGGTGGAGCGGTGTTCTACACATTCCTCTGCTTGTCATATCTCTGTATGGCCTAATACTCTCACTGAAACATCCTTATGTTGAACAGCAGACCAATGAGCGCAACGCTTCAGCCAAAGAATAAAAGTACTTTCTCTCCTTGGCATATTACCACCAGCGGGGGTTGTTTTCGAGGAATTCGATGACGGCCTGGTATTTGGGAGCTTCGCTTGCGGGCTGGGCGTGATACTCCATCAGGCCCCAACTGCCCCACTTGGAATACCTGCCCATCGACGAAAACATAGCCATCATCGTTCCGCTGGCATCCTTCCAGCCGGATAGATACTCCAGATAAAGCTGCTTCATTCGCGGATGGCGATTCGCAGCATGGAAAAGCTTCTCCAGGGCTTTATCGTTTTCCGCTCCGCCGTGACCGACCAGGTGCTGCCCACCTTCATAAGCGACCAGCCGAAGTCCGCGCTCTTTCGCTAATTGAGCCTGTCTGGCAATGGTTTCATTGCCCTTTTTTATGAAGCCTTGGCAGGCATCGAGAACCGCATCCACGCTCATCTTGGCTACTTCATTCTGAGTCTTGGGACTGCCAAGCTCATAGCCGAAGTACGGCGCTATGCCCAGGACGTCGGCATATTTATAAGCGTCTTCGAAATCCATCACCTGCTCGCTCGTCCAGGGATTGGCGCTTTGTGCCGCTAATACCCGCACAAGCCGGTCTTTGCCGCCAAAGACCTCCTGCCAGATTTTGAAAATCTGCACCGAGCGTCTTGAGTAAAAGCGCAGTTGCGCCTGATAGTCGTTGTCACTTAGCCCAAGCTCTTTGCCCTTATCCCTGCAATATCGTGCCTGGCCGAATATGCTGTTCCAGCACTCGTTGGAATACTCAATGTACACTTTGAGGTTCGGCTTTAGCTGCTTTTTGACCATCTGTGCAAATTGGCGGATATAATCATCGCTGGCCAGGTGCGGCATGCAGAACCAGGGATCGGCGTTGAGAGTGTTTGCCAATTGAATCATATACTCCAGTGCCATGCCGATATCTATTCCCTGCGTCTGCATGTTCGGCGTCGGCCTATTGGACCAATTAACCTGCCTGGAGCCATTCGTCCGCTGCCAGTCCATAAAACGAATGACCTTGAACTTGGCCCATCGGGCAAGAAACTCCGGATGGAAGGGCTGCTGTTTGTACTTGTCTTCAAAACCTGGCAGGATTAGTCGGATGTTGCGCACAAAATTATTTGGGTTAGTCTTAACAACCCGAATTGACAGAAGGTTCTGGTCGCGCTTTACGTCAATTTTTATCCGGCCAGGTTGTTCGTCCAGCACCGAGATACCGTGCGCGAACTTTATTTCGCCGTCGCCGTCATAAAGACACGTATAGACGCCAGCGATATAGCGGTCGTTGATTTGGGTGAGGACTATCGAATCGGCGAATTGTCCGCCCTCCGCAAGCGAGTGGACCCAGCCATCCTCAGTCAGATCGAGCGGCCCGCCCTGGCCATAACTTTTTGCTGGGGCTTGGCTTTTCCATGTTTGTGAATGTTTGAAAAGATCCACAAACACAATCTCTGTTGAGTAATATGTCACGCCGCCGAGGTTAATGCCCAAGGCCGAATTCTCATTCGGACTCGTATGCCTTTCGCCGGCTTGCATAATCCCCACGACGCCCGACAGAAGTAGCGCGATACCAGCAGTTAGTTTTGAATTGCTAATCCTAAGTTTCAAATTTTGACCTGTGGCAACCATCTTGGACTCCTGAATAAAGGATTGGCGTTTGGCCGGCCTCAGAATCGCTTCATCAAACCGATGCCTATCACAGTGCCATCTCCGGTCCCAGCATACGGGACCAGTTCAAAGCCGGCAAATTCGAGATTCTTATGTTTGCCTGCGATGGTATGGCCGACAACCCAGCCTAAAGTTGCTCCGAAAACCACATCGCTTGCCCAGTGGTCGCCGGTGTCCATCATTCTGTAAGCTATCAGCGACGCTAAGGCGTATGCGGGAATGCCCACCTTCGGCCCATAAAACTCGTCTAAGACGGATGCCACCGTGAAAGAGCTTGATGTGTGCCCGCTCGGCCAGGCCCACCTTGTATCGTTCGGCGTTTCATTATCTCTGATGGCCTTGAGTCCCGTGTTAACCAGCCCGGTAACTGCAAGCGCCGTCATCATCGTCCAGGCACGCTCTTTAATAAACTCGTCTTGCCGCTCTGCGGCCAGAGCATACCATAAACTCGTGGCCGCAAGGTGCGTGCCGGGAAAGCCAAGCACGTTGAGACCCTCATCGGCAAAGCCGTGAAAGGTTGCGTGTTTGTCGAGATGCTCGGCTATTTCTTTATCGGCGTGTTGATGCATAGCGATACTTGCGCCGCCCGCCAGCAGCAGTGCGCAAATGTTGTCTATCCTAAAGAAAGTGTCGCCTGAATCTTCGAGAATCCTGTCCGGCCAGTTGGCCAAATCCACCTTTGCAGATTTGAAAAAGTAACTCTCTTGGGGCTCCTGCCCTGCTCGAGCGCTACAGCCGTCAGCTAAAATCACACCAAAACAGATAATCTTGACCCATAATCTATTCCGCCTGGGTTCAGCCATTTAGGACCTTTCCCTTGATTCAATGCCCATCCGTTGACGGCCGGTGAAACCGGCGGCTAAATCCGCCGCACGTCGCTCGTCGCTCGGGTCACGGGCCACGGGCGACGAATTCCGTGGCGGGATTATTCCCACTCGATCGTTGCGGGCGGCTTACTGGAGATATCATAGACAACCCGGTTGACGCCTCGGACTTCGTTGATGATTCTGCTGGATATTATTCCGAGCACCTCAAAGGGAATCCGTGAAAAATCAGCGGTCATGAAATCAGAAGTCTCAACAGCCCGAATGGCAATAACGTTTTCGTAACTTCTTTCGTCGCCCATCACGCCCACGGTTGAAACGGGCACCAGCACCGCCAGTGCCTGCGATATTTTTCTATAAAGTCCGGCTGATTTTATTTCGTCTACCAGAATCTCGTCGGCGGCTCGCAGGATTTCCAGTCTTTGCGGCGTCACCTCGCCGATTATTCTTACCGCCAGGCCGGGGCCGGGGAAAGGCTGCCGCCAGACGATATCTTCCGGCAGCCCCAGATATTCGCCGATAAGGCGTACCTCGTCCTTGAACAAGTCTCGCAAGGGCTCAATCAATTCAAAACCAAGTTCGGCAGGCAGTCCGCCCACGTTGTGATGCAGTTTAATATTTGCCGCCAGTCCCGTCTCTCGTCGCTCGTCGCTCGTTTCCCGTTGAACGGGCCACTGGTCACTGGTTACGGGTGACGAAGGAGAGCCGGACTCAATGACGTCAGGATAAAGTGTTCCCTGGGCGAGAAACTTGGCGTTGGGAATTTTAACCGCTTCGGATTTGAAAGCTGCGATAAACTCGGCGCCGATTATTCTGCGTTTCTGTTGCGGGTCAGTTGCACCGGCAAGCGCACCGAGAAATTGCTTCGACCAATCCACCACCCGCAGATCGATATGGAAATGGTCTCTGAAGGTGGAAACGACATTCTCTGTTTCGTTCCTTCGCAACAGGCCGTTATCTACGAAAATACAGACGAGGTTGTCACCTACAGCTTTATGAGCGAGTGACGCTACCACCGAGGAGTCGACGCCGCCGCTCAGGCCACATATCACTTTAGCGTTGCCAACTTGCTGACGGACTTTCTTAACCGTCTCATTGACAAAGTCGCTCATCTTCCAGTCGCCGCTGCAGCCGCAAATGTCGTAAAGGAAATTCTTCAAAATCAGAGGTCCCTTCGGTGTATGGGCGACTTCAGGATGAAACTGGACGCCAAAGAACTTCTTCTTTTTGTGCCGTACCGCAGCGAACGGACAGTTCGAGGTAGCAGCCAGCTGGGCAAAATCGTCGTTTAATTTACCGACCTGGTCGCCGTGACTGGCCCAGACGACGGTTGAGTCCGGCATGTTTGCAAACAAGTCGCTCTTGTCGAGGATCGATAGATTTGTTCTGCCGAACTCTCGCCGCTTTGCCGCAACGACTTGTCCGCCCAACAGTTTGCACCCGAGCTGCATCCCGTAGCAGATGCCTAAGATCGGCACGCCCAGTTCGAAGATTCTTTCATCGCACCCTGGGGCATCCTTATCCCGGACACTGGCAGGGCCACCGGAAAGTATTAAGCCTTTGACCCGCAGATTCGACAGTTCTTCAACAGTAGTATCTGCGGGAAAAATCCGGGAAAAAACGTTGTGCTCGCGAACACGCCTGGCTATAAGCTGGCAATATTGGCTGCCAAAGTCGAGAATGGCTATTATCTCACACGGCATTGTCCAGACCTCGCATTTCGGAAACCGGCGGTGAAACCGCTGGCTAAAAGACTACGATCTTGTCAATCCTCAAAGGGCAGGCTCGCCGAGTAGTTGGGCGCTTCCTTAGTTATCTGTATATCGTGTGGATGCGACTCGATAACCGATGCCTTACTTTGTCGGACGAATCGAGCATTGTTTCTAAGCTCGTCGATATTTCGCGCCCCGCAGTAGCCCATGCCGGCTCTTAGCCCGCCAACCAACTGATAAACGAAGTCACTCAGTGCGCCGCGGTATGGCACTCGTCCTTCCACACCTTCGGGCACCAGCTTGCTTTGTTCGGTCGCGCTTTTTTGCCCATATCTTTCCGCCGAGCCTTTGACCATCGCCCCTAAAGAGCCCATGCCCCTGTATTCTTTGAACTGTCTGCCCTTGTAGATGACCAGTTGTCCGGGACTTTCCTTCAGGCCGGCAAACAATGAGCCTATCATCACGCTGGAAGCCCCGGCGGCAATCGCCTTAGTTATATCGCCGGAGTGCGTGATGCCGCCGTCGGCAATAACCGGTATTTCGTACTGGTCCGCCGCCTGGGCGCAGTTCATTATCGCCGATACTTGCGGGACTCCTGCGCCGGAAATTATTCTTGTGGTACAGATTGCGCCGGGCCCGATGCCGACCTTCACGGCGTCTGCACCGGCAGCTATCAAATCCTCCGCCGCTTCTGCGGTGGCGATATTGCCGGCAACCACGTCAATGTCATGTCGCTTCTTAATGGTCTTTACCGTGTCAATGACATTCTGCGAATGGCCGTGTGCCGTATCCACAACAATAATGTCAACATCCGCTTCTATCAAGGCGTCGATTCGCTCATAATCGTGTACGCTCACCGCCGCACCAACGCGGAGTCTGCCGCGCTGGTCTCTGGCTGCTCTTGGATATTGCTGAACCCGGTCGATGTCCCTCATCGTAATCAAGCCGGCCAGCTCACCTTTTTTATTAACCAAGAGGAGCTTCTCGATCCTGTGTTTTTGCAGAATTTCTTTTGCCTGTTCAAGCTTGATATTGGCCGGGCCGGTAACCAGATTGGTCTTTGTCATTACAGTATCTATTTTGACATCATAGTCCTTGAGGAATTTCATATCTCTGCGTGTCAAGATGCCCACCAGCTTTTTGCCGTCGACGATAGGGATGCCGGAGACGTTCTGCTCATTCATCAGCTCTTGTGCTCTTCTGACCGGCTCGCCGGGCGAAAGTGTTACCGGGTCCAGGATGCGCTCGTTCTCAGAGCGTTTGACCTTGACGACCTCTCGCTTCTGGGCTTCGATCGACAGGTTCTTGTGGATTATTCCGACGCCGCCTTCTTGTGCCAGTGCTATCGCCAGGGCGGCCTCCGTGACTGTATCCATAGCCGCCGAGACAATCGGGATATTTATGGTAATGTTTTTGGTAAGGTGCGTACTGGTTTCTGCCTGGCTGGGCACGAAATCACTTTTAGCCGGTCTAAGCAGGACGTCGTCAAAGGTTATGCCTTCAGCGACAATTTTGCTATCATCCATTTTCTTCTCCAGAACTAAGTGTTACCTTGCGCGAATATGAAAGTAGTGAGTATAATAGCAGCCAAACACACCGTCAAACGCTATTTTGGGTTCCCGCCGGGCGGGGTCCGTTCATCGCCTATTTTAGGTTTAGCCGTCGCCGGCACGCCTGCCCTGAGCCTGCCGAACGGGGCGACGGCCAAACTTTGCTTTGAAGGAATGATTTTCAAGGATTTGTTTTGCGAGCGTAGCGTATCCCTCGCTTAGCGGATGACTGGCATCGACATACAACTGGCTGGAAAGCACCTGCGGCATAAAGTAGGCGACATTATTCTGCTGCAGCCAGAGCTTTATTTCATCCTGCATTTTTCGATAAGCCTTGATATTTTCATCTGTCATCATGTGCTCATTAAAAGGCCCAGCCAGAACGAACACCGTGTTGCCTCTTGCTCGCAGTAGCGCGATTGAACGCCGAAAAGAACGCCATTGCAGTGACGTCTCAAGCTCAACCCATTGAAAGTCTCTCTTGGCGGCAGCCTTTTCGTCCCAGGCAACGCGCTCTTGCTCAAAACCGTCACCGGCTGGAATTTCCAACCCTTCGACCTGGCTCAGGGCAGGAGTAACCGCCTTTAGGGGATTGGCGTAAGGATGCGCAACGGTCCATCTGGGCAAATCCAGGTTGTCAAAATAGGCCTGCTTCAGATGGGACGTCCACCCGAGAAAAGCTGCGTGACGTTGTATTACTGTACAAATTCTCTCTGAATACGAAGCCTTGTAGCAGGGAATTTTCGGCAGAAACTGCGGGACCAGGTGCGGGTGATTGAACTGGAACTCCTTGTCGGTCTGTAAATCGTGCTTCTGGGAGCTAATCCAGAGCGGATTAAAATGTAGTAAAACGGTCTTGCCGGATATATCCCGCGCATAATACCGCAGCAGACCCTCCAACGCGATTGGATGTATGCCATCCACGCCCAGATTAGCGAACCGGTCGCCCCCGGCGATTTCATTAAGGTAGTGCGACAACGTGTTATTTCGAGGCACGTAATGGCCCCAGACGACCGAATCACCGACTACGAGCACATCGTACCGCGAGCAGGCCCATCGGCAGTAGTGATTGTACAGCCAGTAGTCGCTGCTCAACTGGTAGGGCAGACGATAATCCGGCCCAGGCTCAAATCTCTCCAGGCCGGACCAAAGCCTGGGCACAAAAACGAATAAGGCTGCCGCAAGAAGACCGGCAACGAGCCATTCGCCCGGCGATAAAAAGTATGGCTGGCGCACGCCGGCTTCAGCGGGAGTTTCGATTTCTTTTTGCTGTGTCATATTCTGCACGCAATTGTCAATTTTCAATTGTCAATTTTCAATTGCAAAGCGGGTTCTTTCTGCATCAAAACTGCTGGTATATAAACGGCTTCTCGCCTGAAGGGGCAAAGATAGCCAGATAAACAATCATCAGAACCACGATTGCTATGCGCACCGCTCTGGGCTCAAGAAGCCGCCTAAGCCCCGATTCGCAGACAAACTGATACAGCCAGACAGCAAACGTCAAACCCAGGGCCAACAATGGGCAATAAGGATTTGCGGCGCCGGAGCTGAATATCCTGGTGACAATTAGCCAGGCGTCGGTGATACTTTGCGCCCGGAAGAAAATCCAGGCAAACGTAACGACACCAAACACAAGCAATTGTTTGACGATCCTGGGCACTTTCTGCCGGTAGAGCGAGGTTGTTTCCAGCTCCCGCGTCACACAGCGTCCAAGAGCGTGGACAACGCCCCAGATAACAAACGTCCAGGCGGCGCCGTGCCACAGGCCCGAGATCACCATCGTCAGAAACATATTTCGGTAGGTATTGAATCTGCCCTTGCGGTTGCCGCCCAGCGGAATATAGACGTAGTCCTTAAACCACGAAGATAAACTGATGTGCCACCTCTGCCAGAATTCACCGAGTCCCGTTGCCAAATATGGATTATTGAAGTTCAGCATCAAACGGACGCCCATCAGCCGGGCCAGGCCTCGAGCCATATCCGTATAGCCGCTGAAATCGAAGTAGACCTGCCAGCAAAAGAGAAACGTAGCCAAAATCAATGCGGGCGACTGAAATTGTTCGGGGGCAGCGTACACCTTGTCAACGTACAGAGCCAGATAGTCCGCCAGGGCCATTTTCTTAAAAAGGCCCACGACGAACAATGAAAGCCCATCGGCGACGTCACACGGAGCAACCTGGGGTGTTGTGCGAAGCTGCGGCAGCAAATTCTTAGCCCTTTCGATTGGTCCAGCCACCAGCCGGGGAAAGAAGGACACAAAGGTCGCATACGTTAGGAAGTTTTTCTCTCTCTCGATGTTGCCGCGATAATATTCGATGGTGTAGGTCATCGACTGGAAGGTATAGAAAGATAAGCCTACGGGCAAAAGTATGCCGGGCTGCGGGACAATATATGGGATGCCCAGCGAGGATAGTAAAGCATTGGCGTTATCGGTGATGAACACTCCGTACTTGAAAAAGCTCAATAGGCCGAGGTTATTTACTATACTTATCAGAAGCCAAATCCTGTTCCGGCCCCATTTCTCCATCGCCGCGACTGCTGCGTAATCGACCAGAGACGAATAGAAGATCAAAACCGGATAAAGCGGATTGAAGCACCCATAGAAGAAATATGACGCTGCCAAAAGCAGGGGCAGCCTGAGCCTGGTGTTTTTGACAGTCAGGTAGGTCGGATATAAGATGATGAAGAATAGCGCAAACGTCCAGGTGTGAAATAGCATTTGGTTTCCTATTCACCGCTGAGACCGCAGAGAACGCGGAGATAAATATAATCAAAAGGTTATCCTCTGCGTGCTCGGCGTACTCTGCGGTAAGACAAAAGCGGATTTTTCATTCCATCAAAACGCGGATGTGCGCTTCCACCGAAGTAGCCAGCGCTTCGAGATGGTAGCCTCCTTCCAGAACGGAGACCAGCCGGCCCCGGCAGCACTTTTCGGCTATCTGCTTGACAATCCTTGTGAGCTTGGCAAATCCTTCTGAGGTGACCCGCATACCGCCGAGCAGATCACGGCGATCGGCGTCAAATCCGGCAGAGATAAGCACAAAGTCCGGAGCAAAGGCAAGGGCTGCCGGCTCAAGTTTATCTTTGAACGCCCGCAGATAATCAGCATCTGTGGAACCGGCTGGCAGGGGCACATTTATCGTGTAGCTCAGCCCACATCCTTCGCCCTTTTCCGCCTGGCTTCCGGTTCCCGGGTAAAACGGATACTGGTGAGTGCTGAAGTACAGCACCGAAGGGTCGTCATAGAACGCTGCCTGGGTGCCGTTGCCGTGGTGCACGTCCCAATCCACGATTAGAATCTTGTGCAAATCGTGTTTTTTCTGGGCGTATCGTGTGCCGATAGCCACGTTGTTAAACAGGCAAAAGCCCATCGCTCTATCGCTCATTGCGTGGTGGCCTGGCGGACGTACCGCGCAAAAAGCGTTCGTGACTTTATTGTCCATCACCGCATCTATGGCACAGAGAACTCCGCCCGCTGCTGCCAGGGCAGCGTCATAAGATTTCTCTGATATTGGAGTATCCATGGAATCCAGATAGGCAGCGCCGTCCTGGCAGCTTCTCCTGACGTGCTCTACGTACTGCTGCGAATGAATTGTGGTGATCCACTGCGTGGCGGCCGGCTTGGGCGAAAGCGTCAGCAGCCTGACGTACAGCCCCGTGGCCTTGAGCCTATCCACTATCGTGGTTAATCTGGCCGGCTTTTCGGGATGGTCCGGCGTAGTTTTGTGCTCCAGGTAAATGTCATCATAAATAAATCCGGTCTTCGGCGCATCTTGGGGCGGATCATTTTTGTCCACGTTCTGTTGTGGCGATGGGTTGGCTGGCGCATTCCTTACGCAGCGAAAGCCTATCGCGTCACTGGCAAGGCAGGTATCGTCGATGGATGGGTCACTTGCCCGATAGGAGGATCGGCAAGCATCGGCGCTGGAATTCCAGGCGCCGCCTCGCAGGACCCTTTCCTTAGCTTTGGCTGGCCCGCCGCCCCGACTCGCGTCGGGAGACGCGGGGGCGGGCCCTTTGGGATTTTGTTGTGGGCTTTCTCTGTAATAGTCCGGCGAATAATAATCGTTGCACCACTCTGCTACGTTTCCGTGCATGTCGTAAAGCCCCCAAAGATTAGGTTTTTTCTGTCCGACCGGATGAGTCGCCCCGGCAGCAGTTTCCCGGAACCAGGCGTGGGCCTTGAGGTTGCGCACATCGTTGCCGAAACTGTACTCGGTCGTGGTGCTGGCCCGGCAGGCGTACTCCCATTCGGCTTCGGTTGGCAGTCGGTAGCCATTGGCCTGGAAGCTGCACTGCCAGGTTTTCTCATCGTAGCAAGGCTCAAGTCCCTCCGCTTTTGAGCGGTCATTGCAGTAACGGGCGGCATCGGTCCAGTTTATCTGCTCCAGGGGTTGCTTTGGACCCTTGAAATGAGATGGGTCCGGCAACTGATACTTTCTGAATTCTTCCTGAATCACCTCGAATCTATCCATCAGAAATGAGTCAACCCACACCTTATGCGCGGGTTTTTCGTCTGCTGCTCCGTCTTTGTTTCCCATCTGGAACCAGCCTCCAGGAACTGCCACCATTTCTATGCCGGTCTTTGTTTTTATGATTTCCGGCTCAGGCGTACTTTCCTTGGTGCGTCGGCAGTTAGTTGCAGCAACGAACGTCAGCAACAGATAGAAAAATGGTGCTGCCAGTCTACTAAGTCGAATACACATCGTTGTTGCTCTATCCCCCGCGTCACCGTTGAGGCACCCAGTCAGGCTCTTTATTGTGATTTCCGTCGGTGGTGATCTCGACCCATTTGGGTGGCGCCGAGCCGGCCGCGCCGGCTATATCAGCGATGCAGATGTCCCAGCCGGGCGCCTTGCCGCCTATCATTTCGTCAGCCGTGGGGCCGTGGCTAAAAGCAATGTATTTGCCGTCAGGCGAAAAGTCAGAGTGATACACCTCACAGTCTTTTTGGCACTTGACCACCCGGCGAACATTGGTCACCGTGGGCTTGCCGGCAAAATCAATATCGCCGACGCACAAATCCCAGTCTGTTGCTCCCCAGGTTATTCTTTTGCCGTCTCTGCTGAAGTCAGGCCTGCAGCCGGTGACACCAAACTTTGTCAGATCAAAGACGCCGGTTCCATTGGCTTCGATAGCCAGGATGGCATGGTCGAAGCCCATTCCCCCGTGCACCGTCGCTACGAACCAATTGCCGTCGGGCGACCAGCAGATATTATAGAGATGGTGCAGACTTTTATTTGGGTGCTCTCTTTCTTTGCCGCTGGCCAGGTCGTAGAAGAAAAGTCCTTTGGTGGCATAATCAGTAATGGTATATCGCTGGAATTCTCCCTTGAGATAGGCAATAGTCTTGCCGTCAGCGCTCCAGCATTGCTCGCGTGCGTTTTCAGCAACTTTCACACGATTAGTTCCATCAACATTCATATAGTAGACATTTCGAATCTTCTCGCTGCCCACCACTTCATCGGCGACAAAGCAAATCTTGCTGCCGTCCGGCGAGGCGTGCGGGTACATCTCATCCACGTCGGCTGTGTTGGTGAGATTAACCGGATTGGAGCCATCGGCATTTACGATGTACAATTCCCAGTTTTCTTTGCCGTCTGTTTTGCGGTAGGTCTCGTACAAAATCTTATAGGGGATTTGCTGCAGGTTAAGCTCGGTCTGTGGCCAGGGACCTGTCGGCGGCCCGCCGGGGGCGGGTCCGGCGTGTGAGTCGGACGCACAAATTGGTTCACTGGCTGCAAGTAGAAACAGTACCGCATAAAGAGCGATTGCCACATTTAGCCGGAACAAACCAGTTTGTACGACATGCCATTTCTTTGCCATAATAAATTCTCCACACCAATATCCCACGCAGTAGCGGGGACCCCGCAATAAATTGCGGGGCTAATTATTTTACTGTTGCGGTCTCAACGCGGGTCCTCACGGTTTGCGGCACCCAATCGGGTTCTTTGTTGTGGTTGCCGTCCGTTGTAACTTTCACCCACGTGAGCTGCCGCCAGTCGTTGCCGGCGGATAGATCGCTGACGCAGATATCCCAGCCTCTGGCCATGCCGCCTACCTGCTGTCCTCCGCTGGAAGGACCATAGCTGAACGCGATATACCTGGCGTCCGGCGACAAATCTACGTGGTAGATTTTGTACCTGCGAGAGCACCTGACAATGTCGCGAATATTCGTGACGCGGGGTTCATAGCCGGTTAGGTCGATATCGCCCAAACGCAGGTTCCAATCGGTTTCGCCCCAGACCATCTTTGTGCCATCAAAACTCAGATCAGGTCTGCAGCCTTTAACTCCCCAGCGGCCCAGGTCAAATACTCTGGTGCCTTGTGCTTCAAAAGCCAGAATGGTGTCGCTGTAACCCATACCGCCGTGCACAGCAGCAGCAAACCATCTGCCGCACGGTGACCAGCAGATGGCATATAGGTGATGTAACTCTTTGTTCGGGTGTGGCCTGTGCAGACCAGTCTCTATGTCATAGATTACCAGCTCCGAGGTTGCGTACTCTCTGGTAGTATATCGCTCATATTCGCCTCCCAGATAAGCGATGCTTTTGCTGTCAAAACTCCAGCAGGGCTCCCGCGCATTTCGGGCGACCTTTACCCGTTTGGTTCCATCTATGTTCATATAGTACACATTTCGAACCTTCTCATCTGGCGGGCCTTCGTCAGCAACGAAGCATATCTTTGTGCCGTCGGGCGAGACATGCGGATACATCTCGTCTATATCCGGCGTATTGGTCAGATTGACCGGATTGGAGCCGTCGGCATTTATCATGTACAGCTCCCAGTTGCCTTGGCCGGACTCGACTGAATTGGCGGCGCTTCGGTAGGTTTCGTAGACGATCTTGAAGGGGATTCCCTTCAAATTTAATAGCGTGTCCGCCGACGGAGTTCTTTCCGGCCTGTTTAGCCCCCGCCTCTCGGCGGGGGTACCCCGTCCAATGGACGGGGCTAAAGGGTCTGGTGTTCTTGACGCAGAAACGGTGTCGCCGACCTCGGCCAGAGTCAGCACAACAAAGACAAAATTGGCAATTGATAATTGCGGTTTCACGGTTGCAAATTCTAAATCGACAATTGAGAATTGTAAATTGCCAATTTTCAGAATTGTGCCAGGCCGGCGCCTTCGACAGTTATGCAGGGAATCACGGCTGGTTTTAGCTTATTCGGCTTATAGTAACGGCTTATCAGAGCTTCGATGACGGCAGAGACGGCGTCCTTTCTGGAAAGTATCATGATGCAGCCGCCCAAACCGGCGCCGGCGATTTGAGCACCGGCTACCCCGGGGATAGAACAGGCAATGTCAACCATCCGGTCTATCGCAGGCGTGCTGCAGGCGTAACTTCCCGGCTGCATGTGAAGCTGAGCCTTCAGCACCCTATGGGGGTCCTCGCTGGCTAAATCCGTGATAAGCTCCTTAAAGTGCCGGTCGTCACAGTAATCCTCGACTTCGCGGTAGTTTCCCTTGTGGTCGGGTCGACTTACCCTGTCACCATCGTGACTTATCTTCATCAGGCTGCCGAACTGCTCAATCTGTCCTGCCTCAAGGTAGTCCAGACAGATTCTGCTTCTAATGACTTCAGCCGCACCGAACAGCAGAACTCCTCTTACTCTGTAATATCCCGGGTCGGAGTGGCTGGCAAAATTAGTCTCCATCAATCCCCTGTACTCGCTGGAAAGGATTTTTTTGAAATCTTTGCGGCTCATAAACTGTGGGACTTGCAGCAGCAGCCGGTATACATCGCTTGTTGTGCAGCCGAGCCTTTGCGGGTCAAGGTCGCGCACGTATCCGAGCCTACCTTTTAGCCTGGGACAGCGCTGTTTTAGTACGGCCAGGCCCAAGTGATAGCTGGCAACTCTGGCGTTAAACATGTCCCGAGCCTGTCCGCTTTTGGCAGCTTTTATGTGGCTGTCGGCTATAATTACCTGATAGTCTCGCGGCGCATCTACGCTTTTTTCGACCCTGAATGGCAGGTATCCTACGCGAGTGATTTTTCCTCTCTGGCCCAGGTATATTGCCGCGTGGTCTCCGGCTCCTCCTCGTGAGCCTACGAACCACTCACCCTGGCCGCATAGGTCGATGAGCTGCCGGCTGGTAAGGGCCAGGTTGTTCAGAGCTATTGCCGCCTGAAGCGTGGCGACCACAATTGTAGAGCTGCTGCTCAGCCCGGCGGCGATGGGCACATTGCCGGTTACCGCCAGGTTCAGCCCGCGGATTTTTATGTCTTTGTACTGGTGCTGTAGCCGAAGCACAGGAGCCTTGATGTAGTTTCCCCAGTCGCCGGCTGTGGTGCGAAGCATGTTTTTCACCCAATCGCTGTTGACAAAATTCGCCCAATCGGTCCAGGTAAATTGCCCGATCAGCTCGGATATATTGAACCGGACGGGCTTGAATTTTCTCGGCTCGGTATTGACCGCTACTATGTTGTTGTCCGCCCTGATGCCGGCAACTGCGATGGTTTCGCGGTCTATTGCCAGCACGTTGGTAAAACCTCCTTGATGGTCGACGTGCCTTCCCATGAGGTTGACGCGGCCGGGTGCTCTGACAATACAGACCTTTTCTTGGAATCCGAATCGCTTGCCATAGCACGCAAGTACATTGAGTAAATCCGTGCGTTTGTGCTCGTGCAGGTCTTTATGCTGGCCGTAGATAGTTATTAACCAGCGCCGCAGACCAGGTTTGTTGCTGTCAATTTTGCTTATCCATTGGGCTACGGAGCAATACTGGTTTGGCTTTAGGTGCGGCTTACCCGATGCCACCTCTGCTTCCGCAGGGGCTATCTTCTTTCGCCTGACGTAATCCTGTATAGCCAAAAGCTCATCGGGCGAATTGAAGCCCTGTATCCACTCAGGGTTGTCGACGGGTACTGTCGTAGTTCTGAAACTGGCCTTTCCCTGAGCGTCTATGACTTTCGCCAGATGCCTGACAATATCGGTAAGATAATATTCCCGCTGGGCATTGTCGTTGTCGATCATCTCAACGCCTTGATAGAAGGCGTCAGCCTTGAAAAGATAAAGGCTGGGATTGATCGCGGTGCAGGCCGTCGCCCGTCGCTCGTCGCTCGTCGCTCGGGCCACGGGGTCCGGATGTCCCGCTGTCCGGGCTAATTCCAGTAACTGTGCGATAGCAACATCCTGCTTTTCAGGGCTCGGGATGTATTTGGTGACGGTCCTACGGATCGCAGAACGAGTTATTCTTTTGCCCCTCGCTGTCTTTTGCCTTAGCTCGTCTGCTATTGCCTGTCTGGCTAAATCTATCTGTTCGACAATGTCGATGGCTTGGCCGGTGTCATCGAGAAGAACTCTGCCCCCTGAGCCTTCGGTTGCCGGCGTTTTGGGTATGGTCAGAAGCACCATATCTGCGTGCTGCTCTACGAACCCTCGGACCAGCGTCTCTATCGCAGCCTCTTCTATGAATTTGTCGCCCATAGTGACCAGCACATTGCCCGTATGTCCGATGCTCAGTAGTACCTGTGCAGCTATTTTGGCTGCGTGACCCGTACCTAACTGGGGACTCTGGTAGACAAACATCAGGCCCGGATGCTCTTCGTTGACCGTGTCGAGAACCTGTTCGGCTCTTGCACCGATAACCACCAGGAACTTTTTGAATCCTTGTTTTTTGAAAGTGGTTATGAGCCTGTTTACGGCGGGAACACCATCTATTTCAAAGCAGACCTTCGCGGCATCGCCGCCCATCCGTTTTCCCTGCCCAGCGGCTAAGACTAGCACAACTGTCTGTTCTATGATGTCCCCGTATTCTCTCATCTTTGCCGGCGAATTGCCGATGCCCGACGCGAACGGCCCACCGTCTGCAACCTGTGAGCTTTCTTAATTCTTGCCAATTCAAGCAGTTATTGTACTTGCGGGGAAAAGACGATGCAAGAGAGCATAACTACTGACTGTAAATAACAACGACAAAACAGACTGCAAGGTAGCAGAGAAGAATCAGAAGGCATATAAAGCTCTCTAAGCTCAGGGTAAGTGCCAATGCGGTAATTGCCGTCATTACAGCGATGCCCAAGCGGGTGCCTGCCGCGCCAACGAGTGTCGCCAGAAAACCGACCTCAAGCGAAGCGGCGCTGACTACACCGGCGACCGATGCGCCCTTTGTTGGAGTGGTAATCACACCGAAGAATCCCAAAGCAATTAGTAACAGAGTCTTGCTGAAGCCCCGGCGAGCTAACTGCTGTTTGAGTGAATGTTTTGCCCGGAAGAAGAGCACTCTGGCCCCCAGTTCTTTACAGTCCATAAGGCTGGCGATTTCAGCATACGAAAGTTGCTCAAAACATCGCAAAATCAGGACGTTTCTATAGGTGAGCTTTAATCGCGCCATTGCCTGACATATCGTTTCTGAGAGTTCCCTGCGCATCACGCTGTTTAGCCCATCGTTGTGATCCTGCGACGCATACTCCGCTAATCGCTCCTTATCAAGGGCTGCTATTTGTATCATCTGTTGTTGTTTCTTGTCCCTAAAATAGTGCTGGACTTTGCCCATCGCCGTCCTGTACAACCATAGCCAGAACTGCTCCGCCTGCTTCAACTCTTTCAGAGATTCGACCATACGTAATAGCGTCTCCTGCGAGAGGTCTTGAGCCAGATCATAGTTCAGAGTAAGGCGATAAATGTAGGCAAAGAGCCTCCCCTGCACCAATTGGGCAAGCTGATTCATGCTTTGCTGATCGCCGAACTGAGCCTGCTTAATTAGTTCGGCATAGCCGGTGCTCTCATCCATACCTTTCACTCAATATATAGTCCAGAATCAGCCGATTCGTTACGTTTTCCGCGCCTGCGGCGGGAGGTATACGAAAAGAGTATAGCCTGTATGAGACTATGTATAGCGGTTTTTTTTCGCGCGAAAACTACATTTTGCCGAGAAAATCTGTAACATTAATAGCAGGCTCTGGTCTTTATTGACAGGGGGGCAGGAGATAGAAATGAAAAGGCAATCAATCTATCCGTCAATTTTGGTGGTGCTGCTTGTAAGTGCACTTATGGTCTGTTGTGGTGCGCTTGCTGCTGCCGGGCAGAGCCGCAACGCTTATGGCCGATCCGGCGGACCGCCGCGTACGAGTGCTGTTACACGAATTATCTACGTAGATGTTCGCTCTACTGGCGCCACCGATGGCTCGTCCTGGGCGGATGCGTACAACTATCTTCAGGACGCTCTGGCCGATGCCAACACCGCGCAAAAGCCGGTCGAAATTCGCGCGGCTCAAGGCATCTATAAGCCCGAGAGGGGAGCAAATCAGACTCCCGGAGATCGCACGGCCACATTCCAGCTTATCAATGCTGTGGCCATCAAAGGCGGCTATGCCGGCTTCGGCGAACCAGATCCCGATGCCAGGGACATCACGCTCCATCAGACCATCCTGAGTGGCGACCTCGAAGGCAACGATGCGGATGTGAACGACCCCGCAGCCTTGCAAGATGAGCCCAGCCGGGCTGACAATAGCTACCACGTGGTCACCGGAAGTGGAACCGATGGGACAGCCGTTCTCGATGGTTTTTCAATTGTCGCAGGTAATGCCAAAGGTGCGGATTTTGGAGATGGGGCTGGGATGTGCAATGTCTTCTGCAGCCCAACCGTTGTGAACTGCACGTTCTACGGTAATACCGCAGGCTTGGGCGGAGGGATGTATAACCTTGATAGCAACCCAAACCTGACAGACTGCGATTTTGTAAAGAACTATAGGGGCGGGATGTACAATGATAATAGTAGCCCCAAGATCGTTAACTGTGCCTTCACCAATAATGTCGCCTTGGGCATGGTCGGTGGCGCCACCTCCAACACCTGGTACAGCAGCCCCACATTCACTAATTGCGTTTTCAGCCAGAACCAGGCCAGTGATGGCGGGGCAATGTACAATTCTACCGACAGCGACCCGACACTAATCAACTGCACCTTTACCAGCAACTTGGCCACCTTCACCAATGGCGGTGCAATACACAACAACGGTTCCAGCGCGAGACTGATTGGCTGCACCTTCACAGCGAACTCCACCAGTGACAGGATGGGTAGAGGGGGTGCAATATACAACGATTGGTCGAGCAACTTAACGATGAATGACTGCACATTCAATCGCAACCAAGCCAGTAAAGATGGCGGCGCGATATACAACAACCTGAGTGACCTGACGCTATCGAATTGCACATTTACCCAGAACCGTATTTCACCTGCAGATGGGCCAAATGCGTTTGCCTGGGGAGGTGCGATCTGTAATGGGTCAGATTCTAGATCCGTATTAACCGATTGTGTCTTCGTCGAAAACATGGCCGGTTCTGGTGGAGGCATGTACAACTATCCGGGAGGCAACGTGACGCTGAAAAGCTGCTTCTTTGTCGGCAACCGTGCCTCGTACTCGATGCCGTCGGTCGTTGCTGGTAATGGCGGCGCATTCTGCAATGTCGCCTGCTATGCTACGCTGGTCGGCTGCACCTTCAGCGGAAACTCGGCTGCCAATAGTGGCGGGGCCATATCCAGCCGATTACCAAAAGGTTTCATGCTAACCAATTGTGCATTCAGCGGCAATAGAGCAATGCAGGGTGGGGCTTTATATATGTATGGTGCGAGGGATACGACGGTTGTTAACTGCACGTTTGCCGCAAACGTAGCCGGCACCGGCAGCACCTTGTCTTGCGGCGACTGGCCCAGTGTATTTGAACTGACCAACTGCATCTTGAGGGACGGGCCGGATCCCATTTGGAAATATGGAGATGCGGGCAACGGTCCGGGTCCACCTCCTGCCGAATCAAATATATCAGTTACCTATAGCAACGTTCAAGGGGGCTGGCCTGGCGAGGGGAACATCGATGCTGACCCATGCTTCGCCGATCCTGGCTATTGGGTTGATGCCAACGATCCCAACGTAATCGTTGAGCCGAATGATCCGGACGCTATTTGGGTGGACGGCGATCACCATTTGAAGTCTCAGGCGGGCCGGTGGGACCCAACCAGCGCAAGCTGGGCAAGAGACGCCGTCATCAGCCCCTGCATTGATGCTGGTCATCTGAATAGCCCGATTGGCTTTGAGCCATTTCCCAACGGTGGGCGAGTCAACATGGGCGCGTATGGCGGCACCGCAGAGGCAAGCAAATCATATTTCGGCGAGCCGGTCTGCGAAACCGTCGTGGCCGGTGACATAAACGGCGACTGCAGGGTCGATCTCTCGGACTTTGCAATTATATCCTCCCACTGGTTGCAGCGTGGGACAGATTTGGTCAACACGCCTCCCATAGTGACCATCGCCCAACCAGCCAACGGGGCCGTAATCGGTATCTACCATCCTGACACGCCCATCATCATCCGGGCTGATGCGAGCGACCCTGACGGGTCTGTCGTAGAGGTGAAGTTCGTCATAAAATACACGGACCGGCATAATATCCGCCGCACGGCCAAGACAGACAAAGACGGCACGGACGGCTGGCAGTATGAGTGGTTCTGGTGGGACGAACAAGAACCATATCCCGAGGGCGATTTTACGATTACAGCAACTGCTACGGATGATGAAGGTGCTGTAACTGTTTCACCTGGGATCGTAATCACAGTTCACGGCCCCAAATAAATCCGCCATACGTCTGGCGGATAAAGCCGATATTTGCTTTCCTGCCCGAAAAAATGGCCTCTCTTTTTAATTGTCAATTGCAAATCTGTTCCTGGCCATGCTCATGAATTGAAAATTGACAATTTTGGGGGGTTGACTGTCAAGAAATTTTAAGTAAATTTATGATTCTATGATAAGGGAATAAGTGGCTTTATGGGGCGACCTTGAGGTCTGGTTTGTGGAGATTAGCATGATACAGGTCAAGGAGCTTCGGCGTAGATTCGGCCCGGTCGTGGCGGTCGACGGTATATCATTCGAGGCGAAACAGGGCGAAGTTCTTGGGCTGCTCGGGCCTAATGGAGCCGGCAAAACTACCGCTATGAGGATGCTGGCCTGCTTCATCACGCCTGACAGCGGCACGGCTTCGGTCTGTGGACACGATATCCTGCGAGAGCCCCTCGAAGTCAGACGCTGCCTCGGATACCTGGCGGAAAATTCGCCGGCCTACGGCGAGATGACGGTGGGGGGGTTTTTGAACTTCGTTTGCGATGCCAGGCAGATTAACGGCGGCAAGCGCAAACAGGCACTGGACCGTATTGTTGCGATGTGCTCCGTTGAGTCGGTGTATCATCAAACGATAGAAACGTTATCAAAGGGATACAGGCGCCGAGTCGGCCTGGCGCAGGCACTGATTCACGACCCGGATGTGCTTATCCTCGATGAGCCTACAGATGGGCTGGACCCCAATCAGAAACACGAGGTCAGAGGCCTCATAAATAAAATGGCCAAAGATAAATGTATTATCGTATCCACGCATATTCTCGAAGAGGTGGAAGCTGTTTGCTCACGCACTATGATTATTGCCCAGGGGCGCGTGCTGGTAGATTGCGCGCCCGAGCAGTTGAAGCAGAAGTATCAATGCAGCCTGGACGAGGTCTTTCGCAAGATTACCAGAGGGAGAAGAGGGTAGATAGTTGATAGTTCAGAGTTCATGGTTCGTCGAACAATGAACAATGGACGATGAAGGTTCTCCAAGGCAGGAGTATAAAGATGCATGGTTTTTGGGCTGTTTTCAAAAGGGAGCTAAAAAGCTATTTTACTACGCCTCTGGCGTACGTATTTCTGGTCATATTTCTATTTTTCTCAGGATACTTGACCTTCAAGCAGGGCTTTTTTGATATGCGGCAGGCAGATATGCGGACGTTCTTTATGAATCTGCCGCTATTGTTTATCTTTATGGTGCCTGCGACTGCGATGCGTCTGTGGGCGGAAGAACGCAAGAGCGGCTCGATCGAGCTTTTGCTGACGCTGCCGATTACGGTTGTTCAAGCGGTCTTGGGCAAGTTCTTCGCAGCCTGGGTTTTTCTGGCCATCGCTCTGGCGTTTTCCTTTCCGATGGTAATCACGGTCTGTTATCTTGGGCAGCCCGACATCGGTCCAATCATCACCGGCTACCTGGGAAGCTGGCTGATGGCGGGGGGATTTCTGGCGATCGGCTGTTTCTTTTCGACCGTTAGCAAGAATCAGGTAATAGCATTTGTGCTGTCGGTGGTGGCCTGCGCGGTGCTTGTTTTTGCGGGCATGCCGACAACTCTGAATTATCTTTCGACATTTTTGCCCGCCGGCCTGGTCGCAGCGATAGAGAATATGAGTTTTCAGGCGCACTTTGAGTCGACCCAGCGGGGAGTTCTGGAGTTTAGAGACCTTGCTTACTTTGCGCTGCTGATTGTCGGATGGATTGCCGCCAGTACAATCGTGTTAGAGGAAAGGAAGGCCAGTTGATGAACCGAACCATACGAGCAATTATCGGTGCGATTTTAGTTCTGGTGATCACCTTTGCCGCCGTAAGTATCTGCCAGAACATCGGCGGTTCTCTAAAAGCCGACATTACCGGCCAAAAGATTTATACGCTTTCGGCTGGGACCAGAGCAATCCTGGCCAAGCTCAATCAACCGATCAATGTCAAGCTTTATTATGCAAAGACTGCTGCACTGGAAGCGCCAGACCAGATTCGCTACTTCAACAATTACTATGAGTTTGTCAAAGCCTTATTGCAGGGGTATGTCGCCGATTCTAAAGGCATGGTCAAGCTCCAGATAATCGACCCCAGGCCTTTTTCCGAAGAGGAGGTCGATGCTTTGCGGTATGGCTTGAGACGATTTGCGATAACCGAAGAGGAGAACTTTTTCTTTGGCCTGGTTGTACAAACACAGTTCGGCGTGGAGAAGGTTATACCATTTTTTTCGCCCGACCGGCAAAGTTTTGTGGAGTACGACGTAAGTCAGCTCATAGACACGGCTATCACTCGAAAGACGTCCAGAATAGGCATAATGAGCTCGCTGCCGGTGATGGGCGAGGACGTGAGCGGCTACATGGCCCAGATGATGCGCATGCAGGGCCAGCAGCCACAGCCTCCGTGGACCATCGTGGAGCAGTTGCGCAGCAAATACGAAGTGACAGAAGTCCCGACAGACGCCAACGACATCAATGACGTTGACGTCCTGCTGGTTATCCACCCCAAGGACCTGCCGGAAAGAACTCAGTTTGCAATAGATCAGTTTGTGCTCAAAGGCGGCAGAACAATCGTCTGCATTGACCCACATTGTTGGATTGATAGGCCCGACCGAATGCAGATGCAAATGGGAAGGGTACCATCGCAAAGTTCGAACCTCCAGAAGCTGCTGCGGACATGGGGCCTAGAGATGCCGGAAAATACGTTTGCCGGCGATAGGGCGTTGGCGCAGAAGGCACCTCTCAGTCGCGACCAAAGGCCGGAAACCATCATTGGTTTTCTCAGGCTCGTTCGGGAGCTTCCACCTGAGCTTCAACCGCAAAATTGGCCAGGATGTTTTAATGCCGACAATGTGATTACGACGCAGCTCAACGATGTCAGGGTTTTATTTGCCGGCGTGCTCAGAGAGGTCGTGGATTCCAATGAGCCGCAGCAGAAAGATAAATTAGAAGGTGCCGCCCAGATTAATCCGCCAGACGTAAGGCGGATTAAGCGCATGCCGCTGCTGAAGACGACTAAAAGCGGTAATAGCTGGAAGGTTACGGGCCCCTACGAGCTTATGGCCCCGGATCCGTCAAGGCTCATGAGTAAGTTCATGGACGGCACAGAGCCGGTGGTGATGGGCTACCTGCTGACGGGCCGCTTCAAAAGCACTTTCCCGCAGGGCATCGAGATTGAGGTTGAATCAACGCAGGACGAATCTAAAGAATCTTCAGCCAAAGCGGAAGATCCAAATAAGCCAAAGAAAACCAAAAAGCGGATTGAGGGACTAAAGGAGGCAACGCAAGATTGCGCGGTGGTCGTTTTTTCAGATGTCGATTTTATAAGTGACATGCTGGCCTATCAGAGAACATTCTTCGGCAACGTTATCGTGGGCGACAACGGTGCTTTACTGCTCAACGCCATCGATGACTTGAGCGGCTCAAGCGATTTGATCTCAATCAGGTCAAGGGGCAACTTCCAGCGGCCATTTGAGGTGGTTGATGAAATTGAAAGGCAGGCGGAGAACGAGACCGCCCAAGAGGTGGCCAAACTAAACGCTGAAATCACGGGCTTTACAAATGAGTTGCAGTCTATTCTGGCCTCAGCCAAAGAAAAAGAGGCCGACGTGGTCGGTAGTTCCATCGTGAATAAGCAACGCGAGATTGAATTAAAAAAGCGCGAGGCTCAGCGGCAGTTGCGCCAGGTCAGGATGATCCGGCGCGAGCGGATTGAGCATCTTGGCAACCGCCTGCGCAACTTTAACATGCTTTTCTGCCCGACCGTCATATTGGCCGTTGCCGTGGTACTGGGTGTTCGCCGCAGTGTAAGAAAGAGGCATTATATTAGTCACGCAAGCGACGCCTAACCGTCGCTTGTCACTCGTGACTCGTCGCTCGAGCCCCGAGTCACGAAATACAGGAGTTTTGTAATGAGTAACAGAACACTTGTCGTTCTGGGTATTGTGGCCATTTGCATGGTGGCATTGGCTGTGGTTCTGTCGGGAGTGTCAGGCAGGCCAAAGACAGCACCGGATACGCCGACTTATCTTATTCAAGGACTTGATACCGCCGACATAGGCAGTATCGTGGTAGGAACAGGCCAGGAAACAGCCCAACTGAAGCGTCAGGGCAGGCATTTTGTGCTGGCTAACAAGGACGATTATCCCGCCGAGACCAAAGAGATAAACGACTTGGTTACAAAGTGCCTGGATATCCAGACCTCGCAGTTCGTTACCGATAATCCAGCCAACCACAAAGATCTTGAGGTGACAGAGGAAAAAGCTCGCAGCGTGGTCAAATTCTTTAAGGGCGATTCGTCACTGTTGACAGGTGTGATTGTAGGAAAAAACACAGAACAGGGCCAGGGCTCTTACGTTAGACGGGCCAACAGCGACAAGGTTTACGTAGCTCTTGAAGTGCCCTGGCTGCGAAGCCGGGCCCTGGATTATGCTGACCAAAATGTAGTCTTAACCAAGCGCGAGGATATTGAATCGGTAACGGTCATTTCTCCAGGCGGCCAATATACTCTCAAGCCCAAGCAGGATAGCCAGGGCGCCGTGCTGGAGAATATCCCACAGGGCAAAAAGCTCAAGGATACAGACAGCAATCGAGTCCTGATCGCTTTGACGGACCTAAGGCTTACCGATGTCAAGAAGAAATCCTCGGAAAGCTCCGAGCTGAAGTTTGACAGACAATATGTTTGCCGGCTGAAGGATTTAACTGTTTATACGATAAACATTGCCAAGAAGGATGACAAGACATACATAACCTGCCAGGCAGATTTTACGGGCGAAAGGCCTACCACGATAAGCAAAACTGAGTCCGAGCAGGAGCTGAAAGAAAAGGAAGCAAAACTGCTCGCTGACGACAAGGCAAAAGAGTTTACTGCCAAACATCAGGCGTGGATTTACGAGATTGCCGACTGGAAAGCCAAAGACCTGACTAAGGAACTGTCAGACTTGCTCGAGGACGAGCAAAAGCCAGAGAAGAAAACCGAAGAAAAACAAAAAGACAAAAGTGAGCCTGAAGAAACGCAAAAGGCAGACGAGCCTAACACCACGAAGCTCGAACCTTAAAGAGCGCACAACGATTCCCCATTCGATGGCATACGGTCTGGCGCCAAGCAGCCAGAGAAATCCTTACCATACATCAAAAATGAACCGGGGCGTTTGAAACGCGTTTCAAACGCCCCGGTAAGCTCAAGTGCCCCTGTGAAAGCAGGGGGTCGGTCAACCGACCTTGAACCACTCTTCCGTCAGTGAATTGTCCTTCAGCCAGTTTTCCGCCAGTAATGCAAAATCAATAGCATCGACCTGGCAGTCCCCATCAAGATCCCCTACCAAGGGTTGATAGTTCGGCAGTGACTTGGCTGCTTCGCAACTGTCGTTATACACCGTGATCGTGACTGTGTCCGAGCTGGTGTATTCACCGTCAAATGCCTCCAACTTCAAGACATACTGGCCCACGGCTGTCAGGGTAATGCTCGTATCCTCGGCATTGGCTGTCGCTATAGCAGCGGCCCCTGCATTGGGTTCGCTAACCACCGTCCAATGCACAGTATAAGGAATGGGCCCACCATCGTCAGTGACGGTCGCGTCCAGATTCCCGGTCCTGACAACACCCTCTTCCAGCCAGGTCACTACATCCGCACCGGCATTGACAATTGGTGGCTGGTTCATAGTGTTGAATGTGAGAATGGGGCTCAGATGAACCGGCACAGTGGTGCTGATGCTGGAGTCGTATAGGTCAAGTGCCCAATAGTAAGTCGTTAGAGGGGCCAGCGTAACGGATACTGACTCAACCGCCTGGCGAATGACAACCTTGGGGTTGGCCTCGATGTCGGGATTGGTTCCGAAGTAGACATCACAGGTTACGAGGCCTCCCGGGAGTTTTGGATCGGGTAACGTCCATTGAAGCTGGTTAAAGCTGACATTTACGCTCGAACCATTCGCCGGATTCGGATTAAGCATGTAGACAGCCTTCAATGTGGTTTTGCCTTTATCCGTGACGTCATAATCCAACTGCAGCGTGCCGTAGCCGCCATAGGTGGTAATCCAGCCCTTGTCGATGTAGGTTTGAATTGTTGTGGTATCATCGCCGGCAAGGATCAGTGTGCCTTCGGTAATATTCATTGAGCCAGAGGCGGAGGTTATACGGAGATTGGATGCCTTGATAGTGCCGCCGCGGAGGCTCACCGAGCCGGTACCGCTCCCGTCGGGTATCGCCAGGTTGCCAACTAGCTCGATGGTACCGCCTGTCATATTGAGCGTACCGGTGCCTGCCAAGCCGACATGCAAGTCCCCGGTAGAAAATAAGCCGCCGCTCATATTCAGGATGCCGTGGCCGGAGGTATTATCCACACCGATGTAGGCCCCACTTGCCGAAAGTGATCCCCCGCTAATATCCAGGTTTGTGGTGACACCGGAATTGCCGACCCTCAGTGTAACGCATTGGGCGGTAATAGCAGCCTGGATCTCGCAATGTGTGTTAGCCGGCTCATCGATCGAAACGTCATCGTCCCCGGTCGGTACGGTATTGGTACTCCAGTTGGCTGGTGTGCTCCAGAGCTTGTCGGTCCCGCCGGCGTCCCAGTATAATATCTGGGCCGAGGCACTGTCGAACAGAACCAGCGGCAGAACAAAAGAAATCAAACATGTCATTTTCTTAAACATTGTATTTCTCCTCCAAAATCGTTGTTTAGTTTTCGTAACAGGGGAAATTAGAAATAACAATTTTTAGACATGATAGTCCTCCTACAAAAAAGATCAGAATGACAACGACTGTGCTTTGGCCACCCACCAAAACACCAGCAAAACGAACGATTCATCCTTCGTAGTAAGACTACTACGGAGAACGGATAAAAACTTCCAGTCATCAATTAATTGATTTATACCAGATTAGCCACCCTCTTTTCAAGGTAAATTCTTCAGAATAGTGGGATGGGAAGGGAACATCGTACCCCTCAGAAACAACCGGTGCGAACCAAGTACAGGTTGGCAAAGAGCATCCTCGATGCTGGATGCTCGATGCTCGACGAGAATCGAGAAACGAGGATCGACCTTTGCCCGTCTGGGTGCGGGCTCAGCCTTCTCTGCGGTTTATCGAGGCGCTTTCATACGCGCATCAAACGTCACACAGGCTGACGGCTTGTCTGAGGCTTGCCAGCGGGTCGCGGGTCGGAATGAACTCCTGGCCAACATAGCCCGTATAGCCGGTCCTGGCAATTTCTTCCATGATGGGCTTGTAGTTGATCTCCTGGCTGTCGTCCAGCTCGTTGCGACCGGGGCTGCCGGCCGTGTGATAGTGGCCGATGTAGTCCTTGTACTGGCGGATTCGGGCAATTATGTCACCATCCATTATCTGCACGTGATAAATATCAAACAGCAGTTTCATCCTCGGCGAGCCGACCTGCCTGACAATTTCCATGCAGTAATCGGTGTGGTCGCCTTGATAGCCGGGATGTCCTTTCATTTCGACGTCGATCCGGCTGTTGAGAATTTCCAGACAGAGGTTCACCTTCTTTTTCTCGGCGTAGCCGACGATTTTTTTATAACCGGCCACGCAGTTCTTGATGCCCAAATCGTCTGGAATATCCTCGCGGAAGCCTGTGAACGTAATGACGCTGGGAAAGTTATACTCGGCACAGGCATCGATGGCGTCACGCAGTTTTCCCAAGCACATATCGTGGTAGGCAGGGTTATTCATGCCCTTGTCAAACCCGTGACTATTAGCAATGGCGCAGACCAGCCCGTGCTCTTTTAGGATCGGCCAGTCCTTAGGTTCGACCAGCTCCACGCTCTTGCAGCCGAGCTGGCTGGCGATTCGGCAGGTCGTCGGCAGGTCCCAGTACTTCTGGAAGCACCAATAGCAGATAGACTGGTTAATCCGGCCCTTGGTAACAGCCCGTGGCGCACGTTTTTCTGTCACACTGCAAGAGGGAAGAGCCAGAGCGATGGCACTACCGGCGCTTATTCGGGCGGCAACTTTGAGCACACTGCGCCGGCTGATGCGGTCCTGTTCGCGGCCATTTGACCGATAGATCGAGTTCATTTCAGCGTCCTTTCTGTCTGATAAAGTGCAGTCTGCACGAGCGAATGACCATTATAGGTCATTAGGCGCCAAAGCCAAAGAGAAAACCCGCATTCCTTACAGGAGTTTTGGGCAGATTTAAGTGGCACTAATAGCATCAGGCCATTTTCTCTTGACATTTTCCCACCAAATAAGGTACAATTTTTTATGTTCCAACAAGGATGGTGGGTCTGGAATTTTCGATTGTCAATTTCCAATGGAGGTGCGAGGTGAAATACGTACTGCTGATGCTGACAGTCTCCGGTTTGATGCTGACTCCGCAGCGACTGTACGCTTCGCTGCTAAATCTCGGTGCCGAGGAGCTTGTGCAGGCTAAAGGTTCCGACATCCAGGTGCCCGGGTATTCAGTGCCCTGCCTTGTGGACTGGAACAACGACGGCTTGGCGGACCTTATCATCGGCGAAGGCGGCGGCAGTACTGCCGGTAAGGTCCGCATCTATCTCAATGTCGGAACCAGTGCCGATCCACAATTCTCGGGCTACTTTTACGCCCAGTCCAACGGAATCGACTTGACGGTACCCGCTTCTGGTTGTCTTGGCTGCTTCCCGCGGGTAGTTTACTGGGATGCAGATAAACGTAAAGACCTGCTCGTGGGACTGGGCGACGGAACCGTCAAAATCTTCCTGAATACCGGCACCGATGAAAGCCCCATGTTCGACGCGGGCACCACAGTGCTGGTCGCCGTACCCGGTGCGCCCCTTGATGTGGGAGACCGAGCGACGCCGACCTTTGTAGATTGGGATAGCGACGGCATGAATGACTTGGTCGTCGGGGGCCTGGACGGCAAAATACACATTTATCTTAACTGCGGCTGCGCCTGGCCCATCCCGGCATTTTATTACTCAGTGCCCATAGGGGAGTTCGCCAAGGAAAATGGCCAGGACCTGGTTGTGCCATCCGGTCGTTCCAGCCCCGTTGTGCTTGACCTGGACGGCGACGGCAAGAAAGACCTGCTTACGGGTAACACCGAGGGCGAATTGCTGCTATACATTAACATCGGAACCGACGCCAAGCCGAAATTCTCGCTCCTACACCTGCGCGTTGAGTCGGATGGCGTCCCCATCAACCTTGCCGGCACGCCGCGTTCAAGACCGTTTGTATGCGACTGGACGGGCGACGGCTACCCCGATGTTCTGATCGGGGCAGGGGATGGAAAGGTGCACCTTTATCAAAGTAAAGGGCAGGCCGGTGACATCGACAAGGACTACGATGTGGACTTCAGAGATTTTGCCTGGCTGAGCATTTTCTGGGGTCAAACCGCCTGCGGCAAATGCGCCGGCGCCGACCTTACCGGCGACGGCAAGGTCGATATCCAGGATGTTGCCGAACTTGCTGGCAAATGGCTGATGACCGCCAAATAACTCCTTACCCTGCAATTTCAACGTCCAGGAAACTTAGCTGCAAGGAGCGAAAATTGTGCTCAAATCTCTTGTCTGATGCTGAGCTGTTGCGGTAGAATCACAAGAGACGCATTCAGCGCGCCAGTGGATCATCTCCCGATGCAAAACGTCGGTTGGGCAACTCCTTTTATGGAGAAAAGCCGGTCATGCGCAAAACGAAAGCCTTTACGCTGATAGAGCTTTTGGTAGTGATTGCCATTATCGCGCTATTGATGGCGATCCTGGTACCGACACTGCAGCGGGTCAGGAAGCAGGCGAAGGCGGTCGGCTGTCAGTCCAACCTGAAACAATGGGGCCTCATCTTCTCGATGTACGCAAATGAGAATGATACGAGATTCCCAGGTTGGGTTGAATCAGTTGAACCCTGGCCGCAGGTGCTCAAGGCACTCTGGCCCTATCACCGAGACACCAACGATTTGTTCTTGTGCCCGATGGCCATGAAAACACGCAGTGAAGGCCTCAATTCGAGCGATTGGTGCCTCGGCAGCACCTTTTCAGCCTGGTCCCTACGAAGTGGAGCCGGCCGTTTACGACTGGACTGTAGCTACGGCCTGAATATCTGGGCTCAGTGCGTGCGAGGGTCCGAGGCTGGCGGATCACGCGACTCACGATACTGGCAGACTGTTCCCGCCAAAGGCGCGGCAAATGTACCCCTGTTGCTGGATAGCGTTCTCTGGTGGGCATGCCGATCGACCGAAACCAAGCCTCCTGCATACGAAGATGTCTGGGCAGATAGTTCGCTACCCTGCTGCATGAATCGCCATGAAGGATTCGTGTGCGGGATCTTCATGGATTGGTCAATCCGAAAAGTAGGCCTCAAGGAATTATGGTCTTTGAAGTGGCATCGCCAGTATAACACCGCGGGCACTTGGACCAAAGCCGGCGGCGTAAGGCCCGAAGACTGGCCCCAGTGGATGAGAAGATTCAAGGACTACTGACAAATGAGACGGAAGAAGGCATTCACATTGATAGAACTCTTGGTGGTGATTGCCATTATCGCGCTATTGCTGGCGATCCTGCTGCCGGCACTCTCGAGGGTCAGGCTCCAGGCCAAGAGCATCAGATGCCAGAGCAATCTACGTCAACATGGCGTGAATTGGTGGACGGAAAGAGTGGAACGGACCATGACTACCTCCAGCACTTACGAAGAGCGGAATGGGAAGTGGCAGATCAGGGATGGATGGAAGGATGCGTTCTGTTGTCCGCCGAAGAGCGGAATGGGAAGTGGCAGATCAGGGATGGATGGAAGGATGCGTTCTGT
>CAZMLE010000004.1:0-57938 GCA_964567045.1 uncultured Pirellulales bacterium | reverse complement strand
TGTCCGCTCGCCACCAAGATTCTGGGGGAGTCTCCCAAAGAGGCATGGACCAAAAATGGCACGGCGGGGTACAGGGGTAGCAAGTTCGCTGCCTGGGGGTACCGCTGGGACGAGGATGGAGAGCCCGGGGCGTATGGCAGCTACGGCTGGAACTGCTGGACGATATGCTACTTCTTCGATGAGTATTCAATCCTCACTCGCGACAATCCCTTCGCGACTTTCTGCTGGCGGGATCCGGAGCCCGAAGGCAGGGCGGATGTGCCCTTCTATCTCGACTGCCGCTGGTTTCAAGGAGACCCCAAGGCCGAGGATAAACCCACATCCGAGGATGACGTGTGGATGCCGGACTCACCAATGTCGGACTTCTGTATCGACCGTCACCAGGGCGGCGTCAACAGCCTGTTCTGTGATTCCTCCGTCCGCAAGGTGGGGCTCAAGGAGCTATGGACCTTGAAGTGGCATCGCCAGTATAACACCGCGGGTCCTTGGACCAAAGCCGGCGGCGTGAGGCCCGAAGACTGGCCGCAGTGGATGAGACACTTCAAAGACTACTGACGATTCAGCCGATCCCCGACGTCCGCGACTTGACTGCACATATTTTTTGTTAGCAATGTCCTGCATTTTGCTTATAATCACCACCTTGTTCAGACAGACAGTTATTTGATGGAAAGGGAGCGAAAGATGTCTAAGTATACGTTATTTTCTGCTGTTGCAGGTTTTTGCCTGATCGTCTTTGGCTGCAGTGCGGGCGAAAAAGTCCGTGTTGTTGACAAGCCCAATATCGCTCTGGGAAACGATTTCTATGTTGGCAACCGCGAGCCTTTGATGCCCAGTGCGTTTATGAAGCTGCCGGTCGGTGCTATCGAGCCCCAGGGCTGGGTCCGCCGGCAACTCGAGCTTCAAGCGGACGGCTTCAGCGGACACTTAACCGAAATCAGCGAGTTTCTCAAGAAAGAAAATAACGCCTGGCTGAGCGCCGCAGGGGTTGGCCACAGTCCGTGGGAAGAGGCGCCGTACTGGCTGAAAGGCTTCGGCGACACCGGATACGTGCTGCGAGATGAGCGCATTATAAAAGAAGCCTGTCAGTGGCTCGAAGCCGCAATAGCCAGCCAGCGCGACGACGGATACTTCGGGCCGCGCTCAAATCTGACTCTTACCAAGAATAAGCCCGATTTGTGGCCCAATATGATTATGCTCAACGCGCTGCAGTCGTACTATGAATATTCCGGCGACCGGCGGGTGCTTGACTTGATGAGCAAGTATTTTCACTGGCAGCTTACCATTCCGGACGAAGATTTTCTGCTTCCTTTCTGGCAGAATCAAAGGGCCAGTGACAACCTCGCCAGCGTCTACTGGCTGTACAACCGCACCGGCGACAAATGCTTTCTGGAGCTGGGCCAGAAGATTCACCGCTGCACCGCCGACTGGACAGCCGGCGTAGCCAGTTGGCACGGCGTGAATATCGCCCAGTGTTTCCGCGGGCCGGCTATATTCTATCAGCAATCCAAAGACCCCATACATCTGGCTGGAACCTGCCGCAATTACCAGACAGTCCGGGGTATCTATGGGCAGGCGCCCGGCGGACTGTACGGCGCCGATGAAAACTGCCGGGAAGGTTACACAGATCCCCGCCAGGCGACCGAAACCTGCTCGATGGTTGAGATGATGCTCTCGTGCGAGATGCTGCTGCAAATAACCGGCGACGTCAAATGGGCCGACCGTTGCGAGGACGTGACATTCAACTCGTTCCCTGCGTCACTGACGCCGGATTTGAAAGCCCTGCATTATCTTACTGCTCCGAACATGGTCCTGTGTGACAGCGCCAACAAATCGCCGGGCGTGCAAAATAGCGGCCCGATGCTGCTATTCGATCCGCACCGCCATCGCTGCTGCCAGCACAATGTTGCGCACGGCTGGCCTTATTATGCCGAACATCTCTGGCTGGCCGCGCCGGGCAACGGCCTGGCAGCGGTCCTGTACGCCCCCTGCAAGGTTACTGCAAAGGTCGGAAGCGGCAGGGAAGTTACAATCACAGAAAGCACCCGTTATCCCTTCGATGAGAGCATCGAGCTCACCGTCAACACCGCCAGGCCGGTCCGCTTCCCGCTTTATCTGCGGGTGCCGCTCTGGTGCGAAAGGCCCAAGCTCGCGATCAATTGGAGAAACGTGCTGGTCGAAGGGCGTCCAGGCTCATACGTTGTGATTTCTCGCCAATGGGCCAATGGCGACAAGGTGTGCCTGGAGCTGCCGATGAAAATCACGACCACGGTATGGAAGAAAAACAAAAATAGCGTCTCGGTTAATCGCGGTCCATTAACGTACTCGTTGAAGATCGGCGAGAAGTACGTTCGGGCAGGGGGAACCGATGAATGGCCTGCGTGTGAGATTCATCCAACCACCGCTTGGAACTACGGACTGGTGCTGAACGAAACGGACCCGGCTTCGTCATTCGAGGTTGTACTTAAGGATTGGCCTACCGACGGGCAGCCTTTTGAAGGTAACGCTGCTCCCATTGAGCTGCGCGGCCAAGCTAAGAAGATCCCGCAATGGAAAATGGACCACCTGGGCCTGGTCGGCGAGCTGCAACAAAGCCCGGTGAAATCTGACGAGCCGGCCGAAGCTGTCACGTTGATACCGATGGGTTGTGCACGGTTGCGGATTTCGGCATTTCCAACTATCGGCACCGGACCCAGTGCGCACCAGTGGAAAGCGCCGCCGCAGCCATTGCCGGCTACTGCCTCTCACTGCTGGCATGCTGACACCCTTGCGGCGCTGAGCGACCAGCTCGTGCCGAAGAGTTCAAATGACCAGAGCATTCCGCGGTTCACCTGGTGGGACCATAAGGGCACCACAGAATGGGTGCGGTACAATTTCGAGCAGCCAAAAGATATCGTTGGAGTCGGGGTCTACTGGTTCGACGACACAGGCCAGGGTGGCTGTCGCGTGCCCAAGTCCTGGCGATTGCTGTTCCCGCTGGACGACCGATGGGAAGAACTTCCGCCCGCGGGCGGTTACGGCGTGGAAAAAGATAAGTTCAACGACGCAACCTTCTCCGGAATCGGTGCAGTGCGCACAAAAGCGCTGCGGCTGGAAGTTCAGTTGCAGCAGGGGTTCTCCGGCGGCATCCTCGAATGGCGAATTGACACAAGATAGTGTATGCGTTAAGGAAGATCTGCGTGCCAAGGGACAAGATAACAATAGTCGGCGCTGGTAACGTCGGCGCGACGACCGCTTACGCCGCCGCGACCAGAAAGCTCGGTGATATCGTCCTGCTGGACATCGTCAAAGGCTTGGCTGAAGGCAAAGCCCTCGATATCGCCGAAGCCGGCCCTATCCAGCTTTACGATTGTGATGTCGTGGGAACAACCGACTGGCAGGAAACGGCTGACAGCGATCTGGTCATTATAACAAGCGGCCTGCCTCGCAAGCCCGGCATGAGCCGGGATGACCTGTTGGCAAAAAACGTCCCGATCATCAAAGACGTCGGCGAGAAAGTAGCAAAGTATTCGCCCGACAGCATAATTATTGTGGTCAGCAATCCGCTGGATGCGATGGTTTACGCCGCCTATAAGGTCACGGGCTTTGCCAAAAATAGAGTTGTGGGAATGGCCGGTGCTCTGGATTCGGCACGCTTTAGCTATTTCCTTGCCCGCGAGCTTGGCGTAAGCGTAGAGAATATAAAGTGTGTGTTCATGGGCGGACACGGTGACGATATGGTGCCTTTGCCGCGATTTACGTCGGTCAGCGGAATACCTATAAGCGACTTGCTCGATGAGAAAAAAGTCGCCGAGCTGATCGAAAGGACGCGAAAAGGCGGCACGGAAGTGGTGAATCTCCTCGGCTATAGCGCCTACTATGCCCCTGCAGCAGGGGCCGTCGAAATGGCTGAAGCAATCCTGAAAGACAAGAAGACAGTGCTATCCTGCTGTGCTTATTGTGACCGCGAATATGGCGTGGGCGGTTATTTCGTGGGTGTCCCTGCCGTGCTTGGTAAGGATGGCGTCGGAAAAATCATTGAGCTTGACCTGAATGAATGCGAACAGGCTCAATTCAATAGCTCAGTCGCTCATGTCAAACACCTTGTACGGAAGGTCAATGAGCTGCTGCAATGGTAAAACACTTTTGAAGCTATTTATTTTGTCGTTTGACGAACGATAATGTAATGTATCAGGGGCTCGAATGGAACTGATAAAAAAGATCAAACAAACTGAATCGCAGGCCCAAGAAGTCATCGAGCAGGCTAAAGCTGAAGCAGCAAGTTTAGCTGAACAAGCTCGGCAGCAGCGTCGAGGGCTTCTGGAAGAGGCGGAACGCCAGCGAAAAAAGACCATCCAGGATGCCGTATCCCGGGGCCAGACACAGGCCCAGCAAGAAATCAACAATCTCAAAGCCCAGGCTGAAAATCATTGCCGGCAGATTCGCCAGAAAGCAGAAAGTAAAATGGCGCCGGCAGTGGCAAGGGTAATGGATTACCTGGGCAGCCATTTGGCGGGGCGTCCGCAAAATGGCGTGCCCATAAGAGGCTAAGCATGGCCATAGTCCCGATGGCAAAAGTTGTAATTGTCAGCCATAATAGCGAAGCCGCTCAGCTTCTGGAGGCTTTGCAGAGAGAAGGCATCTGTCAGATTCTAAATGCGCAAGAAGCCACGATCAGCCGAAATCTTCCTGAGCTTGCTGCGCCCCCAGGACGCCCAAAGGATATTGAAGAGCTATTAAATCGGCTTGCAAAGTGCATCGCATTTCTTAAAGGTTTCGGCGACCCCACAAAGGCTCTGGTAAGTATGCTGGCGCCGCGGGTGGTGGTCGATGAAGAGTCTTATCAAAAGACTATCTCAGACCAACAGGCTCTGAGGCTCGTCGACCAGTGCGAGCAGCTTGAAGCCGCGATAGAAAAAGCAAAGAGCCAGCGTGAGAGTCTGCGCGGAACTGTGCAGGAGCTGCTACCGTGGCAGGCTCTGCAAACGCCCGTAGAGGAGATTGGCCCACTATTCCGAACCATCTGCCAGGCGGGGCTGCTGCCCGCCGGGCAGGCCAAATATGTCCAGGATAGTATCGGCGAGCTGTCTGGGGCAATCCAGCAGATAGGAGAGGCAGATAATCGCTTGGCCTGTCTTGTGGTTTATCTAAAAGAAAACGCTAACGAGGTGCAAAAGTTGCTACGCAGGGCGGAATTTGCACCGGTCAATTTCGCTGCGATGACGGGCACTGTGGCAGAATTGATAAAGCAGCATGAAGACAAGTTAAGCGAGCAAGAACTGCTGTTGCAGACGCACATAGATAGCGCGACAAAGCTATCCAAAAATCTGCTCAAGCTGGAAATCCTTCACGACCACTACGCCAATTTGCTCAGTCGAGAGCAGACCAAAGGCGCCGCCCCGGCCACGCAGCGTACAGTTGTCCTTGAGGGCTGGGTGAAAGAAAAGGATTATCGCCGCCTGGAGAAAATAGTCCGCGGTTTTGAGGCTTCCAGCTTGAGCAGGGTCGAGCCGGCAGCGGATGAAGAAATCCCCGTTGAGATTGAGAACAAAGGAATGATCCAGCCTTTTGAGGTCATAACCCGTCTTTATGGTATGCCCCAGCCTTCCAATGTCGACCCCACGATATTTCTTGCGCCGTTTTTTGCGCTATTTTTCGGGATATGCCTGGGCGACGCAGGCTACGGTCTTATTATGGTTGCTGCAACGGCTCTGCTTGTAAAAAAAATGCAGGGCGACAAAAAGCTGCTCTGGATGCTCGGCGTCTGTTCGGTTTTCGCAATATTAGTCGGAGCACTGACCGGCTCGTGGTTCGGCGATGCAATCCGACAATTTGTGCCCGGCCTGGAACCGCTAAGGAAAAGGCTGATGTGGTTCGACCCGCTGGAGAAACCATTAATGATGCTTTTCCTGGCGATCATACTGGGTTACACACACCTTATGAGCGGGCTTGTGATAGCACTTGTGCATAACCTTAGACAACGAGACTATATCGCGGCGATATTTGAGCAATTGACCTGGCTGGTTATGCTCAATTCGCTTGTCATATTTGGGGTGAGCAAAGCAGGATTCGTCCCGGCTGAAACCGGCAAATTCTTCGGTAGACTCGCGATGGTTCCGGCGGTTTCAATTGTACTATTGAGCAATCGCCAGGGCGGCTGGGCTTCACGACTCGGCATGGGAGCTTATAATTTGTTCAGCGCGGTCTTCTATTTGGGCGACGTGCTCAGCTACCTGCGATTGATGGCTCTGGGTATGGTCAGCTCCGGCCTGGCTATGGCAGTCAATCTCATAGCCCAGTTGACGCTAAAAATACCCTACGGCATCGGCATCGTGGTTATGATACTGGTTTTTGTCGGCGGCCATGCGTTCAATCTGATCTTATCGGTGCTCGGTGCGTTTGTGCATACAATGAGGCTGCAGTTCGTGGAGTTCTTCCCCAAGTTCATGGTCGGCGGCGGCAGAACTTTTCAACCTTTGTGCAAAGAGTATAAACATATTTACATGACACGACCCCGCAATGAACCCGTTCTGAGCCGGGTCGAAGGATTGCGGGGCTAAATATTTAGCCCCCACGTTTTACGTGGGGGTCTTGAAAGAGAGGTTCAGCAATGGATTATGGAATGGCATTAGCTTTGACTGGAGCAGGGTTGGCGGTGTTTTTGCCCGGCATCGGCTCATCAGTGGGAATCCACGTTGCCAGCAAGAGCGCCACAGCCATATTGAGTGAAAAGCCCGAACGCTACGGCCAGTTCTTTATTATGGTGGTGCTGCCTGGTACGCAGGGATTCTACGGATTTTTGGCCGCCTTTATGGTAATGCTCAATCTCAAATTCTTCGAGGGCGGCGTTTCCGAAAAGATAGGTCTGGTCACAGGCCTATCAATTCTAATGGCGTGCTTACCAGTCGCCATTGCGGGTCTTGTGACCGCAATCTATCAGGGCAGAGTCTCATCGGCCGGTATCCTGATGGCCGCCAAAAAGCCTGAGCTGGCGTTTAAGGCGGGCGTCGTTTTCGCGGTGATGGTTGAGATTTACGCCATTCTGGGCTTGCTGACAACTCTGTTTATGCTGCTGTACGGCATCAGTTGGCCCAAAGTGGCATAGAATCATAAAATGCAGACAAAGTGCGGGATCGACAATTATGGACGCCGAAAATGTGGTCGCAAAGATACTCGCTGACGCAAGCGCGGAGGCCGAGAAGATAAAAAGGCAGGCTCAAGAAAAACAGGCTGCCGAGCAGGCCAAGCTCGATGAGCAACTGGCCCAGTACAAAAGGCAAACTGACGCCCTTGCTCAAAAGGCCGCCGAAGAAGAGAAATCGCATCTTTTGGCAGCAGCGAGAATGCAAATCGCCAAAGAGCTTCTGATGGAGAAACGGAAAATACTGGATGAAGTCTTTGAGCAGGCCCGCCGGCAACTGCTGAATCTGCCGGACGACCGATATCGCCGGCTTATAACCGACTTAATGGTTGGCGCAGTCGAAACCGGCAACGAAGAGGTTGTCGTCGATAAAAACGAAAAGCGAATCGACCAGGAGCTTGTCAATCAGGTTAATCAACGGCTGGCCGGCCAGAACAAAGGTAACTTAAGACTGTCCGACCAGAGGCTGGAGCTTGGAGGGGGCTTTATTTTAAGACGCGGCAAGATAAGAACCAATGTCTCATTTGAGGTGCTGCTAAATCAGGCACGCAGAGAGCTGGAAATCGAATTGGCAAAGGAACTGTTTGAGAACTAACCCCGCAATAAATTGCGGGGCTAAATATAGATGGCCGTTGCTGAACATTCTATCATTGATTTTTACATTTATCCGCCTGTAGGCGACGACGACTGGCGATATGTGCGCCAGACAGCTCTGGTGCGAATGTACGAGATGCAGATGCTCACCAGAGCCGCGCTGCTGGATATGGCCAATGCCGAAAGCCTGGAAGCAGCGGCGAGCTTTTTAAGCGCAACCGAATACGCTATGCCCGGAGCCGGCAGAAACTTTGTGGAGGTGGAGGATGTTTTGCGAACCCGAAGGCAGGCGGTCCGTCAGCTTTTCGCGGATTTGATGCTCGATAAGTCGCTCGTAGAGCCTTTTAGAACGCGGGACGATTTTGCCAATATCCGGCTGGCACTCAGAAGAACTCTGACAGAAAAACCGCTGGGAGTCGATTACAGTAATGACGGCAATTTTCCCCCCGAGCAGTTTGAAAAGGTCTTTGAACAGGAAAATTACTCCGCTGCATCGGGGCTGCCGGATTACTTGCAGCAGGCGATAGAGCAGGCGGTTCTGGCTTATTACCAGAACAAAGATATCCGTCAGATTGACTACGCGGTCGATAAGGTGCAGGCTGAATACAATCTAAAAAGGGCACGCCAGCTAAAAAGTATTTTTCTGCTCGGATTTCTCCGAATCCAGATTGATTTGACCAACATCCGCACTATGCTTCGGCTCAAATTCACTGAATCCGAGCAGGGCCCCCGCTTTGCGGGAACAGAGCGTAACGTTTTTCTGGAAGGCGGCTATATTGACCTGGAGCGATTGCAGCGCGGGCTGGAGCTTGGATACGAGTCGCTGGGACCGCTGTTTTTCGTGACGCCCTATTATGAAGTTGTTGAATCAGGTGCTAATTACCTGGTGGCGAACAAATCCTTCCTGAGACTTGAGCAGCGCTGCGATGAACACCTGCTCGGATTCCTGAAGACAACGATTCAGATTGTCACCGGCCCTCAGCCGATTATCGCGTATTTTCTAATGAAGGAGAACGAAATCCGCACGGTTCGGCTGATATTGACGGCTAAGAAGAACTTCCTGGACCCGCACCTTATTTTGGACCGCCTTTCGTGAACCGTGACTCTCGCTCGTGACCCGTGACTCGTTTTGTAGGGTGACAAATGAAAGTCAAGGATTACAAAGATTTAAAGGTATGGCAAAAAGGAATCGAAATCGTAGATAAAGTCTACGCAGTAACCGCTACCTTTCCAAGAGAAGAATTATACGGTATGGTCATCCAGATGAGAAAGGCGGCCGTATCAATTCCGTCAAACATACCTGAAGGATTCGTAAGGCAGCACAATAAAGAGTATAAACAGTTTTTATATATTTCATTAGGTTCCTGTGCTGAACTGGATACTCAGTCAATTATTGCTCACAGAAGGAATTATATAACAAAGGAAAAACTGGAAGATTTAGCAGAAGATATAAACCATGAGTCTCGTATGCTTGTGAACCTTATCGGTAAACTATAACGAGCCACGAGCGACGGGCGACGAGCAACGAATTGTGGAAGGTAAAATTGCGGTATTAGGTGACACCGATTTTGTGACGCCGTTTGCGGCACTGGGAGTCGATACATACACGGTCACCGATGAGGCTGACGTAATCGAAAACGCCAAAAAGATAATTCAGGGCAAATATGCCCTGATACTTGTGGCGGAAAACATAGCCCCGGCTGCTGACACGGTTCTTGCAGATTACGAGGGGTCGGCGACACCCTGTGTCCTGGTAGTGCCGTTTACCGCCGAATCCGAAGGCTTTGCCACCGAAGCGCTGGCAAAGGTGCTTAAGATGGCTACAGGCATAAATATTTTGCATAATAGTTAAAAGATCGACCGCTGAGACCGCAGAGAACGCGGAGATAAATATAATTGAAAGACTATTCTCTGCGTGCTCTGTGGTAAGACAAAAGAGGACTTTGAGAATGGATGAAGCGAAAACCGGCAGAATTGTAAAAGTGGCAGGTCCCGTCGTGGTCGCCGAAGGTATGGCAGGCGCGCGAATGTACGATGTCGTGCGGGTGGGCGAATTGAACCTCATCGGCGAGATCGTGGAGCTACACGGTGACCAGGCTTCGATACAGGTCTACGAAGAGACCGAAGGCATCGGTCCCGGCGAGCAGGTAATCGACACTCAGGCGCCATTGAGCGTCGAGTTAGGGCCGGGCCTGATCGAAAGCATTTACGACGGCATCCAAAGACCGCTGGACTTACTGGTGAAAGCCGAAGGCAACTTTATGAGCAGGGGAAGTGCCATGCCGGGCTTGAACAGACAGAAGAAATGGCACTTTAAGCCCACGATAAAAAATGGTGAAGTGGTGGTGGCCGGCGACATTATCGGCCAGGTCCAGGAAACCACGATGGTCCTTCACAAGATTATGGTCCCGCCCGGCGTCAAAGGGACCATCCAAAAAATCGCCGAAGGCGACTACACCGTGGATGAAGTCGTGGCCATCTGCGCCGCTGACGATGGCAGCGAGCAGCAGATAAAACTGATGCACAAATGGGCTGTCCGCAGTGCCAGGCCGGTAAAAAATCGCCTCACGCCAAACACAATTCTTGGCACGGGCCAAAGAGTCATCGACGCTTTCTTTCCGATCACTAAGGGCGGCACCGCTTGTGTGCCCGGCCCATTCGGCTCGGGCAAAACGGTCATTCAGCATCAATTGTCCAAGTGGGTCGACGCCGACATCGTGGTTTACGTCGGCTGCGGCGAACGAGGCAACGAGATGACAGACGTGTTGACGGAGTTCCCGGAATTGAAAGACCCGCGCAGCGGCGAGCCATTAATGCAACGCTCGGTGCTGATCGCAAATACTTCGAATATGCCGGTGGCAGCCAGAGAGGCCTCGGTCTACACGGGCATTACCATCGCTGAATACTTCCGCGACATGGGCTATACCGTGGGTTTAATGGCAGATAGCACCAGCCGATGGGCTGAGGCTATGCGAGAGATATCCACGCGTCTGGAAGAGATGCCCGCTGAAGAGGGCTATCCCGCGTACCTTGCCGCCAGAATCGCGGCGTTTTATGAAAGAGCCGGCAGAGTTCAGTGCATTGGCAGTCCGCAGCGAGAAGGCGCGCTGTCGGTCATCGGAGCAGTCAGCCCGCCGGGCGGCGACCTTTCAGACTCGGTTGTCCAGGCGACACTACACGTGGTTAAAGTGTTCTGGTCCCTGAAAGCAGAGCTGGCATACGCCAGGCACTTTCCGGCGATTGACTGGCTGACCTCCTATTCTTTCTACCAGCAATACTTGAAAGGATGCTTCCAGGACGCCGAGCAAGGCCAGCAGATGGAAGCACTGTCGGCAACGGCGATGAGTCTTCTGCAGCAGGAATCTGAACTTCGAGAAATCGTCAGGCTGGTGGGCGCCGAAGCCTTATCGCCCAGAGAAAGATTGACGCTGGAGACAGCCAGGTCCATTCGCGAGGACTTCCTGCACCAGAACGCTTTTCATGAGGTCGATACTTATACTTCGATGGTCAAGCAATATGAGATGCTCAAGACTGTGCTTCATTTTCACCAGCGAGGACTGGAGGCTATTGAGATAGGAGTGGAAACCGCCGACATCTTTAAACTCCCGGTGCGCCAAGAAATCGCCCGAGCAAAATATATCCCGGAGAATAATATCGGAAAAATCGCCAAAATAAGGCAAACAATCGACGAGCAAATCAAGCAATTGCAGCCTGCAACAGTATAGGCTGTGTTTACAGGATCAGGAGTTGGAAATGCTGAAAGAGTATCAGACAGTCGCTGAAATTGCAGGGCCCTTGATGCTGGTCGAGATGGTCGACCAGGCAAAATATGCTCACATCGTCGAGATAGAGCTTGCCGACGGTTCTATACGTCACGGCCAAATTTTGCAGGTCGAGAGAGATAAGGCTCTCGTGCAGGTCTTCGAGGGCACGCGCGGCGTGGACGTCAACGCCAGCACAGTTAGATTTTTGGGCAGACCGCTGGAATTTGGCGTCTCCCCGGATATTTTGGGCAGAGTTTTCAACGGTCTGGGTGAGCCGAAAGACGGCAGTCCGCCGGTAATCCCTGACAAGCTGATGGACATCAACGGAAGTCCCATCAACCCTTATGCCCGTGATTACCCCATCGAGTTCATCCAGACCGGTATATCGACAATTGATGGCTTGAACCCGCTGGTGCGTGGCCAGAAGCTGCCGATATTTTCCGGATCGGGCCTTCCTCACGATAATATTACCGCTCAGCTTGCCCGCCAGGCAACTATTTTGGGAAAAGGCGAGGAATTCGCCGTCGTATTTGCAGCTATGGGCATCACTTTTGAGGCGGCGCAGTTTTTTATCGACGACCTGCAACAAACCGGCGCCATCGAGCGGGCGGTTATGTTCCTCAACCTGGCAAACGACCCTGCCATCGAACGAATTGCCACGCCGAGATTTGCCCTTACCGCCGCCGAGTATCTGGCCTTCGATCTGGATATGCACGTATTGGTCATCCTGAACGATATGACCAATTACTGCGAAGCGCTTCGAGAAATAAGCGCCGCCAGAAAGGAAGTGCCGGGCCGACGCGGCTATCCCGGATATCTCTACACAGACCTGGCAACGGTTTACGAGAGGTCCGGACGAATCAAAGGCAAAAAAGGTTCTATCACCAGCGTCCCGGTATTGACTATGCCGGAGGACGACAAGACCCATCCGGTGCCGGACCTTACCGGCTATATTACTGAGGGGCAAATTATTCTGTCGCGTCCGCTGCATCGAAAAGGCATTTCGCCGCCTGTGGATGTTTTGCCCAGCCTATCTCGGCTGAAAGATAAAGGGATCGGGAAAGGCCGGACCCGCGAAGACCATGCTGACCTTTACAATCAGCTTTACGCAGCTTATGCCCGCGGAAAAGAGATGGAGGAGCTGGCGACAATTATGGGTGAGGCTGCCCTTTCGGAAGAAGACAAAAAGTATATGGAATTTGCTAAGAAATTTGAACAGCGATACGTCTGCCAGGACTATTACGAGAACCGCACGATTGAAACGACTCTCGATCTTGGCTGGGAGCTGTTGAGCATGTTTGACAACGCCGAATTAAAGCGTATCGACGTTAAGCTGATAGAAAAATATATGCCGCGATTTCGCAAGGGCGACAGATTAGCCGCGGAGATTGCGGCGACCACGTCATAGCCGGAAGCGTCAGCGACCGGCAAACTCGGCGCTAAAAAAGAGTAAGTTATGCTTGCAAATGTTAATGCAACTCGAATGGAGCTATTGAACCTGCGGAGGCGGGTCGCGCTTGCGCAGCGTGGCCATCGGCTACTCAGCGAGAAACGCGATGAGCTTTCCCGCCAGCTAATTCACATCGCCAGACAGATTCAGCCGCTCCGCGAGAAGGTCGAACAGGAGCTATTGGAAACCTGCCGACGCTTTATGCTGGCCCGCGCAACTATGGAGCCGGAACACACTAAGGCTGCTCTCGAAGTCCCGACGAAAAAACTCAGCTTGACTATCGATTTCGCCCGCGTAATGAACGTGAGGGTGCCGCATTTGAGCAAGGAAATCTCCGGCGAGATTATCTGCTACGGCTTCGCAACGACATCCGGGGAATTAGACGTTGCTCTTATGGCCTTGGAGCGTGCTTTTGATAGTTTGATTGAGTTAGCGGAGAAGGAAAAGCAAGCTCGGCTGTTGGCCGTTGAGCTTAATATGACCCGCCGAAGGGTCAACGTGTTGGAGCATGTGGTCATTCCCGAACTGCACGAAACCATCCGGTTCATTTACGATAAACTTTCCGAAGCCGAACGCGATAACACTACCCGCCTTATGAAAATCGCCGACATCATCCGAGCATGATCCCGATACATCGAGACGACGCGGCGCAGTCTCTGTAATATTAAGTCATCAGGATGCTAGGTTATCAGGCAGTGGTCATCAGGTTAAAAGAAATGGGCCTATACACAGTCAGTATAGGCCCCAACTGCTGCCAAATGATTTGCCAAACGAATACTACGCGATGGTCAACGTTTCCTGCGAAGCAGAGCCAGTCCGCCCAAGCCGAGCAGAGCGATTGTGGCCGGCTCGGGAATCAACTGCACATTGTCGATGTAATACTTGCCTGGGGTAGTGCCGCCAAAATTCGTGGAGAAAATTAACTGCATCCACGTGGCGCCAGTCGCGTCATAGCCCGAAAAGTCCCAGGTAAGGGTCCTGGTATTGTCACCCCAGCCTGCAGGATCCCAGCTACCAGGCCAGCTCGGATTGGCCGGATCGGTGGGGGAAAGCTGCATCCAACCACTTGGGCCATCGCTGTTGATTGCGACATCCTTAAAGTTGCACCAGGGAGTTGTTCCCCACTCGTCAGCGAGCCACGTCACGTCAACCGAGAGTATATTGTTGGTAGCGAGGTCCAGAATACCTTCATGCATAAATGACCATTGCCAACCGTTTACGTTGGGCTGTACAGCGAGACTACTGCTACCCAACGTCGCTCCGATTGTGCTATAAGTCAATGTTGGGGCTGGTGTCTCCCATGTCGGGCCGAAGTTGTCCATCTGCTGTTCAAAGTTGCCTATCACGATGCCATAACTGGTGGACGCCAAGACCAGCATTAAGACAACGCCAACAAACAAAATCAACTTTCTGTACATAAGCTACTCCTCCTTCTTTCTTTTATTAACAGTTCAATCACTGCATTCTTGACCCGGCCTTACCCTGCTCCAAGCGGAAGGTGGCCAAAGCCCGCAAATCACCCTCTTTACATCACTTGATTTATACCACATTACCTATTTTCTCGTCAAGAAGAATATTATCGAAGTTTGGAGAATTTTGCATGGAGTTTTCCGAGATGCTGCCACTTCTGTATTTGTACCTTGTTACAAATGTTGGTGCTTAAAAAGGTTCAGAACGCTGATTTTGGCAGCTATTTGCGCATTTTTGCCCGGCCTAACGCGATAACACCTCCCGTCTGACGAAAATTGCCGATGCCCTTACAACTTGTTTTTTTTTGAAAAAGGGGTTGAAATGTGGTGCGAAAAAATTGTACAATTAACCTGGTAAGTACTGGTTCTGCGGATCATAGAAACAAGCAGCCAAATTTGCAAAGGCTGAAGGAGGACGACAATGGCCAAACATAGGGCGTTTACACTCATAGAGCTTCTGGTGGTGATTGCGATTATTGCGATACTAATGGCGATACTGATACCGGCTTTGCAGCGGGCCAGAGAGCAGGGGAAACGTGCCGCCTGCCTTAATAATCTCAGGCAGTTATCGCTGGCCTGGATTATGTACGCGGATGAAAATGAAGACAAAATCGTCCACGCCGATACGGGGCGCAACGACGCCTGGGTGATATGGCGGGGTCGCGGGGTCTCCGAACAAGTGCAAATAGATGGCCTCAGATCGGGGCTGCTGTATTCATACTGTCCGGATGTGAAGCTCTACAAATGCCCGACAGGGATCCGCGGAGAGACAGTGACTTACGCTATAGTGGACGCAATGAATGGCTATGATGGGATACCTGGCACGAAGAACCTGATGATCTATCGAAGAGCGCAGATCAAAAGACCCAATGAGAGGATGGTTTTTCTTGATGAGGGTCGGTTGAGCCCCAACAGTTGGACGATTTGGTATGACCAGGAGCGGTGGTGGGATCAGATTACCGCCCGGCATGGTGACGGCACGAATGTTGCTTTTGCTGATGGGCGTAGTGAATACTGGAAGTGGAAGGACCCGCGCACGGTAGAGATTGCCGAGATGGACTATGATTATTGGCAGAACACCGGCCGGAACGGCGGCCAATCCAATTCGCCGGGCAATCCCGATCTGCACAAGGTCCAAAGAGCCGTCTGGAGCAAATTAGGCTACACACCAAGTAATCCGTAGGCACTTTCCCTGCTCGTGACTTTTATTGAGGCACAGCCGAACGCGATAACACCAGCCGGCTTATGCAAACCGCCCACGTTATCCGCGCGTGGTTTGCCGACCGGACTAAGTTATTTCTCCGCTTTCAGGAGCTTCTTAAAACGTGGATGCTCGCGCAGCGGGGCCCAAACCGGCTCAAGTCGCAGCAAGGGGATCGATAGTCCGCCAGGTATAGATAGCAGAAACTCGATCTGGTTGATAGCCAGGTCAAATTCGCCAACCATCACATATATCTGGGCTAAATTCTCGCGTCGATAATAGCCTCGTATGGCCTCCTTGGTGATAGGAAGCAACTCGACCGCTTTGTTTCCTTCCCGGATCGCATCTTCCTTGCGGCCCAGACCTGCGTAGGCGATGCCGAGGGTACTGCGGAAACGCGAATCATCGGGCTGTTGCTGGATTTTGGCTTCGAGGATGTTTCGAGCCTTGTCATAATACTTCTTTGCCGACTCAGTTTCGTTCATATACCCATAGATGCGTGCATACCGTATAGCCTTGGGGATAAAGGAGTACATACTATCAGTATCTTCATCAGGATCTTCTGATTTCAAAGAGAGCCGGTCCAAAGCCTCCTGATATTTCCCCTCGTACACATCAAAAGCAATCTCCCAGCCAATCCGGAATTCTTCTGGTGACCTAATCTTCTTCAACGCCTCCTCCACGACTGCTCGTGCCTTCTCAGTATTGCCTTCCCAGCGCAGGTATAGCGAGGCCTTGAATCTATACGGGTTAGGCAGATCGGGAGCCAGTGCGATAGCCCTGTCACAATAGCGCAATGCTTCGGGATAGTTGCGCACCCACGCAAACGTCGTCACTAGATCAGAGGCTAGGATGTTGGAGCGAGGGTCAAGCTCGGAAGCTCTCTTGAGATTGGCCAGCGCCTCCTCAAATTTTCCCTGCCGGTTTTGAACATAATAGATACTACTCAGCAGATCGCTATCGTTAGGCAGGTCTTTCCGGGCGATAGCGAATTGCTCTAAGGCACGGTCATAATCCAGATGACCACGGTAGTAGTAATGTCCCAAGGCCAGATGTGCCTCTGGCAAGTCAGGCTCAAGCTCCAAGGCTCTGTCCACGGCCTTCTTTGCCATTTCAAGCCGTTCTGAGGTATGATGAGTATAGTGCTCCCAGTACATCTGTGCGTGACACCTTGAGAGCTGAGCGTAGGCCAACGCAAACTTGGGGTCCAGCTCGACCGCTCTCTCAAACATCTGGATGGAAATCTTCCAGTCATCTTCATGCCGACTTCGATGGTAGTATTCATTGCCCTGCAGAAAATAGTTGTAGGCCTCCATGTTTTCTGTTGGCCTGGAGCGCAGTGCCCGCTGTTCACGTTCAAGAAGAGCAACATTCAAAGCTTGGGCCACCCGCTCAGCTAAGTCGGACTGTACCCGGAAAACGTCGCCCATATCATTATCGTAGGGTTGTGCCCACACGTGTGTGTCGTTGGCGGCCTTGATAAGCTGAGGTATTATTCTGACTCTGCTGTTTGGATCGGAGGGCCGCTCACGCTGGACCGTGCCTTCCAGAATATAGTCAACCCGCAGCTCATTAGCTATCTGTTGTGCACTCTTCTCTCGTTTCTTATACTGCATGGCGCTTTGACGGGAGATGACAGCCAGCCCGCGAATGACGGCTAAGCGAGCAGTGATAGCATCAGTAATGCCGGCGGCAAAATACTCGTCATCAGCAGACCCCAGATTCTCAAACGGCAGAACCACCAGCCGGATTTCCTTCGAAAGAGGCAAAGCCGGCTTCTTCTTAACAAGCCATACTGCAATGCCAGCCGCGACCACGATGGCTGTCGCACCTATAATCATCCCTATTCTTCGTAACCTCGTCTTAGCAGCGGCACCTGGCTCAAGCGAAACCAAAGTGGGGCTTGTCGCAGGCGGTGTGGCGAGTGGTGGGTTCAGTGTTTCGCGGATTTCGATAACTGCGTCCCCTATGTGCTGAAGCCGCCGGCGCGGCTCTTTCTCCAGACAGCGGCGCAGCAGGACCTGAATATTCGCCGGTGTCGTTTGAGGCAGCACCTGCCAGTCCAACTCCTTGTTAAGAATGTTGGCCAGCGTGTCGGAAGCCGTCTCGCCTTTGAAGGGAATCTCTCCTGTAAGCATTTCATACAGCACACAGCCGAATGACCAGATATCGCTGCGGTAATCAACCGGCTTGCCACGGGCCTGCTCCGGACTCATGTAGGCCGGCGTACCAATGATCTTGCCGGGCTCGGTGGCAGTGCTCTCGTTGCCTGATGATTCACCAGCAACCGCCTTGGCCAGGCCGAAGTCCAGAACCTTGACCTTTCCATCCGGCGTAATCTTAATGTTGCCAGGCTTCAGATCGCGGTGGATAATGTCCTTCTCATGTGCCGCCGCGATTGCCTCAGCGACCTGCAACGCGATCGGTAGCGCCTCTTCCAGCCGAATTGGCCCGTGAGTTATTCGCTCAGCCAGTGTATCGCCAGGAACGTACTCAAGGACGAGATAGCCTTCGCCCCCCTCGATCTCTTCGTAGACCGCGGCGATGTTCGGATGATTCAAAGAAGCTAAGACTTGGGCCTCGCGTTTCCAGCGTTTGCGGATCATGGCGTTGCCCATCAGCTCGGCTGGGAGGCTCTTGATGGCAACCGGACGGTCGAGTTTCTTATCGTGGGCCAAGTAGACGACCCCCATTCCGCCCCGGCCTAATTCCTGCTCGATGCGAAAAGGGCCAATCTGGCTGCCCGGCCCTATGCCTGAGCCTGGAAAACTGGCGGTCGGAGCCAATTCCTCCTTACCGTGCGACTTTTGGCTTTTTGCCTCTGCTTCGCTCATCGGCAGCCTGCTTTCAAATACCTCGGAACGACGCCAACCCCCGCGCACGAGCTACCAGATGCGATTCCTCTGAAAGGTTGATTCTTCCCTCAGGAGGAGTCTAGGCAATTCTACTACTTTGGCTAAAATAGTCAAGAATCAATTCACCAATTGCCTGGACGTCAGCAGACGACTTTCTTGCGGGAAATTTGTCTTTCAAATGCGGAATCGAATATGTAAGGGCCAGATCACCGTATGAGATACGCTTCGCGATTCACGAGTTCCGAAATACCCATTTCCCTTGACTGCCGAATTTATCTGGATTAACCTGGCGATATTAGATAAAAGAACGCGTGTTGTGAGGCTCAGGGAGTGAATCATGGCATCAGGCAAACTACGTATCCACAAGGAGCCAAAACTTCATAACCCTCGGCTGATACTGGGCTTTTCCGGCTGGATGGACGGCGGCGATGTCTCCACCGGGACCATAAAGTGCCTAATCGACAAGCTGGGGGCGGAGAAAGTTGCCGAGATAAATCCGGAAGGATTCTATATTTACAGTTTTCCCGGCTCGATGGAAATAAGTGCACTGTTTAGGCCGCACGCCAGGATAAAAAATGGCCTGGTCGTCTCTTGCGAGGTTCCGAAAAACGAGTTTTTCAGTACTGAAAACGCTGATCTGATACTGTTTTTGGGCAAAGAGCCGAACCTTTTGTGGGAGGAATTTGCCGACTGCATTCTTTCGTTGTGTGCGGAATCTGGCGTCAAAATGATATATTTCATCGGCAGTGTCGCAGGCTTGGTGCCGCACACTCGCGATCCCAGGCTTTTCTGCTCAGTTTCGGACGCCAAACTTAAAGAGGTGCACGCGCGTTACGGGGTAAAATTCAGCGATTATGAAGGCCCAGCCAGCTTTATCACCTATCTAACAACCCGCTGCCGCGACCGCGGTATGGATATGGTCAGTCTTGTAGCTACGATTCCAGCATACGTGCAGGGCAACAATCCCAAGTGCGTAGAAGCGGTAACCAGACGTCTGGCGGGCATATTGGGGGTGCAAGTAGACCTGGATGATCTACAGGCTGTCAGCGATGAATTCGAGAAGAAGTTAAGCGATGTGGTGCAGGAACAACCTGAACTGGCTAATACCATCCACAAGCTGGAAGAAGACTACGATAACGAGATTTTTGATAGTGAAATGGGGGATTTGAAAAATTGGCTCCAGCAGCAGGGAATCAGGTTGGACTGAGGGCCCTGGTGGAATATTTCCGTTATGCAATGCTGTCAGAAAGGAGAGTCGTTATGTGTAAGCTCATATTGGCCGGCTCACTGGTACTGCTGACAACCGTGGCATCTCAGGCGGGCGTCATACGATTGGAAAGTCCTGTCCTCAGCGTTGAGGTTGATGATGCAACCGGCAGATGGGCCTTGCTGGATAAACATTCGGGAACGACTTGGCCGTCAAAAGGCACTGCCAGCGCCGGCAGAGCAGAATGGCTGGGCGGCGGATTTGTATTGTGGCACGGGCTTCCAGCCCGTGAAAACACGGCCAAGATGGCCGTGCCACTGGGCAAGGATTCGGTGCGTCTTTGCCAGGAAAACGGCGTGGCGGTAGTGTTTGCCATTGTCGAGCAGGGAAATGCCCTGGAAATTCGCTACGAGAGTAAGGCCGATAGCGCCGTCCGTGTCCTTGATGAGGCGCTATCTATTACCGATGTCGAAGGCGGTTATGTTATCGTACCCTGTCGGGAAGGGCTGCTAATTCCGGCCGATAGCGGAAAGACATTCAAACACGTCTTCGGCACCTCCGACTATGAAGGCTGCCATTTGAATATGCTGGGCCTGGTAAAAGGCGGCTCTGCGCTGCTGGTGACCTGGGACGACGCTTACGTATTTGCTGAAGTTGAGAGCACCAAAGTGGAAGGCGAGACTTACCGCCAAAAACTGACGGCAACGCTCGAGCTGCGTCGCAGCGCCAGGTTGGTGCGTCTTATGCCGCTGGGCAAGGGCGACTGGAATACTGTGGCTGATGGATACAGGCGTTATGCTGAAAAGCACGGACTGGCAGTGACATTGCGGGATAAGATTCGCCGTGACGGGCATGTCGAGCTAATGATCGGTGCAGCGAACGCCAAGCTGTGGACCTGCCTTGCCCGGCGTATGAACGAGGACAGCACAAAGGAAGAGTCGGTCGCGGTTCGCTGGACTTTTGACGAGGCTGCAAAAGTCGCCGAGCACCTGCGTAAAGACCTTCAGGTCGAGCGATGTCTATTTATCATGGGCGGCTGGACCGCAGGCGGCTACGACTGCCGGCACCCGGATAACCTGCCGGCCAATCCTGAGTGCGGCGGCAACGAAGCACTGGCGGATGCGATCAAACGTGTCCAGGCACTGGACTACGTAGCGTGTCTGCACGATAATGTCCAGGATATGTACCGCGATGCGAGAAGCTGGGATCCGGCCTTTATCGAAAAAAATCCCGACGGCTCGCTCATCAAGGGCGGCCGGTGGCTGGGCGGACGAGCATATATGGTTTGTGCGCCCAAGCAGCTTGAGCTTGCCAAACGCCCGCAGAACCTGCCGGAGATTCACAGGCTCTTTTCGCCCTGGAGCTATTTTATTGACACGACCTACGCCGTTGGGCCGCGCGAATGTTACGACCCGAACCATCCTCTCGGTCGCAACGATGACATCGCGTGGAAAATTCGCCTGAGTGACTATGCCCGCGATATGTTTGGCATCTTCGGCAGTGAGTGCGGCAGGGAGTGGGCAATACCCCACAGTGACTTTTTTGAGGGACTCGTGGGGGTCTCAGGCCGATACTACCATAACCTTAAACCGCAAGAGCTTGGAGCTACCGTCATTCCATTTTTCGAGATGGTCTATCACGATTGTCAGGTATGCTACGGTAAGTACGGATACAGCGCCCGTGACGCGGCGGAATATGTAGCTCACCACGTCTTATGTGCTCGTCCGCTGCACTACCACTCTTTTCCGGATCACCTGTATTGGCAATCGCCGGGCAGCCGGGGCGAAAAGAAGGCTGACAGCCAGACCTCGGAAAACGCCTGCTATACCCGCAGTGACAACGGCTGGGCGGAAGGTATGCATACGGCAGATGTATTCTTGAAGAATACGCAAGAGGTGCTGGGGCCTCTCAATGCTGCTACGGCTCATAGTCGGCTGACCCGGCTGGAGTTTCTTACCAGAGACGGCACTGTTCGGCAGGCCGTCTACGGAGCTGGTGAGGACGCGACCAAGGTGATTGTCAACTTCAGCCAGAAAGAGACACAGGTTAAGTCGAAGCTGGGGGGCGAGGTTGTTCTGCCGGCCTGGGGATTCATTGTTGAAGGCCCGCGTTTCTTAGCCTTTTATGCCCTTCGGTGGGCGGGACAGGAATACGGCAGAGGCGCTCTATTTACGGTCCGGCCGCTGGACGACAAGAACCTCCAGCAATCCCTGCGTGTGCGTGTCTTTCATGCCTTCGGCCCCTCAACTGTTCGGTGGGAGGGCACCGATTATCAAGTGCGGCGCGAGCAAATTATCCAGCTTCAGCGCTAATTGCCGGGCGACGATCAAATGTGCTCGACCTGGATACCAGCGAGCTGGCAGTAGGCCTTAAACGGAAGCTCCAGGTTGCCGTAGATAAATAGCTGGTGGAAGCCCTTGGTGTCACGCGAGTCAGCCACGCCATCGAGTTCAAGCTCGACGGAGGTCCGGCAGCCGCCTGCCGGCGGCGTCTCAATGTTGCGGAGCACCTTGCCTGTGCCGAGAATGATTTTCTGCGGGCCTTCAAATTTCATAATTGTAACCTTTTGACGCTCACGCCACAGGACCTGCATCGCCACGCCGATGTTGGACTCGGAGTGGCTGCGGAGTGTAAAAGGCGCCGGCAGCTTATCAAAACCGTCTAATTTTGTAGCACAGGTGCAATGAGCACCCATAAGGGTATTATTAACGGTGTTAGGGGCAGGATCTTGCATAAATCCAGGGCGATCAAACAGAAGGTCTGTCAGTCGGGTGGAGATAGCAGCGTTCCAGTCGGCTTCACAGGTGCCCAGGCCGCCTTCATCGCGGAGCCGTGAAAAGGCCATGCAGGGTGGATGGATTAGACGGCTGGTAACAGGGCCAAGGCAGTCCATGGAGAAACCCTGGCAGTTCTCGGCTTCCATAAGTCGTCGGCAAACAAAGTAATTTTTCGCGGCGTTCAGAATGTCTTCTTTATTCGGCTCGACAATCTTCTTGGCGCTTTTGGTGTAGAAATCGGCGATGGCTCGCACTTCATCGCTGTCTTGAACTTCCTTGAACTCATCGAGAAAACGTTTGATGGGAATGTAATGCAGCGTAGTGCCGATGACCTCGAGCTGACGGTCACTGGTTTTGTCGCCTGCACATATACAGATGCGGGTGTTCTTCATTTCCGAAATAGTTTTTAGCATTCGCACGGCGAAGTCCAGCCAGTCCAGGTCCTGCGTGGCGGCCACATACACCCCGCCGATATTCCGCGTCGCCTGCAAATCGCCGGTGAACGATGTCCCCATCGGGCTGAATATGATCGTGGGCACATTGCCGCGATTCTTGGCGATGTTGTTGGTGTGACCCCACGAATTGAAGCCCGTGTGGTGCAGGCACATGCTCACGACTATAAGTCCGTCCGGCGGGATTCTCTTAAGGCTATCAAGGAATGCACCCACCCGATCAGAATCATATAGCGGCTCACGGACGACGACCAGGTCCGCTCCATGTTTTTTGGCGGCGGCGTCCAGTATCTCGGTATATTGGCGCTGAAGTGCCTTGATGTCGTATTGGGCGCCGGGCCAGCCCATCCAGTATTGCTCTACGTTGGGACGGACAAAACCTACACGGATCAAAGGCTTTTTCGCCGATTTGGCCTCGGCTGCAAATAGCGACGATGCAAAGTCTAGCAACCCAATCTTCGAAGTTGCTGCCAGTGCGCCTGCAGCGGTCAGAAAGCTCCGTCGATTCATCTGCAAGGGACAGCCCAATCCCGCACGAGTCACTTGATCGTTCATTGTAATCTCTCCTTACAAACTTGAATCTGGCGTTCAAATAATACCGTTGGTCATATCATAGGCTGTCCCGGGATCGGTTGTCAAAGTTTTTGCAGAAATAATAATGGCGAGCGCTCCTCCCAGACGCTCGCCGTGCGACATATTGCTTTACACCTTATGTCCTAGCCGGAGTGCGGATCTTCGACTTTGGCTGCCCAGCGCCGCGAATCGCTGCTAAGGCGGCAGATTTGTCATCGACAAATTCAAAGACTGAGTCAAGGGCTGTCACCTCAAATATGTTTCTGGTATCAGGAGCCAGGCTGGAAAGAACCAGTCGATGGCCGCAATTAGCCAACAACTTACGAAGTTCCAATAGTCTCGAGAGGCTTGCCGACGTCACAATATCGACGCTGGAAAAGTCAACCGCCACGTCACAGCCGCCTCTAAGTCGCACCAGGCTGGCGACCGTAGCGAGCTCAGTGCCGGTATCGGGCTCCGGATGCAAATCGACAGTTACTATGTCCGCAGATGAATTCCTTATTGCCATTTCTGAATTCCTGATTTATCCGCCAGACGTACGGCGGATTAAACTCGCTGCAGCCTTAACCTCAAATTTTGCATCGGCTATAAGGCCGGCCAAGTTGAGCAAAAACGGGCAAAATCTTGTTAACCAGAATACAGAAAACAGAATACAGAATTGCGAACGTTGTCTCCTGACTCCTGTTTACTTTCTCCTGTCTTCCGCTTCTACCGATTCGCGCTTGAGGTGCCGCGCAGGAGGATGGTCAAATCGACGGGCAATCCTTCGCCCGGAGCTATCAGGAAATTCGTGGCAAGATACGATAACTTTACTTTTCGCTGCCAGTCTTTGATTTTGGCCTTGACCGTGATGCTGCTGTTGGCCGGTAAAGTCAGTGTCGGCGGGCCTTTTCTACCGGTCTTTTGCATTTCGATATCAATCGCCGAATTGTTTGTAACCTCAAACCACACCTTTCCGCCATGCCTGCAGGTTGGCTGTTTGATTTGAACTGCCGCTTTGAAAATCGCCTCGAGATATTTTTTGCTGCCGATAAGCTGATTTTGGAACCAGACTGCGGTTCTGCCTGCAAGCAAAGCCTCTTTGATGGCGTCGATGGTTTTTTCTTTCGCAAAGACCAGCGTCATCGTCCTGTGCTTATCGGGCGTAACCTGCCCGTCTACAGCCGGGCCGTGGATGTCGGAATTACCCATCATAGTCAGGTTTTTCTCCAGGCACCAATTGTGAGCTTCCGGGTAATAGCTATCTCCGTTTGCGACCTCAATGCCGTGCAGCAATTTGTTTTCGCATAAGGTGGTGTGGATGTTGACCCATTCCTTTGCCTCGGGTTTCCAGCCTGGATGATTCCAGAAGACAAAGGCGTTTTGCTGGTTGGCTGCCTTAATGACCTCAATAAGATCGTTGGCGTCCAGAGGGTTTATATCCTGCAGAAATATCGCGTTGAAATGTCCGGGCGGCGTGTCGCGAGTAATCTCTGCACCCATTATGAGCAATATATTCCTTTTCTGTGCTGCCGGCTGGGCGATCTGATAAGGGCGATTGTGATTAGTGGGAATATCCTGCTTATGAGGCTGATACTCAATATGGTCGGTTATTGAAATTGCGTCCAGTCCTTCTTGCAGTGCCTCCTCGACGCGCACGGTGGGCCATACAAGGGCGTCGGAAAAAACCGTGTGCATGTGTAAATCACACTTCAATGTCTTGTACCCGAGTATATCGGGAAAATTGATCTGGCCTCTTGCCTGCTGCGCGGTTATCGGCGTTGCCAGCAGACTAACGATAGTAATCAGTAACACAAGCTTCAGTTTTGTTTTCATTGACGTGATCCTTTCATTTATACGGGTAGTTTGAGAAAAGACCCTGCGATTTGTGCGCCGGAGTCTCGAATCCGCATCTGAAGGATTTCTTCTTCTGGCAGTTCTGTCCAGGCTTACACTTTTGGCGGTTTTGTCATATACAATCTATAACACATATAGTATATCTTGGCAACCAAGCATTTATGAAAAGGGCACAAACATGAAAAGCGATGAAAAATGTGGGAACTGCAAATATTTTGTACGAAGAAGCGAGGAGAAAAACAGCGGCGAATGCCACAGATACGCACCCAAACCAAGCCCTCGTCCTAAAATGCAAATAGAAGGCAGAGATCTCTGGGCAGATAGCCAGTGGCCGAAAGTCGGCGTAAATGCCTGGTGCGGTGAATTCCAGCAAAAGTAAATGTAGGGTATGCTGTGCATACCAGTTTTCTGAACGCAAAGGTACGGTAAGAATTTTGGAGGTTCTGGAATGAGTAAGGCTGGTAGAAAGACCACAAGACGCGAGTTTCTGCGAGGAGCAACAACGGCGGTAGCGGCGTTTACAATTGTCCCGCGTCACGTACTGGGTAAAGGCGTGACTCCGCCCAGCGAGAAACTGAACGTCGCCTGTATCGGCATCAGTGGGCAAGGCGGGGGCAATCTCGGAGCGGTCAGCCGCGAAAATATCGTCGCGTTGTGTGACGTCGATACGCGACGAGCCGGCAAGGCGTTTGAGAATTCCCCGCAGGCCAAAAAGTATCAGGATTTTCGTAAGATGCTGGACGAGATGGACAACCAAATCGATGCCGTCGTTGTTTCCACGCCCGACCACACCCACGCGGTTGCAGCGATGGCGGCAATAAAAAGAGGAAAGCACGTGTATTGCGAAAAGCCGCTTGCCCATTCCATATATGAGATTCGCGAGCTGGTCAAGGCCGCACGCGAGCATAAGGTGGTGACGCAACTGGGCAATCAGGGACATTCGTCTGACACCATCCGTCTCTTCTGCGAATGGATCTGGGATGGCGCCATCGGCAAGGTTCACGAAATACATGCCTGCTGCAGCGCGGTTCATTGTAAGATCGACCAGTTGCCGAAGCGCGATGAGAAGCACAAAGTCCCGCCCGAATTGGACTGGGACCTCTGGCTGGGGCCGGCTCAATATCGGCCCTATCATCCAATGTATCTGCCCGGCAGTTGGCGGGGCTGGATGCCGTTCGGCTCCGGCACAATAGGCGATTGGGTATGTCACGTTGTCGACCCGGTATTCTGGGCGCTGGACCTGGGAACGCCTAAAATGGTTCAAGCCCAGGCCAAAGGATATGATCCGAAAGAGCACGCCGACACATTTCCGACAGGCACGATCATCCAGTATGAGTTTCCGGCACGCGGCAGCCGGGGACCTGTGAAGCTTATATGGTACGACGGCGTGGAAAAGGTTCCGCATCCGAAAGACCTGGAGCCCGACCGAAAGCCGCCTGACACCGGCGCGGTGGTGTACGGCGACAAAGGTACAATAACCTATGGCTCGCATGGCGCCGGCGGAGTAAGAATCGTCCCCGAGACAAAGATGAAAGCCTACAAACAACCGCTCCAAACGCTGCCCCGGGTGAAAGGGCATCATCAAGACTGGCTCGAGGCGATCAAGAACAAAAAGCAGGCGGGATCGAATTTCGATTATGGCGGGCCGTTGACCGAGATTGCTCAGTTGGGAATCATCGCGACCAAGATGCTGGGGCGCAAACTCGAATGGGATAGCGAGAATATGCGATTCACCAACTGCGATGAGGCGAATCAGTTTATCAATCCGCCATATCGACAAGGCTGGGCGCTGTGATCAAAAACGCGATTGGGCCGAACCCGGCGCTTTACCCTAACTTTAATAGGGATGTTTCCACGGCGGACGATACTCGCGTTGGAGCAATCTGTCGGCCTCGGGGTTATTGATTATCTGCTCGCATTTGGCGTCGCAGATAATCTTGGCGCCCACACTGTATGCAATCATCGAAATTGAAAAATGCAAATCGCAGATTTCTTGCCTGACCTTGGGGGGCAATTAAAGAGCACATGCCCGTTGCAGCGCAGCGCTTATGCTGCGATAATACACGAACGTATCTGCGCCGACTGTCTGCAAAGGCTGTTTATAAAACGAGTCAGTCCTGCCGGAGGTTGCTATGAGAGCACATAGTATAGTTGCGCGTCTCACAAGGAGGGTGGCGATGGTTGCTCTCTGCGTTAGCACCGTGTTAAACCATCCCCAAGCTGCACTTGAGGCTGCCACGCGCCTGCGGCCGGGGCCTGAAGTCGTGACGGTCGTGCCTCAAGAGACCGATGAGGTGCTGGCCAATCCCGGCATGGGCTGGGAAACCTTCCATACGACCCGCGACAAAGACAAGAACCTGCCGGACTGGATTCCTTCGACCGTTCACTACGCCCGCTGGGGCTGGGGCACGCTTGAGCCGGAGCCAGGCAAGATCGACTATGCGTTCCTGGATAAGGTTCTGCAAGAGACTCGCCAGGCGGGTCAGCGCCTGGCATTTCGGGTTATGTGCTGCTCGACCACGCGCGGCCGGCCATACCATCCGGCCTGGCTGGAGCAGGTCGGCGGCAAAGTACCTACCGTTGACTATGAAAGTCAGAAGCAGTTGTCGATACCCGACCTCGACGACCCACTGGTCTTGGAGCTACACCTGGATTTCATAAAAAGACTCGGTGCCCGCTACGATGGCCACCCAGATATCGACCATGTAGACCTCGGCTCGGTCGGCTGGTGGGGCGAGTGGCACATGAGCAGCTCCAAGATGGGCAAAATGCCAAAGATAGAAAACTGCCGGAAGATTATAGATGCGTATTTGGAAGCCTTCCGTAAGACTGCTCTGCTTATGCTCGTTGGTGGTCGCGAGTGCCTGGGCTATGCTGCCGAGCGCGGCACGGGATGGCGGGCAGATTGCCTGGGTGATTTGGGCGGCTTTTCTAAGACCTGGTGCCACATGCGGATAGCTTATCCGCAGTTGATTACGGAATCAGGCGTCAACGAGGTCTGGAAGAAGGCTCCGGTTGCGTGGGAGAGCTGCTGGGATATGCGCCGCTGGGTGAAGGAGAAGTGGCCGCTGCGGTTCATCTTTAATTACGCGCTGGCCCTGCACGGGTCGTACCTGAACAATAAGTCGGCGCAGTTGCCGGACGGGCAGGATGTCCGGCAGGAAATCGAGCGTTTTCTTCGGCGGCTCGGCTATCGCCTGGTCCTCAAGGAACTAACATACCCCAGGCGACTGCCCCGGGGCGAACCGCTGGTGCTGAAGATGAAGTGGCAAAACGTTGGCTCAGCACCCTGTTACAGGCCTTATCGCCTTGCCTATCGGCTTACGAACGAAAGCGGCTATGCGAAGGTCTTGCTCGGAAAGACCACGGTTGAGAACTGGATGCCCGGTTCAATCGAAGTGTTTACGCCTGAGTTCTTTAAGGAGCCTGCGGACCTGCCGCCAGGCGATATTATTGAGGTTGCGGATAGCATAGTGCTGCCGACTGATATGGCGGCTGGCGTTCTCCACCTGGCGGTCGGTGTCGTTGCAGAGCGAACAGAAGAACCCATATTGAACCTTGCCATCAAGGGGCGCACGGCGGAAGGTTGGTATCCGCTGAGTGAAATCGAGGTAGCTGACTAATACTATCCGGTGCTTAAGTCGTGTATTTTTATCGTCCTATAATTTGGCTGCGCACAGGTGGCGGACATAAGACCGAGTTGGTATCCTTAAACGGCTTCGGTGGAACCAGGAACCGCATTATCAGTATTGATACTGCGGTTTATCCGGCTTCTTGAACCTGCCGGCGGGAAGCGGAAAGGCCCAAAGGCAGGTATAAGTGGTATTAACGGGAAAAATCAATTAAATCTTTGGAGGTAGTAACCCGTTACTATTAGTTGATAGGTGTGCAGACCTGCCCTGAGTAAGGTCGAAGGAAAGGAACCTAAATGATAGAGGACCAAACTTCCGGTGCGGCGCATCTGCAGAGAAGTGTTTCGCAGGGTGTAGTGATCATAACGCTTAGCCGGCATGCGTGCCGGGAGTACTTCATAACCTCAGTTCCCCCGCGGGATGAATCTGCGGCATCGATGTTTCAAAGAGTGGCTGCGGCTGTCCGCGAGAGAAATGCGCAAGTCCTTTCGCAGGAAGTATTTGGCATAGCAGTTGACGACGGGGCCAGCGCCAACGCACTGGAGGATGCCTTTGGCGGGATCAACGCACCGGTAACGTGGCTGGAGAATGGACACCAGACAGGTCTATGCGGCATGCATCTGTGGGCTATTTCGGGGCCGGCGGTCGGACGGCTGGAGTTAGACGGCAGAATAATAGGCAGCGTGTTCGAAGATGATTACGCACAATATTGCCGGCTGGGTGGTTTGCTGCCGAAGGATACATCGCGGTCGCCGAGCGAGCAGACGGCTGAAATATTCCAGCAGATGGACGTGGTGCTACAAAGAAACGGCATGGAATTCAGCAATGTGATACGGACCTGGTTTTACAATGATAATATCCTCGACTGGTATGACGAGTTTAACAAAGTTCGCAACGATTTTTTCCACAAGAAGCGGATTTTTGATGCCCTGTTGCCGGCCAGCACGGGCGTAGGGGGGCATAATGCGGCCAGCACAGCATTGGCAGGTGGTTTACTGGCGGTGGCGCCTTTAGATAAAGCTGTGCGGGCTGCTGCTGTGCCGTCGCCTCTGCAAGACTCGGCCACGGAGTACGGCAGCTCCTTTAGCCGGGCGGTGGAGCTTGCGCTGCCTGATCATAGCAGGTTATATGTTTCCGGCACCGCCAGCATAGATCCGACCGGCAAGACGGCACACGCAGGTGATCCGGAGGCGCAGGTAAAACTGACGATGGAAGTAGTGTACGCGATCCTAAAATCGCGCGGCATGGGCTGGGACAATGTCAAACGGGCGCTTGCCTATTTCAAACACGCTAAGGATGCACCGATATTTCAGAAATACTGCACGCAGAACAACCTGGGACAGTTCCCGGCTGTGATTGTGGAAAATGATATCTGCCGAGATGAATTGCTATTTGAGATTGAGGTAGATGCGATTGGCACGAGGGACCCCGCTTTGCGGGAAGCCAAATAAGTATTCTCGTGCTGCGTACTCCGGAGCAAAGAGGAGGTCGAGTGCAGTCAAAACTGTCAATTTTCAATTTGCAGTTGTCGATTTTGGTGCTGGCTTTATGTTCAGCCCTTTCAATGCGCTCGGTTTGGGCGCAGGTTCCGAGCCAAAGCGTGAGCCCGCCGGCATCTTCACGCCCACGTCTTGAGAGTGCCTTTGTCGTTACCCAACTTCCTGTCGGAACTGAGGCTGAGCGGCAAGGGCCGGCAGCCGCTTGTGCTGAGCAAGGCCGAAGGAGCGGTATGCTGCGGGCAGATTTGGGTGAGGGGGCGCGCCTGGTTATGGTATACCCGGACCTTTCCACGAAGCTGCTGAGCAACGGCTTTCACAGCGCGTGCGATCCGGAAGTATCGTTCGACGCCTCGCATATACTTTTTGCGGCAAAAAAAACACCCTCAGACGACTGGAACATCTTTGAAATGTCGATAGATGGGTCAAATGTGAGGCAGATAACTAATGGTATGGGCAACTGCCGAAGCCCTTGTTATCAGCCACCGCTATATACGATCGCTTCTCCGAAGCCCAAGAACCAGACAACGCTTGTCGGTTCGCAAGAGGTGTCAGAGAGCTGGGCTGACATGATTGCTCTCAGGCGTCAGATAACTTTTGTAGGTTCTGAGAAGGGTCTCTTGAATGAATGTGGAGTTATGTCAGCCACCAATCTTCATTCATGCAAACTGGATGGCTCGGCCGTTCGCAGGCTGACCTTCAATCTGTCCAGTGATATGGATCCGTTTATCATGCCCGATGGGCGACTGCTGTTTGCCGCCTGGCAGCAGGCAAGGCTCAACCGAGGGCCGCTGGGGCGAGTTGCACTGTTTGGCATCAATATTGACGGTACAGATTATGCAGCGTTTTGCACGGATGAGGGTGAGCGAATAAAGCACATGCCTTGTGTCACAACAAAGGGCTTAGCCGTATTTGTCGAAGCGGGCAGCGTTCCCTGGGATGGATCGGGCCGGCTTGCATGTGTAACCTTGCGAAGGCCGCGCCATTCCTACCGGCCAATTACCAGAGATTCCGACGGTCTTTTCCACAGCCCTTCGCCGCTTCCTGACGGTACGATCCTGGTCTCTCGCCGATCAGCGGACGGCAAGGATACCCACGGTGTTTATCGCCTGGACTCAAACAGCGGGCAATTTGAATTGATTTTCGATAGCCCGGACTATCACGACATACAAGCCAAAGCGGTGTATCCGCGCGGCGAACCCGATGGGCGTTCGAGCGTGGTCACCGAGGAGGACCCTAACGGTAAGCTGTACTGTTTGAACGTCTATATTGGCGACCCTGTGTCCCGAAGGACGAGGGACGAGGGACGAGAGACGAGCGACGAGCGACGAGCGACGAGGGACGAGGTTGTGCGACTCCGTGTCCTCGAAGGCATTGCAGTAAAAACTCAAAATTCAAAACTCAAAGCTCAAAATTTCGTGCCATTGGCACAAAGGCGTGTTTTGGGTGAGATTGACGTAGAAAAGGATGGCTCATTCAATATTGAAGTGCCGGCAAATACTCCTATTGAGCTTCAGATTCTGGATGCTGACGGCATGGCTCTACGAAGCTGCGGCTGGATCTGGGCTAAGAATCATGAGCCCAGAGGCTGTATCGGCTGTCACGAGGATGGCGAACTGACGCCGGAAAACGTTTTAGTCAGCGCTGTCACTCGCCCATCCATCAAGCTGACTTTACCTGCCGAGCGAAGAAGAACCGTTGATTTCCGGCGTGATGTAATGCCGATTGTCGCCCAGAAGTGCGCTCGGTGCCACGCCGAGGCCGATGCTATGCCTCGTCTTACTCCGGAGCTTTCGCCGGCGACAGGTGCGGGTGGAGAGGCCCTATTCAATCGCAGTTATGAGAGCCTTCTGGTTGGCACAGCCGAAACCGGGCGGGGAAAGTATGCCCATCCTGGAAGGGCACGAACCAGTCCGCTTATATGGCACATATTTGGGCGTAATACTTCCAGGCCGTGGGACGAGACGTTCGGGCCCCAGTCCACTACGACGGACCAAATGCCGCCGGTAGGTTCAGCAGCCTTGACCGCCGATGAGAAACGGACTTTTGTAGAGTGGATTGATATGGGGGCCTTATGGGATGGTATTCCAGGGCCGGAGAATCTGCCCGGATACGAGGTTCGCTCTGGAGAGAGTGAGCAGTGAAAGTTTTAGGGCTATTACTTGCATTGGTGGCAACATCTCAGGTTGCCGGTGCCGGCGCAGTGCCGCCGGAGCTGCCGGTCCTTACCGACGTGACCGACGCAGCAGGGATTCGCTTCAAACACAGTTACGGCGATTTTGAGCTGAGCAATATCGTCGAGGGCACAGGCGCCGGTGCAATGTTTTTTGACTACAATGGCGACGGCTGGCTCGACATCTATTTCGTCAACGGCTGTTGGCTAAAAGACGTCAGTGACAATCGTGGCCGCAGTCTCAGGGGCAAGCTGAGTAACTCCCTGTATCGAAACAATGGCGACGGAACATTCACCGACGTTACGAAGGCCGCCGGCGTCGGCGACGAAGAACACTATGGAGTCGGCTGCTCGGCGGCTGATTTTGACAACGATGGCGACCTGGACCTTTATGTGCTTAACTACGGGCCGAACGTTTTTTACCGCAATAACGGCGATGGGACGTTCACAGATATATCGCAGCAGTCCGGGCTTGCGAATCCCAACTGGAGTCTTTCGGCTGTCTGGTTCGACTATGATAATGACGGCGACCTCGATGTTTATGTAGCCAATTATCTGCAGTATGACAGCGGCAAATTCCGCTCCTACTATGCAGCGGCGGGCTATCCGGGGCCGCTTAGCTATAGTGGCCAGCCCGATGCCCTTTACCGTAACAATGGTGATGGGACTTTCACCGATGTCACCAAGCAAGCAGGCATATATCGGCCAAACGGACGGGCTATGAGTGCAACCGTCGCGGACCTGAATAACGATGGATTCCTGGACATATATGTTCCCAACGACGCGATGGAAAACTACTTCTTTAGAAATAAAGGCGATGGGACGTTCGAAGAGGAAGGCCTTGCGATGGGACTGGCTTTTGGCGAAGGCGGCCAGGGCGTCTCTTCGATGGGGCCGGCTATTGGTGACGTCGACCGCGACGGTTGGCTCGACGTGTACATTCCGGATATGGGATACGGATGTCTTCTGATGAATCGCAAGGACTATTTCGAAGATCGTACTGCTCCCTCTGGCCTGGCGGTGGTCTGCGGTCAGTATACCGGCTGGGGCGGCATCTTATTTGACTACGACTGTGACGGCTATCTCGATGTCTTTATCGCCAACGGCGACGCCCACCACGAGTATCCGGAAGAAGATGTGCTGATGCGAAACGCCTGTCCCTTCGACAAACTCAGGGCAGGCTCTGAGCAAAGCCGAAGGGACGGCGCCGTAAACTTCGTCGATGTGGCAAAGCAGTCCGGCGAGTACTTCAAACAAAAATACGTAGGACGCGGCGCCACATACGGCGATTACGATAACGATGGTGACCTTGACCTTTTAGTGGTCAACCTGAACGACAGGGCGCGCCTATTGCGAAATGACGGCGGCAACCGCAACAACTGGCTCACCATCCAGGCAAAGTTGCCGGGGGGCAAAACCGATGCTATTGGCGCACGCGTTACGGTCACGACCGGCTCCCCTTCGACTGCGCTCAGGGCAGGGCTTATCCAGCTACAGGACATGATTCCGGTAAAGGGTTATCTTTCGCAGGCCGACCCACGGTGCCATTTTGGACTCGGCAGAGGCGCTCAGGCAGATGTAGTTGAAATCCGCTGGCCAGATAAGCGAACCACCAGACTTACAAACGTGAAGGCAAACCAAATTCTTACCGTCATCCAGGAACGAAAAGATGAGTAGTCACCCAGTTCGGAACAGAGGACGGACGACGGACAACCGAGGACAGAAATTCTGCCTTCTGTTCTCTGTCCTCTGTCTTCTGACCCCACTTTGGGCAGCAGAAGGCATCCAGAAACATCCCGTGTACGTCGGGGTAAGGGCCTGTGCAGCCTGCCACGATGGAAAAGGTATGGGCCACCAATTCAGCCTATGGCTGGCTTCCAATCACGCCAGAGCATACGCGGTTCTGGCTGACCCGCAGGCCAAGAAAATAGCCCAGTTAAGCGGCATTCCCCAGGAGCCGCAGGAATCGCCGATGTGCCTGGGATGTCACGCCACGGGCGCCCATGCCGAAGCCTGGGAAAAGGATGAGAAGTTCTTCACTCTGGAAGGCGTTCAATGTGAGAAATGTCACGGCCCCGGAAGCGAGTACATAGATGAAGCTGTTATGATGAATCGCGCAGCAGCCGAGAAGGCGGGGCTGGTGATGCCTGCCGTGCAGGACTGCATGAGCTGTCACCAGGTAAAAGGCTCGCATGTTGCTGTTCATAATCTGCCTAAGCTTGACATGACAAAGGCCTTGCAGGATATTGCCCATCCTACGCCCAAAGACTTTCAACGTAAATCAGCGCAGCAAGTTCTGCCCGCGACTGCTCCGCAAGGGGGCCAGCCCACGTACATCGGGGTTTTCACCTGCGCTGTCTGTCACAAGGGACCTGCAATGGGTTATCAATATAGCAAATGGCGGGTTAGCGCTCACGCCCAGGCTTATGCTGTGCTGGCGACGGACAAGGCATATGAAATTGCCAAGTCTGAGTCTCTGCCAGGGGATCCGCAGACCAGTCCTGCATGTCTTGCGTGCCACACGACTGCTCATCACGAGCTTGCAGGTGGAGCAACGGACTTCGGCTCGGTGTATGAAGGCGTCGGGTGTGAAGCCTGTCACGGTGCCGGCAGCAATTATTATGCTGAAGCGATAATGCGAGACCCACGTGCGGCTAAGGTAGCCGGGCTCAAGGAAGTGACGCGTCAAACCTGCCTGGCCTGTCACGAGAACGCACACGATAAACCGTTCGATTTCGACGAGGCGATGAAAAAAATCGCCCATCCGACTGAGCCGCCCAAAGTCGCTGGGAGGGTGCCGTACAAAACGCCGCAGAATCTGGCCTTGCGCCCAGATGGCAAAGAACTGTATGTCACCTGCGAGTCGTCGCACAGCGTCGTGGTAATCGATACGCTCACGAACCAGAAGATCGCCGAGATTCCGGTGGGCCGTCTCCCTATTGATGTTGCCTTTGGCCCCGACGGCGCACGCGCTTACGTGACGAACTGGCTTGACGACAGCATCGCGGTGATCGATGTCTCCAGCCGCACGGTGGTTCAGACGCTGCCGGTCGGCGACGAGCCTCGCGGCGTCTTGACCGACCGTGCCGGAAAGTATCTTTATGTCTGCAATACGTCATCGGACAATATCTCGGTCATCGAGACGGCGACAATGGGGGACCCCGCTCGGCGGGAAGCCAAAGAAATCAAGCGGCTTGCCGCAAGTCGCAACCCCTGGTCGCTCGCACTTTCGCCCGATGGCTCTCATATTTTTGTCACCAATAATCTGTCACGGCTTGTGCCGTTTCGAGCGGAGCTTCTCTCGGAGGTGACGGTGATCGAGACGCAGCGCGCTGTCGTCGAGGACCGTTACCTCGTTCCAGGCGCGAATCTTCTTCAGGGCGTCGCCTGGCACCCAAGCGGTGAATTCGCCTTGGTCACACTTAACCGCACCAAGAGCAATGTGCCCATGACGCGACTGCTGCAGGGCTGGACGATCACCAACGGGCTTGGGGTCCTCTGGAAGGACGGCCGGGTCGATCAAGTGCTTCTGGATGAGCCCGGGCAGTGCTTTCCTGATCCAACCGATGTGGCCTTCACGCCCGACGGCGGGCTTGCACTGGTGACAAGCACAAGCACGGATCGCGTTGCCGTCGTCGATGTGCCAAAGCTCATCAGCCTGCTGCGGGCCGCAACGCCATACGAGCGAGAACACATCTTGCCCAACCATTTGGCCAAATCCACAGAATTTGTGATCTCGCACATCCAGACGCGGGAAAGTCCACGCGGTATTTTGGTCACACCCGATGGCAAGACCGCCTACGTTGCCAACGCTCTGGACGATTCGCTGACGGTCATCGACGTGCAGCGGCGCGAGGCGGCGGTGCGGATCGATCTCGGCGGCCCCACAGAGATTACTAAGACCCGTTACGGTGAGCGCCTCTTTCACAGTGCGAAGATTACGTTTCACCGACAGTTTTCCTGTCATTCATGCCACCCTGGCGGGCACATAGACGGCATCACATACGATATCGAGTCGGATGGGATCGGGGTCAGTCCCGTTGACAACCGCACGCTGCGAGGGATTCTTGATACGGCGCCGTTCAAATGGGAAGGGACCAACCCAAGCCTATCGAGACAGTGTGGACCCCGTCTGTCGGTTTTTTTCACGCGGCTGCAGCCGTTCACGCCCCAGGAGCTTTCGGCGGTGGACAACTACATCTGCACCATTCCTCGGCCGCCAAATCGCTACCGACCGTTGGGCGCCGAGCTGACAGATGCCCAGCGTCGCGGAAAGCTGATATTCGAGCGGACCGCGACCAAGGATGGACGCATCATCCCTAAGGAGAACAGGTGTACTACGTGTCACCTGCCGCCGCTTTTTACAGATCGGCAGCTACACGATGTCGGCACGAGGCACCGGCTGGACCGTCAGGGAAAGTTTGACACGCCCCACCTCAACAATATCTATGACTCAGCCCCGTATCTACACAACGGGATCGCGGAGACCCTGGAAGAAATCTGGACAAGATATAACCCAAATGATAAACATGGCGTTACCAACGATATGACCAAAGACCAGCTCAACGATTTGATAGAATATCTCAAAACGCTGTAGGAGAAAGACGATGAAATACTCTGCCGTGTTATTAGTCCTGGCAATTTTCAATCTTCAAAAATTCGAAATTCTAAATTCTAAATTCGAAATTCCGCCGAAGGCGGTTCCGCTGCCTTACGTTTATACGCAATGGAAGCACTTCACCGTTGAGAACGGGCTTCCGAACGACCATATTTTTGCGGTCAAAGCCGACGGCCCCAAGGTGTGGGTTGGCACCGAAAACGGCCTGGCACGAGTAGATAAAAGAACCGGCAAAATAGAATCCTGGAAAGAGCAGGATGGCCTGCCCTGGCGGGTGGTCACGGCGCTGGAGGTGAGCCCCAAAACCGGCGACCTCTGGATAGGACTATTCGGCGGCGGCCTTGCCCGATTCAGCGGCGGGCGTTTCGACCACTGGCATCAGCTAAATAGCGGCCTGGTCAACGATGTCGTCTACGGAATAGCAGTCGAGAACGACAACGTATGGGTCGCCACCACCGCAGGCGCAAGCAGGTACAACACTGTAACCGGCGAATGGACAATATTCACAGAAAAAAATGCCCCAATGGAGGAGATCTGGAATTACGGAGTATGTTATGACGGAAAGGGCAAGATATATCTTGCCGTCTGGGGCAGCGGCTGTCTGGAATTTGATTGCAGGAAGGAGGCCTGGAAGGTTTACCTCGACCCCGATGGTGAAATGGAAATCGACCTCTACCGCGACGATGGCATTATTCATGTGATCACTACCGGAGCAAGCTCTGTCGATGATGTGCTGTGGGTATCAACTTATTTCGGCAACAGCCGCTACGACGGGCGGTACTGGCGCGGATTCTATGCTCACGAGACCGGCCTACCCAGCGACTTTACCAACAATGTCAAAGCCCGCAGCGCCAACGAGTGCTACTTCGCCATGGACAAGGGCCTCGGCGTGGTTGCAGACTTCCCCACCGAGAGCGTTGTTACCTACACCCGTGACCCTAACACCTTGCGGGGTAAGGCTCAGGTTTTTAGGGTAGGAAAACTTTTGACAACGGTGGACATGGAAAAGGCCGTCCCGCACAACTTCATCATCAATCTGGACGTTGACGGCAATGATATATGGGTAGCCACCGGCAAGGGACTGGGCTGGGGGATAGGTCAAGATTACTACGCCGGCGTCAAAGAAAACCCAGCCTGGAAAAAATTGACGATTGACAATTGACAATTGGAAATCGGGGGAGCGAGGGACTTTAGTATGAAGCAGCTTCTGATTGTATTGTTCGCCGCACCTGTAATTGTGGTCATTTCGTGCGCTGGACGCCTACATCCACAAGGGCAGCCCTTGCCCCGCGCAAGCGGGGAAGATTTGCAGCCTGCTATATTTGATCTTGACCGTGAGACAGCCGAAGCTCTTAAAAAGATCAACTCAGTCAACGCCTATCAGGTCCCCGGCCTGGGGCTGAGAGAAGATCGGATCTACGCGAAAACCTCGCAGGATGTCGAGCCGTTTCGCCATGTAAAGCCCTACAAAGAGTACTTTCTACTGCAAATTGAGTACACTGGCGCCGGCAGAGCGGTTGCCGAACCGCAGCACCTCGATACTGTTAAAATTGGCTTTATTGGTCCGATTATGTCCACAGTTTCGGTTGCCACGGGCGGCAAAAGCCATGAGGAGTCTTTGGGAATCAAGATGCTGCAGGGGGCACGACTGGCAATCGAGCAAGCCAACGCAAGAGAAGGATACCATAAGAGAAACATTCCCTTTGAGATGGTCGTAACCAACGACAACGGCCTGTGGGGTTCATCCGGCAACGAAATCATCAAAATGGCGTACAAGGATGAAGTCTGGGCCATCCTGGGCACAATAGACGGTGCAAATAGCCACATTGCTATCCGCGTGGCGCTCAAGATCGAGATCCCCATGATGAACTCCGGGGACACAGACCCCACCTTCATCGAGACCAACATCCCATGGGTCTTTCGCTGTATTGGCGACGACCGTCAACAAAGTTATCTGCTTGTCGATTACATGTACAGAACACTCAAGCTCAATCGCGTCGGCATCATTCGTGCCAGCAACCGCTACGGCCGGTTCGGCGTCCGTGAAATCAATGATGGCAGCCGGCGTCTGGGCCACCCAATAATCCTGGAGATGGCGTACGGTCTGGGAACAACCGACTTCTCGCTGCAACTGGAACGGCTCAAGGCAGAAAACCTCGACGCGATCGTACATTGGGGCGATGCCCGCGATGGCGCAATGATCCTCAATCAGATGCGCGCTATGGGGATGCAACAGCCATATTTTGCCTGCGACCGCTGCGTCTGCGATGAATTCGTCGAGGTCGCTGGTCCAAACGCAGAGGGTGTGATTTGCGCCTATCCGTGGGACCCCACAAGCGAAAACCCCAGACTCGAACAATTCCGTAATGATTTCCACGAGCGTTTTGGTGAAGAGCCTGGGACTTATGCCGCCCACGCCTACGACGGGATGAATATGCTCATCTGGGCCGTCCAGATGGCCGGTCTCAATAGAGCAAAAATACGTGATATCCTGGCATACAGAACCAAGCCCTGGAAAGGTGTAACCGGTGACATCATGCTCAGTGCCTGTCACGATGATGTGGGTGAAGTGCACCTGGCAAAGCGAGAAAACGGCCGATGGAGTTTTTACTCCAGAGAGGATCTTAAGATACCGCGAGGCTATATTCGTCCGCGTGATAGTAATCAGTGAATTAGGAAATCAGTGAATTAGCCACCAATCCACTAATCAACTGCCCCCGCTTTCGCGGGGGCAACTGTGTGCGAGGTCTGCGAAAGGCACTTGCCAGACATGCGCAGGATCATAGGCATAACTTTTATACTCTTTGTCCCATCCTTAACAGCTTTGGCAGGCGACAATCAAGTCCGGCGTCCGTTTTTTGACGCCCGAAGTCGTCAGACGTACTATGCCGGCCCCGGACGTGAGAGTCGTCCTGCCGTTGACGTAAAAGAAGTGGCGATAGGATACTTCGGCCCGAGCACCGCTGCTGGTCCCGATGGGGGCGACATGTGGAATGCAGCGTGCTTAGCGATTGAGGAGGTTAACCAGGCGGGTGGATATAAAGGCCTCCCATTCCGGCTTGTGGCGGGTTGGGCAGAGAATCCCTGGGGTTCGGGCGTCACGCAGGTAACCCGAATGGTTTATGTGCACAATGTCTGGGCTATCATCGGGGGCATCGACGGGCCGTCAACGCATCTGGCAGAGCAGGTAGTTGCAAAGGCTCGGCTTACGTTGCTCAGTCCGGTAAGCACAGATAGGACGGCCAATTGTGCCAATGTGCCGTGGATGTTTTCATGTCTTCCGCAGGATCATCTGCAGGCGCCGGTTCTGGCCGAGGCGATTGCGGCCCTTCGACTGGGCTCAGAGCCTGCCCTGAGCTTTCCGAAGGGGCAGGCTTCCGTTGGGGGCAAGCCGTTTGTGCTTGTATCGGCTGTGGACCATGATTCGCACCTTTTCACGGTTGAACTTGCCAGGCATTTTGCTCAGCACCGGCTGGCACCGGTTTACCACTACGAATTTGATCCCCGCAAGGCCGACATCACAGAACTGGCCAACCGAATCGCAGACACCCGCGCAGATGTTCTGGTCGTGGTTGCCGGTGGCGAGGCAAGCGCAAATCTAATCCACGCTGTTCGGGAAAAAGGTTTTGCCGGGCCTGTTTTCGGCGGGCCATGTATGGGACGGCGCAGTTTTATCGAAGAAGCCGGCAAGGCAGCAGAAGGAGTGGTCTTTCCGTTGCTTTACGCCGGCAGCACAAGGTCAAAAACCCGCCTGCCGGACGGGCAGGGCTTTGAAGAAAAATTCACCGTGCGTTTTGGCAAACAGCCCGATTATCTTGCCGCGCACACTTATGACGCCGTCAACCTTCTTGTTGCCGCCATACGCAAAGCCGGGCTCAATCGTGTGCGCATCTGCGATGCGCTGCGGGAACTTTCGCCCTGGCATGGTGTCACAGGAAGCATACAGTGGGACGGACTCGGCAGCAACTGCCGGCGGGTTGCGCTGGGCACAATAAAAAGTGGCCGTGTGCTGCCGGTTTCACAGAAGTAGGGTGGGGCTCGCCCCACCACCTTATTGGTGGGCTAAAGCCCACCCTACCTCACTTTTGAGCTGCTTTCGGTGAGCGTTATGAGCTGGTCCGCGGCGATATTCTCGAAGACATCGACTCCGCCGCCGATCCAACGCACCTCGATACGGTCAACCTTATTGCGGTTTCCCAATCCAAAGTGAAGGCGCATCCCATAATGGCTCTGATAGCCGCGGCCGCTGTGAACCTCGTCGAGAAGTTTCAGATCGCCTGCTGTGACTCTGACTTGGGCTCCTACGCCGTCCCGGTTGGTTTTGACGCCCCGCAGACCGACCTGAAGCCAATGTCGCTTAGCGGGCGAGTCGTTTCGCAAGATAGTAGGTCCCTGGCGGGAATTAAGAATGACCACATCGATGTCACCGTCATTGTCCAGGTCGTCAAAGGCTGCGCCTCTGGCGCTATGCTTTGTCTTGCGGACATCGCCGCTGATATCTGATACATCGACAAACTTTCCATCGCCGGTGTTCATCAGCAGTATATTCGGCTCAAAATAGGTAGTGGTGCCATCGTAAAGCTCGACATTATCTTGCAGGTGGCCGCAGGCGACGAAAAGATCGCGGTCACCATCGTTGTCGAAATCGACGAAGCTATTGCCCCAGGTCACGTTTGGCAGAGTTCCGGTTCCTGCACCGGTCCTGAGAGTCACGTCTTCAAATATGCCGTCTCCCAGATTCTTGTAGAGAGTGGCTAACTGTCTCTGATACGAAGTAGCGTAGAAATCCAGCCAGCCATCGTTGTCATAGTCGCCGCAATCTACGCCCATGCTTCCCTGCTCATCGCCGTGCAGGTCGTATGCAAAGCCCGTAATCAGGCCGACCTCTTCAAACTTTCCTGCTCCGTCATTTCTGTAAACGAAATTAGCAGACACATCGTTGGCAACGAGGATGTCCGTATCGCCGTCATTATCGTAATCTGCGCACACCGTTCCCATGCCCCAGCTTGCATGGTCTGCTATACCGCTTACCTTGCTGATATCTGTGAATGTACCATCGCCATTGTTGCGAAACAGACTGTTCGGCACAGGCTGGTAAAAACGCGGATTAGCATACACAGGAAAGCCCACAGTCGTCGTCAAAACGTGTTTATCATAGGAGAATTCCAGATAGCTTGCTACGAAGAGGTCCAGGTCGCCGTCTTTATCCACGTCCAAGAAATTGGCACCTGCTCCGACGTGGTCGCCAAGGTCGACGCCGGCTTCCTTGCTCACGTCCGTGAAGGTGCCGTCGCCGTTGTTGTGGTACAGGATGTTAGGACCGTAATTATTAATGTAAATATCGAGATATCCATCGTTATCGTAATCGGCGACCGCCACGCCCAGGCCGTACCCTGTGTCACCCACGCCGGCCTCTTTTGTAACATCGGTGAATCTCCAGTTGCCATCGTTTCGATAAAGTGCGTTCGTCGCCCCTGAGGGGTTTGTTCCTCTAAGGGGCGCGCCGTTGAGAAAATAGATATCTATATCGCCGTCATTGTCGTAATCGAAAAGTGCCAGCCCAGCAGTTACCGTCTCCATTATGTAGCGCTGGCCGGAGCCTCCATCAGTGTGTATGAAGGTTATTCCTGTTTCTTTGGTGACATCGCGGAGTATGATGGGACTTTCGGCACGTGCACCGCAAAGCCCATATAATAACAGCATTGCTGCGGCGATAGGCCCTTTCATTGCTTGGAGCTCCTTTTCCGGATAAGCTCGTACATCTGCTGGTATCTCGGATTGTCCGGCTCCAGTTCCAGGGCTTTTTTTATGGCTGAAAGTGCGCTATCTGTATCTGCGTTTCTGTCGCAGGCCCAGCTTAGTACAAAGTAGTTAGCTGCGATTGGCTCCAGTGTCACGGCTTTTTGGGCAAGGTCTCTCGCCTGTGGAAGTTTTGTGCCCGTTTCTAGATATAACTGGGCAAGCGAGCGATACCCGGCGGAGCTTTCCGGCGCCAGCGTAATTGCCTTTGCAAAGGCTGCTTCCGCATCGGCAAACTGTCTTAGCCGGGCGGAAAAAACCCCAATATTCAAGTGACAGACCGGATTATTCGGTTCCAACTTGCTGATTTTCTTGTGCATCGCAAGTGCATCCGATAAGCGGTTACTCGTGCCATATAGGGACGCCAGCTCCATCAGGTAGACCGTATTATTCGGATCGAGTGCTGCTGCCCTCTTGAGAAGTTGTTCGCACCTTGCCCGCCATACGTCTGGCGGGTAAATGTCGCCCCGGCCTTGATACATCTTTGCGGCGAACATATAAGTCTCGGCTGCACCTTGGCGCATGTCGATTAAATCGTTATAGGCATCGTTGCGATCCTTTAGAATCTTCATATCCTCCGCCTTGAGCTTCTTGAAAACGGCCAGATACTCTTGGGCTTTTTCGTGCTGCTTCAGCCTTGCGCACGCAGTAAAAAGACCGTAATAGGCGTTCGTAAGGCCGGGCTCAAGCGATATCGCCTTTTCGTAATTGGCTTTTGCCTTTTCATACTCTTTCTGCTGCAAATATCCTTGCCCGAGCAAGAAGTAGCTGGAACTGGAGTGAGAGGATATCTCGATGTCCTTCCGCAATTCTTCGATGGCTTCAGCGTGTTTGCCTAACCCCATCAGTGCGCGGGCGATGCTGTTGTGCACGCCTGGAATCTGCGGGTCGATCTGCAGAGCTTTTCGCCAGTGTATAATCGCTTCCTCGTAGTTTTCCTTTCCCATGGCGAACCAGCCCATAGCCTTGTAGACATCGGGCCGCCTGGGATTCATTTGCAGGGCTTCTTGCCAGAATTTTAGCGCCTCGGCCGCATTACCGTGTCTCCACCGGACGTTGCCCATCAGCACGATGGGGTCCTCGCTCTGGGGAAACTGGCGCATGAGCGTCTGGGCAAGTTCCATCTCCTCTTTTTTCAACGCCGCGGTTTGCTGCTCGGCTGCAAGCTGCCGACTTGCCGGTTCAGGCGCGGTTGCCGCAACCACCGCGCATACGATTAGCCCGCTTAGCCACGCGCTTCCGCGGGATTCAATTTTCAATCGTCGATTTTCAATTTTCAATTTTTGTGCCCGCCTACACGCCGGGTGTTGAACTGTTGACGGTATTGCTGCCGCTTTTGGTCGTCGGGATATTTTTCATCCGGCCCATAAGGGTAATTGCTCATCGAATGAAAAGGAAGCGGCTCCACGGTATCGGGATACGCTGAGTAGAGGTCCATATCCTTGCAGAAGCTGTCGGTTTTAAGAATGAACGTCCGACGGTATCCTGCCGGGATCGGGCCAAAGGCATCGGCAGCAAAACGCAGCGTAAGCTCTTCGCCTCGGCCCATAATTACATAGCAGTCGTCCGCCTCAGAGAGAAGCTCTCCTACCGGTCCATAGCGGGTGTAATTGCCCTGCATAATTTTCCATGGCACCGCCCGGTCGATGTTGTCGTAGTCGTAAAGATGCGGCTGACGACCATCGGGAGAATATTCTCGCGGATAACCCAGGAAGTGAAGGTCCGCATTTTTCATTGGCAATTCTTGTACGCAAAGCCCTGCATCCTTGAGTATGGGCGCGATGAAAATGCGGTCCCAGTATAGCTCCATATTGCTCGAGATGCGAATTCGTTGATCGCCCGGCAGGACTTTTCCGGTTACGTCGAGGGTCATCATGTGCTGGATGCCGCCGGGGTATCCGACCTCGTGGAAAAGCTCAGCCCATACGCTGTCGCGAAGAACGTGGATGCTCGGCGGATGCACACGCAAACCCGCCTGGCTGGCAGCGAAGTTTGTGGCAGAGTACGGGTACTCGACCCACCCATAAAGAAACAGCACCAGTCGCGATTGCGGCGAGATTGCTCCGAGACGGTCTGCGAAATCAAGCTCAACGAAGTGGTCTTTGGCAAATCCCACAAAACGCCTGTCAAGATCAGTCGCGCCGGCATAACGCCGATCAATCGCACTTATTTCTTCGGTGACATCGACGCCGCGATGGTTAACAGCCCGCACCGGCTCAATAATATCCTTGAAACAAAACAGCTCAAACGGCGGCGGCGGAGCGTTAACGGCCATCATCTCGTGCGGATAAACCGTGGTCGCCGCTGGATGGTCAACTGCTATTAACTTCGCCTCATCGACGTAAACCGCTTCCTCAATAGGCTCCAGCACCTGGAAGACATATTCACCGTCGCGGGGCGCAAGATTCGGAATGGGAATGTACTCCGTCGGGTCGGGCTTGGAATACACGCCTGGCGCCGTAAGGTAGCCGATGCCTCCCATGCCTCCAAAATCGGATACGAATTCAAAATGCGAGCCGTCCCAGGCAAAAAGGTGCGGGCAGGAAGAGGTCTTGCGCTGCAGTTCGGTGACTGTGATGACCTGATCGGCGGGAAGTTCCAGTTCCGCTTGCAGGACGGCGTCAGGCCACATTATGCGCAGCCAATCCACGCCGGCGTACCGGCCTAACCCGGCGTGAATCCGGTAGGGCGGCATAGCTACCGGTCCTGACGGTACTCCCACCACGTACTGCTGGAAGATGTCGCCGGTTTTGATCTCTACGCGAGCACCGATGCCTGAATTATTCGAGCGAGATTTTCTATCCTGTCCGCGAGTGCCGAGAAGGTCAATCTCAATCCAATGTCCGCCCGGCGTCGCGTTTTCAATTAGGACCGGTTTTTTGCCGGCTGCTGCCAGAAGGATATCGCATCTTCCGTCGCCGGTAAAATCGGCCACCACGCAACTCGCCCGCCCTCCGTCTGGCGGGCTGGCGTTTCCGTTGGTGTTGATGGCGGCCAGAAGATTTCCGGGGTCGAGTTCAAGCGCATTAATAAAACGGTTTCGAGGTTTACCCGCCAGAAATATGGCGGGCGAGTCGTTAATCAGCAGCGCAGGCCCACGGGTGCCGTCACGCCTGAAGGCATCGGCAATAACGATATCCAGGTCGCCGTCATTATCCATATCTGCAAACTGCCCGCCCGTACCGCCGAGCCGACCGCAGCTATCCGCAAAGGTCTGGTCACGGGCGAAACGAAAGCCGCCCCTTCGACTTGGCTCAGGGCAGGCCTGGTTGCGAAAAAGATGTAGGCCTTTATCGGTAAAGACCAGAAGGTCACGGTCTCCATCCTTGTCGGGATCGCCGGAAGTTGCACTGAATACGCCCGTTGCCGAGAGCCCGGTCTTATCTGCGCCAAGTATGTGGTACTGCCAGGCCCGGTCGTTCACCCAGCCGAGGGGCTGGCTGTCACCGGCGGGAAAAATCACCAAATCTAAATCGCGGTCGTTGTCGAAATCATCGTACACCACCGCTGCAATCGCAGTTTTTTCCAGCCGCAGACCGAGTTTTTCAGCGATGTCAGTGAACGAACCATCGCTATTATTGTTGTAGACGCTCCCGCCCTGTGGGGTACGAAATGCCAGAAAATCCAGATCACCGTCGCTGTCGAGGTCAACAAGCCGGGCACAGTTCGTCGCTCGTCGCTCGTCGCTCGGGTCACGGGTCACGGGCGACGGAGTGCCCCGCGAAACGGAGGCCCTGAGATTGCCCTTGCCGTCATTTTCAAAATACATATCTGGGCCTGCGCAGCCCAGCCAGAGATCAAGATCCCCATCATTATCCACGTCACCGAAGCAGGGCGAAATGCCCTGCTGGGCTATAGTTGTGTGGTGCGAGAATTCTCCCTTGCCGTTATTAACCCACAGGGACGTGCTGCCGTTCTCGCCGATGGCAGTAATAAGCAGATCGATATCGCCGTCTCCATCCACGTCGCCGCCGGCAAGTCCTGGAAGAGCGACAGTTCCGCCGGGACATTTCCAATCAGAGATTCTGCCATTTATAGACTTTACTTCCGGCGAAAAAAGAATGCGCGCTGGCGGAGGGGTTTCTCGCACCGGCGGGGGCAGATTATCCGCACCAAGTGCCATATAGTATTTGCCCACCGTTCCGTAGGCCTTCAGGACGGTGAAGCTGCCGCCGGTGAGTTCTGCCTCGTTAAGTTTTTTGAAGCGTTCAAAAAGAGGCAATGCCTTTTCGCGTTGTTTGGTGCGCTGATACTGGCCGGCAAGCCGATATATCGCCGAGATAAAGCCCGGATCGAGCGCAACAACCTCCTCCAGCATACGCGTGCCTTCTTCATTACGACCAACGCTCAATAGGGCCTCTGCGTATTTGTACGCGACGTGAGGATCGGCGGCATCTGCCTGGTGCACTGCCTGGAAGCATTCTAGTGCCTTCTCGTTCTGCCCGAAATGCTGCCAGCAGAGCCCCAGGCAAAATCGCGCATGAAGATGATTAGGGTCCGACTGTAAAACGGCTTCAAATGCCTGTTGGCCGTTTTTAAGATAGTCCTTGCCGCCGGGCGTTTCCTGCAGATTAAACCAAGCCAGGCCCAGGTTGAACCGTGCCGCATTCCAATCCGGCGCAAGTTCCAACACCGTCTCGAAGGCCTTTGCTGCTTCGGCGTATCTGTACTGCTCAAGCAAGGCCGCTCCTTTGTTGAATTCCGCCAGTGCCTTGCGATCTGCGATTTGCGATTTGCGATTTGGGATTTTGCCTGCCGGCCAGTTACAACCTACAACAAGTAGTGCCATCGCCAGAAAAAAGCCCCCGCGTCTTCTTGTCGAAGATAAGAGCGGGGGGCGATTTGCGATGGTTCGACTTGGCTCACCACAAGTTTGCGATTTGCGATTTCCCATTGGCCCCAGAATAGTCCCGCTGATAATTCCTGTCAAGGGCGACCCCGCCATAGTGATGGCGGGGTTAACCGGTTAACCCCACCGTCACCACGGTGGGGTTAGTTAGCGGACAATCAGGCTGATAATCCAAAGTGTAAAACCTGCTGCGATGCCCTGCACTAAAGTTCCCAGCGTCTGCAGCTTATAGCCTTGCTTAACGCTCATTTTGGAAAGGCCGGTGACTACCCAGAAGTAGCTGTCATTTGCATGGCTTGCCACCATAGACCCGGCTCCGATCGCCACTACCGTTAGTGCTCTACCTGTGGGATCAGCCAAACCAAGCGATTCGATCAGTGGCGCCACGGTCCCAGCGGTTGTGATGATAGCGACGGTTGATGAACCCTGTGCGGTCTTCAGCGCTGCCGCCATAAGGAAAGGTAAGGCGATGCTGAGGCCTGTCCCGAGTGAAGTCGAGGGATTCCCGCCGAGTTGTTCAGCCACAACTTTGGAAAGGCCGGAGCTCTGCAGCACCTTGCCGAAAGCGCCGCCGCAGCCGGTAATTATGATGATGGCTGCAACGGCAAGCACCGCCTCGCCCACCCATCCGGAGGGGGAAAGCATCTGGGCGGTGAGCTTTTTGGGCAGCAGAAGAGCAAGGAAAACGCCCGCGAGCAGCGCCACCACCGGCTGACCCGCAAACTCGATGAAACCTGCCAGGCCGCCCCGGCCAAAAGGATGACCCGGAAAGTCGCTTACCGACCGCAACACAATCAAGAGGATGGGCAGAAATAGCGGAATCACCGACATAAAGGCCGAAGGAGCTTGGGCTGGGAAATTTTGCCTATCAGGTTGTTCAGATTCTGATTCAGCCTTTATATCTACTTTGGCGGCAAACTTAATGCTAAATACCCAGGCGGCTGCGAGGGCGAAAATGCCGACAAATAGGCCCCACAAAATGACTAATCCCAGGTCAGCCTTGAGTATGCCCGCGGCGGCGACCGGCCCAGGCGTGGGCGGCACCATGGTATGCGTCGCGTACAGACCGAGGCTAAGGGCTATGGCGGTTGCCGCTAATGAGGTTTTTGCCCTGGCGGATAATGATTTAGCCAGCGGCCAGAGGATGACAAAGCCGGCATCGCAAAACACGGGGATGCTCACAATGTAGCCGATTATGCCCATCGCTAAGGGGACATTCTTATGGCCTACCAGCTGCAGGATTCTCTGGGCCAATCTGACAGCGCCGCCGGATTTTTCAAGGAATGTGCCGATGACGGAGCCAGCCAGGATGACGATGCCGATGTAGCCAATGGTACCGCCGAAGCCGGCGTTCACAGATTCGACAACCTCTTGCGGCGACATCTTACCGCAGAGTAATCCGTAGCCGAAAGCTGCGATCAGTAGTGCCAGGAAGGGATGGAGTTTTAGTCTGGTCGTGGCGACAATGATAAAGACGATAGTCAGCAAAAGAAGGATCATCAACCACATTCTGCGAGATCTCCTACTTTAGCCGCTTGCTCAGGCTGCATGATGGGCAGATTTTCTGCCCATGTGGACATTGCTTATCCAGAAAGTACCGCCATCAGGACGCCTGCAGCGGCAACAAAAACTATCGGGCCCAACACTTTCAGCACGATTCTTGGAAGCGGCGCTTCAAAATAACTTGCTGAAAGTGCCAGGCATAAATGTACCGGCGTAGCCAGAAGTCCGCAGACCAGGCCCGAAAACGCCAGCGTTTGAAGCCCGACTTTTGCTTGCTCACCTGCGCCGATAAAAGGGGCCAAAAACGGAAAGGTAATCGCCACGGTCGGCATGGTCACGCCCGTAAGATAACCAACGAGCAAAGGTAAGAAGAAAATCACAAAATGCTTCGGCACATTCATCTGCGATAAAAATTGTACTACCGCCGGAATTGCTGAGCCTGCCTCGAGATTGAGCTTAAACAGCAAAGCGCCAAGTATCAAAAGTGCAAAGTCAGGTTCCAGACCCGATTTGAATATCGACGCCCAGCGGTTCAAAGCGACCTTGTGAAAGAGCAGGAATACAAATATCGCCAGCAGCAATCCGATTGCAGGCGGAATATTGACGGCGGCATAGAGCACCGCCACCAGCGCGATCGGCCAGAAAGCGTGCGCAAAGCCCCGCAGATTTGCGACAAAACTGGTGCTTGAAGGGTCTTTCTGACTTCTGGGTGGGATAGCTGGAAGCAGCAAGAAGATAAGGCCGCCAAGTGTGCCCAGCAGCATGATAGCGATGTTGTGCGAAATCAGGGCAAGGGCGGATATGCCGAACATACCCTGTATCAATGGCACCGCCGGGAAAAGAGGCCAGACTGTTTCCCACTGGTGACGGAAGAAGAAATTGATAGCTGCCAGTCGTGTGCGGTCCACGCCAACATGGTCGCCGAGGTCACGAACCATCGGCGCCGACAGCATTATTCCGCCGGGCGTTGGCAGCATTCCCATCATTAAAGGAACGACCGCCAAAGCAAAACGCCGACTTCTAAAAAGTCCCTGAATCGCTGGCACCAGCCGCTGCGAGACGCCCGTCTCTTTCATCGCCGTTCCAAGAACGTTGACGAACATAACCAGCGCAGTCAGCGTGACCAAAAGATAGCCGGTTGTCTGGCTGAGAGGCTTATTGTGCCACTCGTCAACCACGGTCCGGCAGAACTCGTTCGGCCTGACGCCCAGAAGTACTGCCAATCCGACCGCTGACAAAAGCATCGAGCGTCCAAGTTTGATCTTCAGCCGCAGAAGAACAACCAAAAGAGCCAGCGCCAAAGCCATTGCGATTAGGGCATACATTTATGTTCCCGCGAAGCGCGGTTCCTTGACAGCGCCCAATTTTCAATTAGGCTGAGCATTTGTCTATGCTGCGATCTATGGGCTTGCCTCCAAGTTCCGGCTGGTGGCATAAATGTGCACACCGAAGCCGCGAATCCCGTCGTGTAGCTTTGCGCCCCTTACCGTGTGAGCCTCATTCGAGTAAAGCCGATAAAGAGTTTTGCCTTCCATCTCATCCGGCAGGTTGCTGATTGTGAAAGAGACGCCCTGGCTGTACTCGTTCACCGCGAGCAGCACCCACTGGCCTTGCGTCTTGCGAAGCATCAATCGCGGTCCCTGGCCGTCAACTGAGCCGAAGGTCTCATCGGCAGCGGCAATTGGCATATTCTCCGGGTACTGTCCCAGGATTGCAGGTTCTAAGGCGCGGAGCTCCCGGGCTACTTTCATCAGGTCACGCCACAAAGTACCATCCTTTTCGATGTAGTGTGTCCCCCAGTAAAGGATGGCGTTGGCACCGTGCACAAGGGCATCGTATGCCATGAATCTGGTCTCACCGGGATTGGGTCGCCGGCCTTTGGCGGGGTCCGGGTCAGCTTTGCCCGATTCGCTCAGGTCGCGCCAGCCAAAACCCTGCAGCACCATCCAGATTGATTTGCCCGGCGCCGCCTCCCGCATGCGGTCGGTATACGCTCCCACCGAGGTCAGATTTGTATCTTTCAGATCACTATGTCCAACACCATAATTAAACGGCACCGGATAGATGTCACAGCCCACCGCGTCAACAGCTTGATTGTACTTCAGCAATCGCTGAATCGAGTTTCGCGGAGCATGGTTCTGCCAGATAATATGTTCTGGGTCCAGCCGCCTTACAACTCGGCAGCCGCGGGCAATCGCGTCGCTCAATTCGTCCGCGTCGGCCGGGCATTGTGACATCTTCCAGCCCGGATGTGGGCTTTTCAGTTCGAGTTTCGTCCAGAGGTTATCGTAGATTTCCTCGGCTTGTTTGTACAGCCCACGCTGATTGTAATCCTCAGCCCTTTGCAGTAGCAACAGCAATTCGGAGCCATTAGTTTTTGAGGCTTGGCTTTTAGCTGCTTCGATGTGGCCGTGCAATTCGCGCTGCTGCTCGCCGAAAACCCAGCTAAAACGTGACCACCAGATGTTCCAGACTGCCTCGTCGGGCAGCTCCCAAACGAGCAGTGCCGGGTGGTTTTTGAAGCTATTTATGATTTCTGCCAGTTTTTGCTCGCCTTTAGCGTCATTGTCGTTCAGCTTCACTGTAGAATCCATGCATATCCACGCATAAAGTTTGTGCTTGTGCACCCGGTCCAGCGTGTCGATATCCTGCGGGACCCGCACAAGATTGAAACCGTTTTCTGCTAATTCCTTGAGTTTTTCATCGTCTTTGGGCAGCTCGTAGAAACCAATAATCAGTCGAGCAGTCCCGTTGACCTTCAGGAAACCACGCTGATCAAAGTGACCATGCACCATCGGCTTGTCGGCGTTGTGTGAAACCGGCTGGGCGTGCAGCTCTGCTGGAAACAAGCTGCCCAGTAATAGCAGTAGTAAACAGCGCGTCATCTTGCGGAATTCAAGATTATCCATAACCAGACCTTTCTTCAGAGCTCTTGAACAAACCGTCTCCTGGCACATTACTCATTTTGGGCTGCATCATTTTGCCTGATTAGCCCCTGCAATGCAAACTGTTTAGCCTGGATTTCGCCGTGCTCCGGCAAGGGCCTTCGCCATGACGAGCAGTAACGGCGTGCACGCGTTTGTTTTGTTGTTGCTGTTTTCTGCCTTCGCTGCTATACTCTAATAGCCGGAGCGTTTGAGCACGGGTCCAAGTACCAGGTGTGAGGTTGAAAAAACCTGGGGCGTTAGGACAAAGCCTTTGAAAGGCTGTGCGATCCGGGATTCCGGAGCGCCTACCTCTGTGTGCCATATACGCTCCGGCGTTTTTTTTCTTCCAATCGAGCATGGAAAACTCTCGAGTATCTGTATTCTGCCTTAGGCTCGCTTTGCTGATTGCTGCGACCTCGTCATCCGGTTCTTGTGCAGGCTTGCCGATGTTTGCCAAAGGCAAACAGGTTGGAGCCTTGCAGACAGAACTGATTAACGAGGCTTCTGGCATAGTTGCCAGCAGGAAAAGTCCGGGAGTTTTCTGGGTCCATAATGACTCCGGCGATTCACCAAGGGTTTTTGCCATAGACGCTAAAGGTGCGCTGTTGGGAATTTACCAGGTCGAAAAAGCCCACTTACAGGATTGGGAAGATATCGCCATAGGGCCTGGACCCGATCCCAACCAGGACTATCTATACATCGGTGACATCGGAGACAATACGGCAAAGCGTCACTCGGTGATAGTCTACCGGGTCGCAGAGCCTAAAGTCGATCCGAACCATCCGGTTCAGCATGCTAAGATCGGTCCAGCCGAGGCGATTGAGCTTGAGTACCCTGACGGCCCGAAAGATGCGGAGACCCTCATGGTCGATCCCTGGAACGGGGACATTTACATAATTTCCAAGCGCGATTTATTCTCGAAGGTTTATCGGGCAACATACCGCCAATGCACCAAGAGCAAAACAACTATGGCCCACGTGGCGATTCTACCTTGGGGCTTGGCAGTAGGGGGCGATATTTCACCAGATGGCAGACTGGTAATTGTTAGAGGTCCGTTTAATGCCTCGATATGGGAACGGGGTAAAGGCCAGGAACTGCCACAAGCTTTCCGTGGGCCGGAGCTTAAGCTGTCGTTGCTGTTCGAGCTACAAGGCGAGGGAGTATGCTTTGACAGTCGCGGCCAGGGATTTTTTACTGTCGGCGAAACGGCGGGTGCAGCAATAAATTACTACGAGCGGTGAAGTATTCCTATTTCTCGACGACCGCTTCTCTCTGAGCACCATTTTTCAAGACAAACGAATTTTGGGCGGTGGAAAGATGGTTCCCAGTCAAAACGATGCCCTTGGTATTTTCGCCCGCGATTTCGAGAAAGCTACCGGTTCCTGGCGATGCGCTACAACCCCGCCATGGTGATGGCGGGGTTAACCGGTTAGCCCCGCAATTTATTGCGGGGTCTCTCCTTTTATTCCGGATAGTTCCAGATTCTTGCAGATGGGTTCTTTGACGTTTTCGACTACAAAGTTGGAGAAGCGGATGTTTTCCACAACCCCACCACGGCCTCGTGTGCTTTTGATACGGACCGCGCGGTCGGTTCCCACGCACACGATGTTGCTGGCAGTGACATTGCGGACGCCTGCCGACATCTCGCTGCCGATGACGACCGCCCCGTGACCTTTGTACGTTACGCAGTTTGTGATGGTGACGTTCTCGGTGGGCCTGGCTTTGGATCGGCCTTCCTCGTCGCGGCCTGATTTTAACGTGATGCAGTCGTCGCCTGTGTCGATGAAGCAATTGGCGATGCGCACATTCCGGCAGGATTCCGGATTTATGCCGTCGGTGTTGGGACTATCCTCAGGATTGATGATCGAGATGCCATCGACGACCAGGTTTTCGCATCCTACAGGATGGACCGTCCAGGAAGGAGAATCAACGATGGTCACTCCCTGGATAAGAACGTTGCGGCAGCGGTAAAGGTTGATTACTCTTGGCCTGCCATACGTAAGAATCTTTTTTTCTCCTTTTTTTCTGCCGGTATCTTTCCGTAGTGCTTGCCACCACGGTTTTCCCTGGCCGTTCAGCGTTCCACGCCCGGTAATAGCGATATTTTCCAGGTCAAGTCCTGTTATCAAGCTCGACCGTATTGTATGGTCTGATTGAATGTTCCAACCTGGCTTAATGGGTGGAAAATCATCGAAATTTGTGCTCGCCAGCAGGGTTGCACCCTCGCCGATGTGGAGAGTGACATTACTTTTGAGCAAGATTGCGCCGCAGAGGTATCTTCCTGCTGGAAAATGGATCGTACCGCCGCCCGCGGCTGCGCATGCGTCCACTGCTTTCTGGATGGCCTTGGTGGCGGGCGTCTTTGCATCGGCGACAGCACCGTAATCGAGCACATTGAAAAGACACGGAAAACCCCGCCATAGTGATGGCGGGGTTAACCGGTTAGCCCTGCCAGGACCTGGCAGGGTCTGGGCGACCGCATAACTGGCAATAAGCTGACATAGGGCAAAAAAAATTGACAAGACTTGCCCGCCATACGTATGGCGGGTTGGCCCGCACCGGCGGGCTGGCATCATGGCTCTTTTCATGGGCATCTTCTCCGTGTTTCCCCAAAGTGACAATTGGCAGTTGCAAATCGACTACGACTATTTTCATGGTCATTTTCTCTCTGCTTTGCGAGATTGACAATTGAAAATTGGCAATTGCAAATCGGATGCACTTATCGAGTCCGCCAACGTCCACTCGTGTCTTTTTCCTTGATTTGCTGCCCTGATAATCTATATACTGATATAGGATTTTGTCGTGGCACGGCCATCCTGGCCGTGATTTCATGGGCTGGAAGCCCATGCCACACTGAGGGATCTGTAGAAAGGGCGAAATATGAGCAAGAACATCATTACTATAGTAACTTTCTTGGCAGTGATCTTAAGTGCCCAGACGGTATCCAGTGTGTTTGGTGCTGAGGTTCAAGCCCCGCAGCCGCGTAGTCGTAGTGAGGTCCAGGCTGTGCTTGCCAAAGCCCCCAAACCGGCCAAGCGAGATCTCCGCCAGCTCGACATTGTTTTGCTTGCATTCAAGAAAGACCACGGCCTGGCCGAGCATGATTATCCTCTCTGGCAGAAGCGATGGGCAGTCCTGCTCGGCGGGCAGGAGGCTGGCCAGGAAAAACAGGTCAATCTGTATGGTCCAGCCCCAGAAAAACAGCGAGAAAAAGTGCTGGCGGGTGCCCCAAACGTGCGGATTTGGACCGCTGACGGCTGGCCAAGCAAAGAGCAATTCAAAAGAGCGGGGCTGATAGTTGCGTTCTGCTATATCCAGTGGGACGGGCAGAAGATGGAAGACGTAAAAGAGTTCCTTTCTCGCGGTGGAGGTCTTGTCCTTCTGCACCCGGCTGTGATCGTTCCGCAAGGAATGAATATCACCGATGAACTGACTAAGCTCATAGGCCTGGCGTGGGAATATGATTACACTCGCTGGCGTCACGGCGAGGTGGCCTTGAAGATTGCCGCTCCGGAACATCCGATTTGCCTTGGGCTGCCCGAGACGATCAACTTACTCGATGAGGCCTATTGGCCTCTCAAGGGAGACCGCAGCAAAGTCACGGTGTTGGCGACGTCCGACGAAACTATCACTAAAGACTCTGACCAGACCAAGCCTGAGCCGATGTTCTACGCCTATCAGTGTGGAAAGGGACGGGTCTTTAGCTGTATTCTCGGCCACTATACCTGGACATTTGACGACCCGTATTTTCGTATCCTGCTGCTGCGTGGAATGGCCTGGGCCGCCGGCGAATCGCCTTATTGTTTTGATCAATTGGTCATGCGCGGCGCGCGTGCGAATTAACCGCAGAGAGCGCTAAGGTCGCAGAGGGGAGAGAATAAAAACAAAAAACTCCGCGATCTCTGCGGTCTCAGCGGTAAAAAAGCGGGCCGACAGAGGAGGAAGGATATTGAAGGTGCCAAAATTCATAAGAGTATTTTTGCTTGCTGTAACTGTGCTATTCTGGGCGGTTTTGGTTCACGCCCAGCCATACCCTGTTGGTGATGTGGATGGCGACAGAGACGTTGACTTCCAAGACCTGCAGGTTCTTGCCAGCCAGTGGCTGGACGAGGCGTGCCCCGTGGCTGAGTGTGAAGCCGACTTGAACGGCAGCAGTACCGTCGACTCGGCTGATTTTGCCCTATTGGCGCAGAATTGGCTTGTGCAGACAACAACGCCCGTCATAAGCGAATTTATGGCCAGCAACGGCAGTAAACCTCCACCTAATCCGCCCAGGGTTGGCGACCTGCTGGATGAGGACAAGGATTCTTCCGACTGGATAGAGATTTACAATCCAACCGACGGGCGATTCGATATCAGCGGCTGGCACCTAACCGACGATAGGAACGACCTGACCAAATGGGAATTCCCCGACGGCATCTGGCTTGAGCCGGGCCAGTTCCTGATTGTTTTTGCCTCGGGCAAGAACCGGGCAGTGACCGGGTCCGAGCTGCACACCAATTTTCAGCTCGATGCCGACAACCCCGAATATCTGGCGCTCGTAGAAAGGGATGGCCGGACGATAGCCCACGAATATGCGCCAACGTATCCGCGGCAGTTGAGTAGTATTTCATACGGGCTCCGGCAGTACTCCAGAACGCTAATCTGTGCCGGCGCGACTGCTTCTTACCACGTCCCAACTATTGAAGACGCAGCGGCTGATTGGACTGCCCGCGCGTTCGATGACTCAGCGTGGGACGCCGGACCGACAGGCCTGGGCTTCGGTTTTGGGGGCGTGCCGAGAGCCGCGTACAACGACTGCGTGTACGCGGGCAGCCAGTATATCGGCCAGAATGTCACCACCTACGGCACCGGCAACGGATTCGCCGGGGCGACCTCAGGTCCACTGATTGACCAGGCTACCGGAGAGCCGATAGGTATTACAGTGACATTGACCCAGGACGGTGGAGTTAATTGGCAGAGCGACCCCGGCGCCGGCGGACGCGATTGTGCGGTTGGTACCGATGCCTACACTACTTTCGGCGGCATCGCGGACATGACGGGCGTGATTTATTACGGCAGTGCCGGCTGGTGGGTCGATGTAACCTTTACCGATTTGGACCCGGGGACTGAGTACACTTTTGCGGCATCTTCCGCCCGCTGCAGTTATGACGACCGCCGTACCATTTACACTCTTACCGGCGCCGACACATACGCCAATGCCAGCACCAGTGGCGTGGACGTGCTGGCGGAAAACAAGGTGCGGTTCAACAGCGGCGACAATTACAGCCAGGGCTACGTCACGCGCTGGACCGGCATTACCGCATCGGATGGCAGCTTCACGGTCCGTGCTGAGGCCGACCCAAGCAGTCCCGAGGCCCGTAAGGCTTATTCTTTCGACGTTTTCATGCTTGCCGGAGGATTCGCCGGCTCCGACATTCAGCAAAAAATGCTGAATAATAACGCCTCGCTCTGGACACGCATCAAGTTTGAACTGGCTGACGGCGAATTGGATTTGTTCGACACCCTGACCCTGCGAACCAGGTACGAGGACGGCTTCGTAGCGTATCTCAACGGCGTCGAAGTGGCCAGAAGCAATTTCGAGGGACCTTCGCAGTGGAACTCCAGTGCGACAGTCAACCGGCAGAATGGGCTGGCAATGGAATT
>CAZMLE010000003.1:0-123211 GCA_964567045.1 uncultured Pirellulales bacterium | reverse complement strand
ATATAATATAGGCCATCGTAAGAAAGGTGGTCACACCCGCTACAAATTCAATCCTTACGCTGGTACGCTTTTGCTCAAGCTGAAAATATCTGCCGAACATTCCCAACGCCTTAGGTTTTCTATGTATCTTCGTTGCGCTGCAGCAAAATTCTTGCCGCACAATCCGTGAGCATAGAATATTACCGGCTTTTGCTTTCTGTCTCAATAGTAAGAACTACACAGAAAAAATACTGAAATGCAAATAGCTGCTGCCAGATTGCGTTTCATTTCGACGCCCTTGGCAATTTAATCCCCGGACCTGCTGCCGGTTCTGATGTTCGGTGAAGGTCCGGTCCAGCCCAATCTTTTGAACCGTCCCCACTCGCCCCAGCATAATGCCGCCACATTCACCGCAAAATGCTCTTTCTCAAATATCTGGCGCATGCGCTGGTACTTTGCATCCAGGAGTTGTTTGGCTTGCCTTTTCTGCTCAGCCGTCGGGCTTCCCTGTCCGGCCACGGCCAGCAGCCGATAGATTTTCGCCTGCAACTCGGTGAAATCCAGTCCAACACGCAAAAATGCGATCCGTCGCCGCACGGCCATATCGTCGCCGGCAGCCTTATCCGCAGCATCCAGCATGGCGCCAAGCTCGGCAATAACCTGCGGCGTATAAGGCTCGGTGACATCGGCGTTTCTTTTGGCTGCTGCCCGGTCGGTCAACTGCTCAATACGCAAGAGGTATCTTTTAATTTCTCCGGCTGCCGCCTCAAAACCGCAGCGACAGTAATCATCTATCACCTGGTCAACATCCAGATCGGGGTTCCAGTGTAGCTTTGCCAGCACATAGTAGTTCAGTCCCTGCGTAGCCCAGTGATGCATACAGGAATCAAAATCGGTGCCGACACACTTATTGCCGGATATATGACGGAAATCTTGCCCGAGCTTGTGCGCATAAACGCCCAGCGTTCCTTCGTGCCGACCCCACAGTAGTGAATTCGGACGCCAGTAAATCATCTGTGCTGCATCCACCCAGGCGTCCCAGTCGGCCATCCCTTCACGACGCACGTCATCGTCTGCGTAATGGCTGGGGCTGTGCACAAACCGAATGACGATGTTACGGTGCAGCTTTTGCCTGACCGGCGGTGCCCGATAGACGCTGTAGGCCTGCCCGGTAAACAAGACCTCCGGATATACCTTTGCCACCTTCTCAGCGATGGCATCATAGAAATAAATCATCCGGTCGGTAAGTGACACGTAATCGAATCGGTAGTACCGGCCCGACTTGTGGTCGTATGTCCCGAGTTGTGTAGGCCGACCTTCAGGCGGGTCCAGCACCTTACACGCGGAGCACATACAGAATCCTGCCTTTGAACCCCCATCATGAGTCATCAAAGACACGGTCTTCTGGCCCGGATTGCGCTCCAGCTCCTCGATTTTCTCCTGGGCGATTGCCTCGATAAGAGCGGGATTGGATTTGCACAGCCTCGGCCTTTCCCAACTGGGATCGAAATAACGCGAGCCATCCAACTGCATCGCAAACCACTCCGGGTGCTCACGCAAAAATCTGTCCCAGGTTTCCGCCGGCAGTATCGTGCCGTCTCCGGTTCTTAATCCGAGCGTACCGCCCATCCGATGCCAGCCCATCCAATCGCTGCTTTCAGATTGTGTGCTCGCAGCGTTTTCTCTGGCTTTTTGGAAATCTTCCCTGGTAAATCCGAGCCGATCCAGACCCTCCTGGATGCGACTACTGTAATCGCTCCAGCGGATATTGCGTTGTTTCAGCAGCGGCGTAAACCGGACATTGATTGAATTGACCGTGATTGTCTTGCGCTTTGGCACAACGTTTCCACTTTCTCCGGGCCAGAGATACCGGCAGCCAAGCTCTTGTTCCAGAAATGTAGTGACCGCATATCGGCTGCCATACGGGTCGGAAGGAGTGGAATCGTCAGGGCCCAGCAGTACCAGTGCGTTGCCGATTGTCCGCAGCAAAATGCCGCCCGGCCCCAAACCTTCGCTGGCGGCGCCAAGTTTACTGGCCAACTCACTTTCGCCCACGAGAATAAATGTCTCAGCAGCCGATGTGCCTGAACCTGCCTCGATCCGCCCATCCACGACTCTTGCCTGCCCGATCTGGTCTTCTTTCAGCACCTTCAGACGTGCACCGCATATTTGCTGGATGTGATCCGCCAGAATTTTTGCCCCTTCGGCAGCCGCACGCGAAGGTTTTGCCGGCAACACAATGACAGCTTTAGGCTGACCGTTCGACACCAACGTCACCGCCGGCCTTGCGACATTAGCGTAACAAAGCAAGAGCCCCGCCTGCAAAATACTCAATGTGGTTTGTCTGAGCAACTTTTGCTTCCCACCTCGACTTTTTCAACCGCCCAGTTCGCAGAGCTCGCTAAGTTTACAATTCTAAATTTTTTCTCCGCGCTCTCAGCGTTCTCCGCGGTTAGTCATGTCTGCTTTTTCATTCGACTGCGAGCGAGAGGAGTCGAACCTCCACGTCCCAAAGGACACAAGGTCCTAAGCCTTGCGCGTCTGCCAATTCCGCCACGCTCGCTTCTCGTACTGCGTATGTCGTATGTCGACATTCTGTCTTCTGTCCTCCGTCTTCTGTCTTCTACGAGATTACCGCTCTCTTACGGTCGCGGCTCTGTTTTCTGAATTCCGTCTTCTGGCTTCTCCTCTTTGGATATTTTCTCAATTCGTTTTTCAGCTTTCTGCAATATCGTCCTGCAGTGTGCAATCAAGATCATTCCTCTTTCATACTGCTGCAGGCTATTCTCAAGCGGAATCTCGCCCTGCTCGATTTTTTCCACAATGCTGGTGAGTTCCTTTATCGCCTCTTCAAAGCTGAGCTTGGTTATATCGTCTTTTTGCTTTTTTTCTGCCATCTTTTTGACCTTAACTTCTGCCCTTTTACTTTCACCTTTTTACTTTTTTGTTCAGGCAGTTTCAATCAAATAATTTTTGCGAATCTCTTGCCCACCTCTACCGGTTAAAGTATAATCCGATAAGACGCATTTTCTGGCGGAATGCATCATCTCTAAAAATGAAAAATGTCGGTCAAAAGGCTCCTTTGATGGAGGCGAGCCGACCATGCGGAAAAAAGGGCTTAGCCGCCAGATTTACCCGGCAAACGGCTGGCGGGCGTATCGCGGATTTACGCTAATAGAGCTTTCGGTGGTGATTGCCATTATCGCGCTACTGATGGCGATTTTGCTGCCCACGCTGCAGCGGGTCAAAAGACAAGCCAAGGCAGTTGCCTGTCAGGCGAACCTGAGACAGTGGGGCACCCTCTGGGCTACTGCTGTGGCTGAGAACGATGGTTTTTTTCCGGGCTGGGGGCCGGACGACTGGCCGCCCAGGGATTGGCCAGGCGGTTGGGGGCCCTGGGGTGGGGGCTGGGGCTGGGGTCCTTGGGGTGGTTGGGGTCCCTACGGCGACCGGGATTGGTACAGTGCTACCGAGGGGACACGTTGCTGCCCGATGGCCACAAAACCTGCAAACCCAACCGGTGACGGAAACCCCGCGGGCGGAACCTTCTTGGCCTGGGGCAGGTTTGGGCGCAAGGACTCGTGGCCATCGGAGGTTGCCTGGGCATGGGAAGAATCTTACGGCAGCTATGGTACGAGCGCATGGTCTTGGTGGTACTGGTGGTCTGACCATAAGCCGGATCCATATTGCTGGACAAGCCCTCATGTCAAGGGCGCAAGTAATATACCACTGCATCTGGATAGCTGCTGGCCCTGGGCCTGGATACATGATACCATGAAGCCTCCCGAATGCGATGCGATACCTACCGCACAAGTCCGAACAAGCGCGTCGTGGCCTTCTCCCTGCATCAATCGGCATGATGGGTACGTCAACAGCCTTTTCATGGATTGGTCCGTCAGGAAGGTCGGACTGAAGGAGCTGTGGACATTGAAGTGGCACCGCCAATTCGACACGGCCAACGCTTGGACCAAAGCTGGCGGGGTAAAAAGCGAAAACTGGCCGCCGTGGATGAGGCATTTCAAGGACTACTGAGCTGGCAATTCTCTCGCTTGCACTTATCCGTTACGGCACTTTCAATCGTGTCTCGGTCTGCAAGCTCAGTGATAAGATGTTCCCCGATTTGAATCTCATCCAGAGTCCTTACCAGCAGGCCGGTCTGCTTATTTGTAGTGATGCTGTACCCGCGTTGCAGGACGGATTTTGGATTCAAGCCGGCCAGACGATTTGCCTGGGCGGTAAGCTGCATCTTTAAGTCGGCGATAATTTTGCCTATCGCTACGTTCGCCCGATTGAGCAAATTGTTCAAATCAACTGTCCTTCTGGCCAACAGGCGATGCGGCTCAATCCTGACAATCTGCTGATAAAAAAGGTAAAGCCTATCCCGAAGCCCGGCAAGCAGAGCCTTTGTCGAACTGGCCAGAGTGGTGCTTAGCTCGTCTAATTGTTGTTCGCGGTTGCGAACAGGCAAAAGCGGATTTCTAAAGACCGCACTTGCCAGAATCGTCTGCAAACTTTTCCGGCAGAGTTGTAGCCTGGTTTTTGTCTGCGAGCCTATTCTTTTGGCAAAATATGCCAACTGTCCCAGAACCTCTTGCATGTCGGGAACCGCGACGACTCCTGCCTTTGTGGGCGTGGATGCTCTGGCATCGGCAACAAAATCTGCAACAGTGACATCAACCTCGTGCCCGACCGCACTTATAATGGGTATGTTGGAATCGAAAATAGCCCTGGCTAAAACTTCTTCATTAAACGCCCACAAATCCTCCAGCGACCCGCCGCCCCGGCCGACAATGAGAAGGTCGAGTTTCAGTTGTTTATTGCGCCTGTTTACGTCCCTGATAGCTGCTGCGATTTCTTGCGCTGCGCCTTCGCCCTGCACCGGCACGGGATAAAGAAACAATTTGACGCAGGGCCAGCGATTCCAGATGCTGTCTTTTATGTCGTGCACCGCCGCCCCTGATTCGCTGGTGAGAATCCCGATCCTTTCCGGATATGCTGGAATTCGTTTTTTATGTGCGTCATCAAAAAGCCCCTCAGCCTGGAGCTTTCTTACCATTTGCTCGAAGGCTAATTGCAGCGCCCCGATGCCGGCAGGGGTCATCGACTCAACGTAGAACTGGTATCTGCCCTGCGGAGAATAAACGTCGATGTTACCTTCAGCGATTACGGCCAGTCCGTTTTCCGGCTTAAATTTTACCTTCCTGAAGTTGTCGTTCCACATAACACAAGGGAGCCTGGAATATTCATCCTTTAGTGAAAAGTAACAGTGCCCTTTATGGTGCAGCTTCCAATCGGTTATCTCGCCGGTAACAGTCATCCAGCCGGGCAGATTATTTTCCAGAATCTCCTTGATCAGCGAGTTAACCTGGCTGACTGTATATATTTTAGTTTTCTGCTGTATCTGTTGCATACGTGCTATCACCAGTTGATTATAAACCCAAATCGTACCTTGCTCAATCGCAACCCTGGCGTGCTTGAAAGCAGATGAATTTTCGGCTTGAACGCGGGGCTTAAATTTGATAAAATACTTGCAGAAAAAACGCGAACCGGCTCGACCCCCGCTGCCTGCTTCCGCAGGCACGAGTTTACCCCCGCGCAAGCGGGGGCGGGGGCAGGCGCGGCCCCTGCGTAGGCAGGGGGTCGTCAAGGTCCGGAGGAAGGTGCAAATGAACACTTGGCTTGAAACTTTGGGCGTCATTCTGATATGCCTTTGCGGCATTGCTGTCGGCAGATTCTTTTCAAGTTTTCCAAAACCTTACTGGTCGCTGGGCTATATTCTATCATCGGCGCTAATAGCTGTCTTAGTTCTGGCCAGGCATAACGATTCGCTTCAGCTTCTGCCGGTTCTATCCTGGATCACCGCCAGTCGGGCAAAATTTGTAATCTTGTCCCTGGCGGTTACGATGGGATTGACCACGCCGCTATCGCGTCTGCCGCGCAAATCTGAGAAGCTGCTGGTCTGGATCGTGATGGCTGTAGTAGTGGGCTGGTTTTCGGTACTGCCTTTTCTCGCACCCGCTCTGATTAAGAGCCGTCTGGCAAATCTTTCCACAAGGTTCGATTCGGACGGCGTTTGTCGGCAGGCGACAAGCTACACTTGTGGGCCGGCTGCAGCGGTCACAGCCCTTGCGAAATTAGGCCTATCTGCCAACGAAGGAGAAATAGCACTACTGGCTCACTGCAGTCCGGTAACCGGGACTCTGCCGGCCTGCCTCTGTGCAGCTCTTGCGGACCGCTACGCCGGACAGGGTCTGCGGTGCCAGTACCGCCATTTCGACTCCATCAGTCAGCTCAACAAGGCGGGCGTCACTCTGGCTATAGTAAGAGACGGATTTATGCTGGATCACTGCGTAGCCGTACTTGAAGTCTCCGATCGCACCGTCACTGTCGCCGATCCTGTGACAGGACTAAGGGCCTTACCGCATAAGCAGTTTGAGAAAATCTGGCGATTTTCCGGCGTAGTCCTCAATCGGGACGGCTAATGCAGACCAGCACAGGTTTATGCGACTGCTTAAAACAGAGCCGCGCCCGTGAGGGAGCGGCAACTGCCCCTCGGCAGGACCATATTGCCGCCTGACCCACCAGTTTTTCCACCCGCTGTGACATAAGGTTGTCACTGAGCATCGAATAGATTGTAGCTGGACCAGTGCAAATACTCAAAATGAAAAGCCAAGATACAGGAACTATCAGCCCAGTTGTGAGGCAAAAAAGCCCGGCGGGGCTGAATTATCGGGGGGCGGCCCTGCCGGGCCAACCTTGTCGTGATGTGTGGCGCGTCGCGCCTATTCCGCAGAAAGCTTCGGCAGGGAGCAATTCAGTCACCTTTAACAACACCTTTAAGAACAACAAAAACTGCGAATTCGCCTTCGACCGGCACACTGATAGCGCCTGCCCGGCACCTGCCGCGGGCCACGGGCTCGCCAAATAAGTCCTGCGGGTCCATAAGGCAAAAACTTTCGCCGTCGGCTAAAAACGGCTCAGCTTTGAGAGCCACTTTTTCCGCCCTATCCCAATTGTAGATTACCAGATGCGCGCGGTTTCGGTCGAACCGATTGGCCAAGAGCACGCTTTTTGTCCCTGCTGGACGTTTTTCGCCCTTTTTGATAACGAGATTGCCGCTCTGCACGACTTTCTTGTACTTGGTAATATCCAGCTCACCGTTTACTATCACGTTATCGCTGACTTCACAATTGTCATTGTACGGCGCAGTGTAACCGATTCTCATGCTGACATCGTAGAGATAATTTCCAACAACGCGGATGTCACGACTCGGCCTGCCGCCGCCGATTAAAAACGGCCCTTTGCCGTAGCAGATGTTCTGCTCGACCAGATAGTCGTCCACATACGCACGCTCGGAGCCGTATGCGTGCATAGTGTAGGTGCCGTCGTATCGGCAGCTCATTATGCAGTTGGAAATTCTCTTAACGCCGTCTTTATTCTGCGTGTAAATGCAATGCCCGTGCCCGCGGTCGGTACCCAGCCAGCCATTATCATAGATTATGCAGCCGTATATCTCCGGGTCGATCTCGCCCTGCCAGCAACTGATGCCCTGATTGCAGTTGTGGATGATCAGATTGATGTACTTACAGTTTTTTCCGCCGTACGTATGCAGGCCGCCCCAGGGCCGTTTCAGGTCTTCTGGGTTTGAGCCTGGGCTGACAGGCTTTTCCGGCTGCGGCTCAGAAACAAATATCTCCAGATCACGAATCCAGACATAAGCCGAAGGACTTTGCATCGAAAGGCCGCCGTCGATACTGGCACGCTTGCCCGGTGCCGGCTGAATACTGATGGGAGCGTCCTCAGCACCCGCGAGACGAATTTCGAAAAGCTCTTTGGGCCGGCGTTTATAAGTGCCTTCAAGCAGATAAATAGTGTCGGCCGGCGAGGTTTTCTGGCTGCCGTCCAGAGCCGAGGCGATGTCCCAGGGCGCTTCTTTTGTGCCGGGATTTGTTGGCTTACCCGCAGGCCCCACATACCACTGCGTCGCTGAGCTAACCTGCGCACCTTGCCACAGCAACAGCGCAAGCAAAACAATCGAATATCTCATCAGACAAACCTCAATTTCATTCTATGCGCTTCCTATAAAGCCTGGTTTGCAAGGCGCTTTTCCAGGCGGTCCAATTTGAATCGCTTAGCTCATTGTCGATCGCCGATGTCACCTGGCTCAATTTGGCATCCAGGTCGTCAATATAATATACCATAAACGCTTCGGGCGTGGCCGGCAGCTTCGGCGAGCCGAATTCATATTCGCCGTGATGCGACAAAATAATATGCCCGAGAGCATCCAGAATCGGCTTGTCGATTGGCGTGCCTTTGGCGGCCAGGCGATCAGCCTTGTGATTTACCATAAGCAGGGTTTGCGCGATGTGCCCGATCAGTTGTCCCGAATCGGTGTAGGAAAAGGCCATCTCGTACGATAGCTCCTCGGTTTTGCCCATATCGTGAAGGAAAATCCCCGCCAGGACTAAATCCGCCTGCACCTGTGGGTACAACGGCGATACAGCAACAGCCACCCGCAGCATATTATGCGTATGTTCTAGCAGCCCGCCGATATAATCATGATGCAGCTTCACGCCGCCTGGCGCTGTGCAGAATTTTTCCATCAGCTTATCATCAGCAAGGAATTCGCCGACCAGTGCACTTAGCTGTGGGTTTTTTATCCGGGCGACAATCTGCTTTACCTCCTTGAACATCTGCTCCGTGTCTTTGTCTGTGCGGGCAAGAAAATCATCGAGGCACACTTTGCTCGGATCAATAACGCTGATGTTGCTTATGACGATTTGCAGGTTGTTTTGATAGAGCTCGCTTCTTCCCTGGATATGGATAAAGCCAGGCTTGGGCAGTGCTTTATAAACTGTTTCGGTCGCCTGCCACATCCGGCCATTCAACTGCCCGGTCTTGTCGGCAAGGAACATCGCGATGTATAGATCGCCTCGCGTTGTGCTTCGCAGAATCGGCTCTTTGGCCATATAGATATCATCGATTGCCTCGCCCGGCTCAATCTGGTTGATAAACTTATGCGCCATTACTCAGCCCTTTTTAGATATAGTCCTTTCAATTCGTTCATCTGCGCCCAATCATATTCTGCGGCACCTGTATCCGCAAGCGGCGACTGCCCCTTAAAAAACCTTTCTTTCGGATGTCTGCTGGACCTGACAACACGCACCTGCAAGCACGGCACGTGAATTATCCTTGCAAGGCTGCCGGTTTTGGGCTATAAACTTCACATGCAAACCGGGTATACAGTCTGCGCCTGGCCGAAATCCGCCTGGAGACAGAAATGAAAAAAAGGATAATAAAGTCGGTTCAGCAAACAAAACAACCATTGGCAGAAGTATTTGGTTTTCCAATTGATAACTCATCACCGGAGGCTATTCGCTACCGCAAGCATCGACTCTGCCCGTTTGGTAATCGGGTTCCGAATTGCACGAAAGACAAAGCCAACAATCCACTGGGCGTATGCAGCATATACGATAGCAGCGATGTGGTTATCACGTGTCCGGTAAGATTTCGTGAGGATTGGATTATTGCGGAGGACACAGCATCATTTTTCTTTGAAGCAGGCACCAAGTGGACGACTCTCACGGAGGTAAGGTTGAAGGATAAGCATGGTAAGTCAGCCGGCAATATCGATGTTGTACTGGTTTCTTACGATGATTTCGGCAAAGTCACAGATTTTGGTGCACTCGAAGTTCAGGCAGTTTACATATCGGGTAATATCCGCAACCCGTTCGAGGCCTTCATGAGTAATCCTGCCGAGGCAAGTAGTTTCGATTGGACAGGCCACGCAAACTATCCAAACCCAGATCATTTATCTTCTTCACGTAAGCGACTGGCACCGCAGTTGATTTTCAAAGGTGGCATTTTTAAGGCGTGGAACAAAAAGGTTGCTGTTACACTCAACCACGGGTTTTATGAAACCCTACCCCGTTTGCAGGATGTGGAACCCTCAAGGGCTGACATTGCGTGGTTTGTCTATGATCTGGTAAAAAGCGAGAGGGAGGATCGCTTTAAGCTTCGGCGATGCAAATCTGTTTTTACAGAGTTTGACGACAGCTTGGAAAAGATTACTCGTTCCGAGCCTGGAGACATCGCGGAGTTTGTCGAGCACCTCCAGGAAAAAGTGGACGAAAAACTCGAAGAAGGCGACCAGCCGGATATGGAGACGATCGATGCGCCGTTCTGAACAGGGCTATCAATTGGCGCTCTTTGAGATGACACCTCCGACAGAGCATGTCGTTAATGTTGCGTCTGTCACTCAGCGGAGCCCGTTCCGGTATCCAGGCGGGAAAACATGGCTTGTCCCACGAATCCGTCAATGGCTGGCAAGCATACCCTGGAAACCTTCGGTCTTTCTTGAGCCTTTCTCTGGCGGAGCCATCATCGGATTGACTGTTGCTTTCGAGAGACTCGCGGAGAAAGTTGTTTTGGTTGAACTCGATGAACAGATGGCGGCGGTTTGGAACACTATCCTGAGCGATGACCATGAGTGGCTGGCAGAGCGTATTCTGTCCTTTGACATGACGATTGAAAATCTTCGAGGAGAACTCGCGCATAAAGCGATGTCTGTCAAGAGGGTCGCTTTTCAGACAATATTGAAAAACAGGACATTTCACGGCGGAATAATGGCCCCGGGAAGCAGCTTGATCAGGTACGGCGAGAACGGCAAGGGTATAAAGTCCCGGTGGTATCCAGCGACAATTGCACGCCGGATCCGAGCTATAGCCTCTATCCGTGACCGCATCGAGTTCATACAAGGTGATGGCATCGAGGCAATTCGATCATACGCGCGATTCGTGCAAACAGCTATGTTTATTGACCCACCATATACTGTGGCAGGCAAGAAAGCAGGAACTCGGCTCTACAAGCACTTCCAGTTGGACCACGAAAGGCTTTTTGCGGAGGCATCCAAGATAAAGGGCGATATGCTCCTGACGTATGACAACGCGCCGGAAGTTGCTGAACTCGCGGTTCGGCATGGGTTCGACATACACACAGTCGCGATGAAGAACACGCACCATGCAGAGATGGCAGAATTGTTGATAGGGCGAAATCTGCAATGGCTAAAATGAGTGGAGGCGACGGGGCTTGCCCCACCTGCGCAATACGAAATACGAGGCACGATAGATGAGATACAGCCGGATGTTCATACCAACAGTTAAGGAAGCACCAGCCGACGCAGAGGTAACCAGCCATAGGTTGATGATTCGAGCCGGCCTTATCCGCAAGGTGGCCAGCGGCACGTACACCTATCTTCCGCTCGGCTGGCGCAGCCTGCTGAAAATCATAGCTATCGTCCGCGAGGAAATGAATAAGGCTGGCGCCCAGGAGATTCTGGTGCCCTCGATGCAGCCGCTTGAGCTATGGGACAAGACCGGACGCAGCGTTGACTACGGCCCAACAATGTTCCGCCTTCAGGACCGGCACGGCAAAGGAAACGTTCTTGGCCCCACCGCCGAAGAGGTCTTCACAACGCTTGCCGCCGGCGAGATAAAGTCCTACAGGCAGTTGCCGGTCAACCTCTATCAGATAAGCCCTAAATTCCGTGACGAATTCCGCCCCCGCTTTGGCCCTATCCGCTCCCGCGAATTCATAATGAAAGACGCCTACAGTTTCGACGCCGATGCGCAAGGCCTGGCTAAATCCTATCAGGCAATGTACGACGCTTACTGCCGGATTTTCAAACGCTGTGGGCTGGAATATGTGATCGTACAGGCGGAGGTCGGCGAGATGGGCGGTTCCGGCTCGCACCAATTCACCGTGCCCTGCGAGTCCGGCGAAGATACAATCGTCTACACAGAAGATGGCTATGCAGCCAACCTCGAAAGGGCTGGCGTTGACCCGTTGCCGAAAGAAAAAGCTAACACCGCAATCCCACCGATGCAGGAGATCCATACCCCGAATGTCGGCTCTATCGAGGCCGTCTGCGCATTTCTGAAACGTGAGCCGAAGGATATGATAAAGACACTCATATACGCCGCCGGAGACGGTGCAATTGCGGCGTTAGTGCGAGGCGACCACGAAATCAATAACGAAAAGCTCAGTCAGGCCATCGGCGGCAAGCACGTTGAGCTGGCTGAAGTATCCGCCATCGAAAAAGTTACCGGCGCCAAGGTTGGTTTCGCCGGCCCGATAGGAATAGGCGATAACGTCTCTAAGATGGTCATCGACCACGCGGTCGCCGCGATGGCGGTGAGCATCACCGGCGCCAATAAGACCGACTATCATACGAAAAATGTTGTGCCGGGCAGAGATTTCCTGCTGCAAGGCCAAAATACTGCCGTTGCCGACATTCGCTACGCTGTGCAAGGTGACACCTATAACGGCAAAAAACTGTTATTCAAAAAGGGCATCGAAGTCGGCCAGGTCTTCAAATTGGGGACTAAATACAGCGAAAAACTTGGTGCAAAATTCCTGGACGAAAATGGGGTCGAAAAACCTTGCCTAATGGGCTGCTACGGCATCGGCATAAACCGAATCCTGGCCTCGGCCATTGAAATATCTAACGACGAGAACGGCATCATCTGGCCAATAACCATCGCACCTTTTGAAGTCATCATCACCTGCGCCAATCAAGAAGACGACCGGGTAGCAAATGCCGCCGAAAACGTCTATCAGCAATTGTTGTCAGCCGGCATCGACGTATTGCTGGACGACCGGCCAATTCACGGCGGCGCTAAATTCAAGGATGCCGACCTTATCGGCATACCGGTAAGGGTCACAGTGGGGAAAAAATCCCTGGCTGAAGGAAAGGTCGAAATCAAGCTGCGGACGGAATCGCAAAGCAAAAAAGTCTCCATGGAAAGCGCAGCAGATAAGGTAATTGAGCTGGTCGATTCACTAAAAGAGAAACTCAGAGTTTAGCCATCGCCGGCACGGCGACGGGTATACCCAAATTTGGGAAGGAGAAAACCAATGAACAAGAATACAATTTCCAGACGCACCTTTATCCGCAATACTTCGCTCGTAGCCGCGGGCACAATCGCCGGAGCACTGGCCGGCCAAGCCCCGGCACTTACGGTTGCCGAGGTGGAACGCGTGGTCAACAATGGGCGAATTAACCAGTCGGTCAGCAGGTGGTGCTACGGCAAATTCTCGCTTGACGAACTCTGCACGATCGCAAAAAAGATGGGGATGAACGCAATCGACCTATTGGGACCGAACGATTTTCCGACCCTTAAGAAGCACGGCATGGTCTGCTCAATGATAAGTACGCACAGCCTCACAAAGGGCATGAATGACAAGAAAAATCACGCCGAATGTATCGCCCGTATTCGCTCAGCCATTGATGCCGCCGCCGAATATGGCTTCCCAAACGTAATCAGCTTCTCCGGAAACAGAGCCGGTATCTCCGATGATGTCGGCATCGAAAACGCAGTCGCAGGCCTCAAACAAATCGCTGGTTACGCCGAGCAGAAAAAAGTCAACATCTGTCTGGAATACCTTAATAGCAAAGTCGATCACAAAGATTATATGTTTGATAGGACAAGCTGGGGCGTGGAGGTCTGCAAAAAAGTCGGATCCGACCGCATCAAAATCCTCTATGACATTTATCATGCCCAGATAATGGAAGGCGACATAATTCGCACTATCCGCGACAATAAGGACTACATCGGGCATTACCATACCGGCGGCAATCCGGGCCGGAACGAAATCGACGAAACGCAGGAACTATATTATCCTGCCATTATGAAAGCTATCGCCGAGACCGGCTTTAAGGGTTACGTCGCGCACGAGTTTGTCCCACGACGCGACCCGCTGGAGTCGCTCGCCTATGCAGTGCGAATCTGCGATGTGTGAATTGTGAACCCCGCAGTAAACTGCGGGGCTAAATAAAAAAAATATTTAGCCCCCCAATTTATTGGGGGGTTCAGAAAAAATTGAGATCGAATGTGGAACTTAGAAGACCCTAAGCCGGTAAAGCTCGTAATCGGAATTCTTGCTGCGGACGAGCAATGCTTGCACGCTGCGATAGAGGCAATCGAAGACAAGTTTGACAAGATCGACCTGGTAAGTGACATTTGGCCATTCACACAAACTGATTATTACAAGGATCAGACCGGCCCAAATATCCTGAGGCAATTTGTCAGTATTGAACGGCTGATTGAGCCTGGCCGGCTGGCCAAGATCAAACACAAGACAAATAAGCTCGAACAGAAATTGGCTGGCCGGCTGCGCATGCCATTGCGCAGGCCCGTGAATTTAGACCCGGGCATAATTGAGGCTTCCAAGCTCATCCTGGCTACTACCAAAAACTATTCGCATCGTATATACATCGGCAGAAAAATTTATGCCGAAGTGACTCTAATTTTCGACAAAGGGTCCTGGCGTCCGCTGCCTCACACGTATCCCGATTACAGACAACAGTGCTATTTCGATTTCTTCGAGAAGGTAAGGACGCGATTGCTGGAGCAGTTAAAACACCAAACATGGTCAAAAAAGTGGAAATTTCGATTCTTCGGGTTTAAGGAAAAAAACCCGCGTAAAACGCCGGGCTAAATATTTATCCGCCGGATGTGTGGCGGATTTAGCCTGCGGTTTGACCGCAGCTTCTCCGGGTTCGTAATGCTTGTCACACTGGCAGTCATCTTGGTTGTCGGCTCATTCGCGACATCGGCTATATTAACCGCGGTCGTCAAGAAGCTGGCTGCACGTGTCGACTTCGTTGCCCATCCGACGGCTGATAGATACCACCGGAGCGTTGTCCCTTTAGGCGGCGGAATCGCTATCTTTACCACACTTTCAGTTGTTATCCTGGCTGCGGTGGCGGCAGTTAGATTTCTCATTGTTCCCGGCCAGCTTCGTTGGCTTACCGAACGCACCGGCGTGGAACCTACTCATTTCCTGGCTAAGACCGATCAACTGGCGATTATATGGCTCTGTGCACTTGCTCTGTTTTTGCTGGGCCTGTGGGACGACAAAAAACGCCTTAAGCCATTTTTCAAACTTGCCGTCCAGTTTGCGGTGGCGATAGTTACCGCTGCGTTTGGTCAAGTTAGGGTTGAGCTTTTCATCCAGAACACGGCAGTTACTTCTGCGCTTTCAGCCTTCTGGATAGTCTTGATTATTAACGCCTTTAATTTTCTGGACAATATGGATGGCGCCGCCGCCGGCATCGCCCTCATAGCCGGCAGCATCTTATTTACCGCCGCTGCCACCAGCGGCCAGATTCTTGTCGGCGGCCTGGCACTGGTTTTCATCGGGGCGCTGTTAGGGTTTTTAGTATTTAACTTTCCGCCTGCAAAAATCTTTATGGGTGACGCAGGCTCATTGGTTGTGGGCTTTTTCGTTGCGCTTTTGACTTTGCGGACAACTTATTATCACGAAGCCCAAAGCGGACGATGGTACTCGGTTTTGATGCCGGTGGTGGTGATGGCGGTGCCGCTATATGATTTTATCAGCGTAACCCTTCTGCGGATAAGCCAGGGCAAAAGCCCACTGGTCGGTGACACGCAGCACTTTTCCCATCGGTTAAAAAGACGCGGACTGACCGAGACCCAGACGGTTCTGACCTTGTACCTGACTACGCTCTGCACAGGGCTTGGCGCGACTTTTCTCTACCAGGTCAATCTACCAGGCGCTATCCTGATCTTCGCTCAGACAATCATGGTCCTGGGCGTTATCGCAGTATTGGAAACCAGCACCAAAGATGACGACGAGCGCAGTTAGCGTAAACTTATCAAAAAGCAAAAGCCGGGCGATTTTCGAGTGCGTTTTGCTCGCCGTCTGTCTTTGCGTGGTTGCACTTCGCGCCACAGTTACCGAAAGCCCAACCATACAGTCAACGACCCTGCCGAGCAATGTCCGTGACATTGCTTACAGCCTATCCGTCTCGGCAGTGCTTATATTTGCCCTTATCTTATGGTTTGCGGCAAATTTTCTAAGCAGTAGATTCATATACCGCTTCACCGGCATCGAATTGGGGCTGGCCCTACTCTGCGGAGCTGCTACTGCCGCCTGCTTTGCAGCAGCCGACAAACGGCTGGCAGTCGCCAATGTCGCCACAGCTTTGGCCACTGTGTTTATGGCTATCCTTCTGGTGCAGATATTGGACAGCCGGGCAAAAGTTAGACTGGCGCTTGCTGTTATTGCCGCTCTGGGCGTAGTGTCAGCTTATCAGTGCGCTGAGCAACTCTTCGTCAGCAATCAAATGACCATTGAGCAATACGAGCAATCTCCGCAGACTATCCTCGAACCGATGGGTATAGAGCCGGGCTCTTTGCAGCAATTTCTTTTTGAACATCGGCTTTATTCGGGAGGCGCCCGCGGATTCTTCACCACCCGCAACTCTGTCGGCTCGTTCGCACTACTGGCGTGCTTTGCCGCTACGGCTCTGTTTATCGAAAAGCTGAAGAATCGCAAACTTGATCCCTCGTGGCCCACGCATCTTCTGTGCTGCGGCATCGCTGCGTCAGCCGTCATTCTTGGCTTTGCTATCATACGAAGTAAGGGCGCAATCATCGGCTTACTGTTTGGCGGAGCCCTTTTTGTTGCGATTCTCCGTTTCGGCGATTGGCTGAAACGCCACAGAAAAGCCATACTTATCGCTTGCTTATCGCTGGGCGCCGCCGCGACAGTGGCAATCATTTCCTACGGATTGACTCATGGCCGATTGCCCGGCGGCGATCCCATGCTGGTCAGATGGCAGTACTGGCAGGCGTCGGCAAAAATGTATGCCGACCACCCGCTTACCGGCGTTGGGCCGGCCAACTTTTCGCAGTATTACCCGCGCTACAAACCCGCCGAAGCACTCGAATCGGTTGCAGACCCGCACAATTTTGTGCTCAGCGTTTTGACCGAATATGGCCCTTTGGGCCTGATCGGATTCTTAGCTATGATATTCATACCTCTGTGGAAAGTCATTTCGCCCCGGCGCGATGTCACGCCGGAGACTGCCGGGTATCAGCCGCCTTTTAGAATGCTGGCCATAACTTTTCTGACTGTCACATCGGCTGCACTGCTGCTCATCAGACCGATGGTTCTGTCGGTGACATCCGGCGGTTCGCTTGACGTAATGATTTATATAGTAGTGACATTGTACGTTACGCCCGTGTTCGTGTTTATTGTTGCCTTTTTGCTTTTGACGACACCCTCACGCCGCATACGCGATGCGCAATACGCCATAGGCGATACAGACATTGTCGGCCCTGCCCTTTTTTGTGCGGCAGTAGCGCTTTTGATTCATAACTTGATAGATTTTGCCATTTTTGAGCCGGGCGTATTTACTACGTTTTGGGCGATGATAGCATGCCTGATTGCCGAAGATTCCTTCCGGCACCGCCAACGGCAGTTTGTTCTAAAATCGACCCCCGCTGCTAAAATAGCAGCCGTGGTAGCGGCAACGGCAATAATCGGAGCTTATCTGAATTATGCCCTTGTACCCGTGGCCGCAAGCACCGCCAAGATTCAGCAGGCTAACAAAGCCATTTCCGATGGCTGGTTCGAGCTCGCCCACAACCTCTTAGATAAGGCAGCCGAGAAAGATCCTCTAAGCCCCACCGCGTCATTTATGAATGGCAGATTGTATCTGCACCATTTCGAGACAACAGGCGGCAGGAATCCGGATTTGCTGCTGCAGGCGGAGAAGCACCTGCAAACCGCAATTCAGTGTAACAAACAAAACTTCAAATATTTTGAGCAATTGGCGCAGGTCTACAGGCAACTATCGGAAATCCCGCCCGGGCAGGACAAAGAGAAGTATCTGGACAAGGCGTTCCAGATTATGTCACTTGCCATTGAGCGATATCCGGGCTGCGAACGATTGCGATTCAAACTGGCGCAAATTGCCGAGCAGTTGGGCAAAACCGATATTGCCCTTGAGCAATATAGAGAGGCAATCAGGATCGAGGACAAGTACCGCGCTCAATTCAGGATAATGTATCCGGAGCGGAAAGAAGTTGTCAGCCGACTCGGCCAAGAACAATACCGGTTTGCCCTTAAGCGGATAAAAGAACTTGGCCAAAAATCCAGTATTTAGCCCCCCTGTTTACTGAGGGGTTCTCTCCGACAATACGGTATTTCCCCAACGCGTGCGCGTCAAGTGATATTTGCCATTATCGCATCGGGAATGTCGAAGTTGGAGAACGCGTTTTGCACGTCTTCGTGGTCGTCTAAGACCTCCATCAGAGAAATGATTTTCTTGGCTGTTGCCGCATCGCTCACCGGCACTGTGTTCTGCGGCACCATCGAAACTTCGGCAACTTCGGTAGGTATGTTTTTTTCTTTCAAGGTCTTCTTGAGTTTTTCGTAAGCGCCTGGCTCACAGGTTATTTCATAAACTCCGCCGGTGTTTTCCATGTCGTCCGCGCCTGCTGCCAGGGCAATTTCCAGTAGCGCATCTCCGTCGGCCTCGGTGGTTCGGACGGTAATAAGTCCCTTTTTGCCGAACATCCAGTTAACGCATCCAGCCGTTCCCAGCGAGCCGCCATGCCTTTCAAAAAGCCTTTTAATTTCCGGCGTGGTTCGGTTGCGATTGTCAGTCAGCACGTCGACCATTATAGCCACGCCGCCCGGGCCGTAACCTTCGTAGACTACCTCTTCAAAAGTGGCGCCTTCAAGCTCGCCTGTTCCTTTTTTGATTGCCTTCTCAATGGTATCCTTCGGCATATTGGCGGCTTTGGCCTTGTCAATAGCATATCGCAAAGAAAGGTTCGCCGACGGGTCGCCGCCGTTCTTGGCCGCGACTATTATCATTCGGGCTAATTTGCTCCATATCTTGCCGCGCTTGGCGTCAAGAACGGCTTTCTTATATTTTATTCCCGCCCAGTGTGAATGACCTGACATACCTGCTCCACAATAAAATAGCAACAACTTGACGACACATATTATAGCTAAGATGCTGCTGCCCGCAAGATAAATCTCGCTAGTGGCGTTTTCTCTGTGCAAAAAAAGCCTTGACTCCCTGAACTTTCCTGCCACAGAATCGTAGACAATGTAATCAAAAACGGCTTGTGGGACGCTGAAGTGTAAACAGTGTATTGTGCCCATAATTGCGATTAGCTTACGAATTTGGAGGTCTAAAAGATGCGACTGGTTACTATAAGACAAGAAAGAAACGCCTCGCGTTATCTGGCAATTTCAATTCTCCTTTCCTTTTTGCTGCTTATTCCACTGCTGCCAACCTTTGGCCAAGATACAGACAGCATTAACGCCCTCCGCCGGATGGGCAAAGCCTTTGCCGGGATCGCTGAAAAGGCCTCGCCGGCAGTCGTCGGCATAAAGGCCGAAAAGACCGTCACATCCGAGTATCCGACCATGGAGGACTGGCCGTTCGGCAGTCCATTTGACCCATTTGGCGATGACCTATTTGACCGCTTCTTCCGGCGGCGCGCGCCCAGCCGCCCCTCACCCGAGCGTAAGTATCAGCAGTCGGTTCAGGGCTCCGGCTTTATTATCACTGCCGACGGGTACATCCTTACAAGCAATCACCTTGTCGAGGAGGCCAGCAAAGTTACGGTCAAGGTGGGAGAAAAGCCTGAGGTTGAGGCAAAAGTTGTCGGTGCGGACCCGGAATCTGATGTTGCTGTCGTAAGAATCGAAGGCGACAACTTTCCACACCTGGAACTGGCCGACTCGGATGCACTCAGCGTAGGCGAATGGGTCGTTGCTATCGGCAATCCTTTCGGTTTGAGTCATACCGTCACAGCCGGCATCGTAAGCGCCAAGGGCAGAAGCGGCTTTGTTGGCATGAATAGCTATCAAGACTTCATTCAGACCGATGCTGCAATAAATCCAGGCAATTCGGGCGGACCGTTGCTTAACCTTGACGGAAAGGCAGTTGGAATCAACACCTTCATCATCAGTCGCACCGGCGGGTTTATGGGTGTCGGCTTCGCTATCCCCATTAATATGGCTAAAGAAGTATATGAACAACTTGTCAAGGGCGGAAAAGTTGTCAGAGGCTACCTGGGTATAAAGTATCAGGAGCTAACTCCTGACTCCGCTGCATCCCTCGGCTTACAAGAGGACGCCAAAGGGGTACTTGTAACCGAGGCTATGGAGGGTTCCCCAGCAGACAAAGCTGGACTGAAGCGGTACGACGTTATTGTTGAGTTTGAAGGCCAGCCGGTTGAAAAAGGCACTGAGTTCCTTAATCGCGTATCCAAGCTGGAACCGGGCACCAAGGTGCAAATAGTCGTGCTGCGCGACGACAAGCGTGAAAAGGTCACTGTCACTCTTGGGACACGCCCACCTGTGGAGGAGATTGGCAGTAAGCCGTCAGACACGACCGAAGAATTAGGCCTTACCGTACAAACACTTACAGATGATTTGGCGCGACGGCTGGGCTACGAAGGGCAAACCGGGGTGTTAGTCACCAGAGTCGAGTCTGGCTCGGAAGCGGCACGCAAGGGCATTTCGCCTGGAATGGTAATTTTGGAAGTCAACCGTGAGCCGGTCAAAAATGCCAGGGAATTCTACGACGCAGTGGAGAAAAGTACCAAGAAAGGGGCGGTCCTGCTGCTAATAAGTGACGGACGCAGCGCTTTATTGGTTCCGCTGAGGCTGGCAAAAAAATAATAAACACGTAACCTCCTTCATATAAACGAGTTAGCCCTGCCTTGAGCGGGGCTCGTTTTTTACGCCCGCTGCACCCTGCCGGCACACAGCAAGCCCTGGCAGACCGGTGGCCTGGCCGAATATCTACCCGCAAAACAGCACAGACTGCCGCCGGTTTTCTTGCAATATCGGCCTGCACAGTGTAAAGTGAGCGGGAGTTTATTGGAGCAGTGGCCGAGCGGCTTAAGGCGACGGTCTTGAAAACCGTTTCATCCTTTCGGGTGACGGGGGTTCGAATCCCTCCTGCTCCGGTTCACTTGCTGCGTAATAACATGCGCATCGTATTGAAATGTGTTTGCACGTTCGGGGCGGAGCTGAACTCCTTCACAATCGCTTACTACCAGCCGGATCACTAAAGCAGGGGGCCTATTCCGGCACGCCGAAATAGGCCCCGAAGTTCATAGTTGATTGTTCGTTGTTCGTTATTCATTGTTCATCGATGGACTATGAACGGTGAACAATGAACGATGCGATTACGGCCACAGAATCTCCTCAAGCCACGCATCCGCGAGCTCTGCATAGTCCTTCAGGTCAATCTTCCTGGAACCCTGAGGCTCATCGGAATACAGCTCAGCAACCGACGGAACCGGAATATACAACTTGCCGTCGGCAGGGGTCTCGTCAGCCAAATACGCTATCTCAGCATCCGAAAGAGCCTTGTTGTAAATCCGCAAGTCGTCCATAATCCCGTTGAAGAAGTTAGCGGTGGTGGTGTAGGGCTCGCAACCAATCTTGAGAGTACCTGTCGAAGTGCCAAGTACCGCTGTTGTAGTCAACGCTCTGTCCAGAACGCCATTGACGTATGTCCGGATGTAGTTACCTTGAGAATAGACGCCAACAACGTGATACCAGATATTTGTCGCCAGAGCCGTTCCCCCGGCAACACTTCTGTTGAGGGTCCCCGCGTTGGCGGAAGTTCGAATCTCAAACTCAACCCTGTTGTCGGAATATACGGTCATCTTGTAGCCGCCGGTAGTATTATCCTGATTGCCAGCAATCTTCTGATCGAGTCCTGTTGCAGAAAGGTTGATCCAGGCCGAAATCGTGACTCCGTTGGTAATATTCAAGGTCGCCCCAGCCCCGCAATCGACGTAGTCGCCCGCACCATCGAATCTGAGGGCGCTTCCAATCTTGCCGGCAGCTACCCATGTTGGGTCACCGTTGATGGTTCCGTTATTACCTTTGCCGGAGCTGTCTTGAACGTCGCCGTCAAACTTGTACTGGCCCGCCAGATTGGCAGTGCCGGGATTGGACGTCGTAATAAATCTGTCGGCAAGCAGCCAGTCATCCGCCAAAACCTCAAGGTCCAAATAATCAACCACACAGTCATCGTTCAAATCGGCTGCTGGTTTTAGCATCGAAGGAACACATCTGCTGGGATATACCCGGATATCATCAATGAATATGGTCCCTGTGCCGCCAACCTTGGGACTGGTCCGGTTGCCCAGGCCAATATACATCTTCTTGATAGCCTTTAGATTCACCCCGGCAGCGCTGAATTGCGTCAGGTCGATGTTCCACTCCTGCCAGGCGCCGCCCTGGACTGCATCCGGATCAGGATAGTTCACGACCTTAACGTGGGCGGCATTATCTTCCAGCGCCACATAGAGTTGTTCGGCAGCGTTAGCAGAAGCGCCATAGAAGTACAGCGTCAACGCCTTAACGTTGTTTATTGTCCAATCCTGCGGCGAGGTCCACTCACGCTGGGTCTCCGAGTAGCGGGCTTTGCCGGTCGTGCCGCTGTTGTCGTAACCTAACGGCATCGACTGGCCACCGCCATGAATAGTAGTCAACTCAGCAAATGGAGCCTGACTGTAACCCACAGCCGAGCCGGTGCCGTTGCCAGGATAGCCGGGCGCCGGTTCGGAGAATCCAAATCCGTCCTTCCAGGTCTGGAAGATTCTGCTGCCAACATCGTCAGTATAGTCCTCAAAGTCCTCCACCACGACAAAGTTGGCGGTAGTAAAGCTCCAGACGTTGCCTTTCCAGACGTCAACGCCGTTGACCTCATCGATCCGCCAATAGTAGGCGGTGTTCCACGCCAAAGGAGCCTCCGTAGGCGCGTATGTCTTAACAAGGAGGTCCTGCTGGCCTCGGTAGATACCCGCCGACGCCGTAGTGGCATTTTCAACCGCGGTTGCGTCAGTGCCGAAGTACACGTTGTGCTTAGCGGCTTTCAATCCGGCGTCCCAGCGAAGAACGGGCGTCTGCTTGACATCTACAGCATCGTCCGGCGGATTCGCGCCGCTGGCCCTTAGCGGCGGCTGCAAGGGACCTGCGGGAATAATCACCTCGGCCATCGTCGCCGTCGACCAGAACAACTGCTCCACAAAGTTGCCGCCGTTAAGGTACTCCAGTTGCAGCGAATGGATGCCCTTTTCCAACTGGACCGGCAGGGAGAAGTACTTGCTGGGGACCGTGGCGTAGACCCACTTGTCGATGACCAGCTCGCCGTCGATCCACAGCCGGGTGCCCTCCTCACAGCGGACGGCGAACATATACGCGTCGGCGATGGCGATCTCGAGGTCTGCCGTCCACCGGGCCGACCAGTCGGCCGTGCCGATTGGCGCGCCTGGACTGGTGCCACCCAGGTCGAAGTTGACGGACGGGTCGATCCGCGTCAGCCCCGGAAATCCGCTCAAAGTCGTGTTGTTGAAGTATTCGCCCTTGATGCCGCCGCCGCCGCCAGTCGTTGTGAAGCTCCAGACCTTGCCAGGATACTTAGTGCCCCCGGAAGTGTACTCATCGATCCGCCAGTAGTAAGTCGTATTCAGTGCCATCGCTCCGGGGTCATAGGTTGTGAGTCCCAGTTTACCCTTGAAGGTGCCGCCAGTGCCATTAGTGACAGCAGTCTGGTCGCTGCCAAAGTAGACGTCGTGCCAAATTCCACCGGCGCCTGCAGACCACCTAAGGTCCGCCTCAATATCGACCCATTTGGCCCCGTCGGCCGGGTTCGGCTTAGAAGCTGTTAAGGTGGCTGCCGTAAAACTCCAGACATCGCCCTTGTGGATCGTAACACCGTCTGCTTCCACTTCATCGATACGCCAGTAGTAAGTCGTTCCCGGCGTAAGGCTGCCAGCCCAATAGACGGTGAAGTTCTGTCGGATCTTGAACTCAGCGGGACCCGGCGTCGGATTGGTGCCAAAGTACACATCGTGGAAGTTGGCGCCATCGCCGGCCGTCCACCCCAAGAGCGGCGTCAGTACACTGGCATCCTTGTCGGGCGGCGATGGGATCGTGGCCGTGAAAACGTCCACCACCAGCTCGATTTCGGCGATCTGCACGCTGTCGCTGTTGGCCGACATCGCCAACAGGCCTCGGCCGGTAAGTATCAACTCATAGTGCTTGTACACCACCGTGTTGGGGAACGTTATCGCCGTGGTCGTCCAGGTCTGCTCCGGCCACGTGTACGTGCTCCCGCCGAAGTCCTTGATATCGCCCGAGGCAATCGGCGTGTACGGTCCGTCGATGCTGTCGTTGGAGCCGGACAGTTGGTACTTCGCCGGGGCGCGGCCCGGGTAGGTCAACGTGTCATTGGCGGAGCAGAACCGCACGCCAGTCACCACCGTCGGACCGATACTGGGCGTCACTCGGAGACCCACCGGCTCCGTGTCCCCCTTGAAGTGCAGATACTTCGTGACGATCTGGTCGTCAATCGCCTGGTTCACCGCCTCATTGCCCGGCCAGTCACCGTCGTTCGGGACGCCCTGAATGGTATCGCCCGGCTTGGTGACGTCCCGCGCCGCCTGCGTCACGCCGCTAAATAGCGCGGCAAGCGCAACCACAACTACAAATGATGATTTCCACATAATAGTCCTCCTTCAAAAAAGTTACGATATCTGTACTTTAGCTACACACTAAAAAGCCAGTTCCGGTTAACAGATCTCTAAAACCTTCTGGCGGTCAACAATTCTTACTCTAAATGGGCTCTATGGTCCCAATAGTAGAGCTCCTCTTCTTGATGAAAAGTGCGGCAGCCCGGCGTGCGGGCGCAATTAGCGCGCACATCACACTGCCCATATTTGTATCAAATTGCCCACCTTAAAGTCAAGAAAAAAATCTCTAACCCCACCGTGGTGACGGTGGGGTTAACCGGTTAACCCCGCCATCACTATGGCGGGGTCGCCCATTAAGGCTTCACTGGCTGGTCTTGCCCCATCTGCTCATAGGATTTGCGGGATAACCGCCTTTACCCGTAGGTCCTGCCAGCCTCATCTACATAAATAGTCCCGTTTGCCTGCTTTATGACTTTGACCGCCTTCGGCACTTCTTCCAGCTTTGGCACTTTAAATAGCCGGCCACAAACGCGACACCTTACCCTTTTATCCGCCGCACTGCTATCTAAGACCCACTTGTTACTGCACTTAGGGCATTGGGCAATAATACGCATTGGTACACCTTTTGCTACAACCGATATATCGATACCTCAAGCTACATGCGGCTCAGAATCTGCCAAGACATTGTACGCATAGAACCACAAAAAGTATCCACAAAAGTCCACCGTTGTCCTATAACATCACTCTGGCGAATTCTCTGGCGCCATAGGCAAAACAGCCGTTCGGCCGGCAAAAGAAAGTGGCGCAATTTCACTTGATTTGGCCGTGGCAATCTGCTACTATGATGTTAATCGGGGGTGTGGCAGATGATAAAGTTAACTTTATGCCCGGTCGTTGAGCCGTTCTGCGTAATCGAAGCCGTCAAGCCGTTGGACGGTGACAATCAGCGTGTCGATCACTGCTGCAGAAGTGACGATGTTATTGCCGTAGATGTTCGGGTCAGGCGCGACCGCAATGCAGCCGCCGATGCGAACCAGCGGTACACACCAACATTACCTATCAGAGAGTGCCTGGCAGGGCAAATTCTTGACTGTTATGCCTAAAGATGCTCCATGCTGGATTCTCGCCGAGTATGGAGCATCGAGTTGCCGACTACATTGCGAACGAAAAACGGCGAGGTATGAGTACCTGTGGGGGTGCCAAGTGTACACATCTCCTCGCCGCGTCCATGAAACAAGCCCAGGCTTTATTCTGACCATCCTGGTGGGCCTTGCCTATTAGGCCTGCCGCCCCCGGCACAGTCCGGGGGTTAATTATGCCCGGAAGTCTTTATACCCCGAATTTGACAATGTTTTCTGCGGCTGCTCGGACGTTTTCCGGACTTTCGAGTAGACCGGACCGTAAGAGTTCGCTGGCGTGCTGGACGACCTCCGCGTCGGTCCGCTGGGTTAGCATCGCCTTGTCGACCAAAGAGGCATAATTAATCTGCAGCGATATATCCACGCCACCATCTGCAAGAGCCTTGGCGGAGCTCGCCTGTTGGGATGCCGGTCTTGCCAAAACATCGTGAATTTGATGTGCATCTATCTTATTTATCATTATGTACTTTCCTCCTGAGTTTCCAATCTACAATCGTTTTCGCATGTTTTCTAAAAAACTTAATGCCTTTTGTCGAATTCTCGTTATCTTGCACATGGCAAAGTCTCAGCCACCTCATAAGCTACGAATCCGACAAACTTGAGCGAACTGATGGTAACCAACTGTTCGCGTAAAGCAGCGGAACCGGAACGCATTTGACGCTCAAAGTACTTTTTTACTCGGCCTTCAGTTGCTTTGTCAGAGGCGTCCCAAACCTGTTCAAGGGCCCATAACAGCTCTCCACTGCTTACGTCTATCAGTTTCATTCGAAGCCCAACGGTAAGATGAGGGTAAGGCCGATATTCGGTGATAGTCCCTGCCAATATCGCATCGCACTTTAACGTCCGGCGGATTGCCGATAATTGTTCAAGGGTATAGGCTGAGTCCAGGTCCAACTGCAAACTACGCCACGCCGGGTCTTGTCGGTGTACGACAGTTAAGCCGAAAACCTGCTTCTTCTGCAGCGCCAGGAAAAGAGCCTCGGTTACGTCGGCGGAAATTTCCGGATAGCTCGAATCGTTATCTAATTCAACAATAGCTCCCCTACCGATGGTAGACAAATCCCGGTCTGGATTAAGATAAAAGCCGTCCGCTTTTCCTGTGCAGCCAGTATCACGCTGGCAGCCGGCAAGAAGCCCCGAAAGCAATAGTACAAGTGGCGCCACCCAGTTCAGGTAGTTCATCGTTCGTAGTTCATTGGTCGTCGACGAACAACGAACAATGAACAGACTTACTGAATTATCCATTGTTCTCTCCTGGAGTCGGAGCTTTCTGGACTTTGGCCCCGCCGCCCCCACTCGCGTCGGGAGACGCGGGGGCGAGCTGGCCCGGCTGGCGTGGTGATGCGCTGGTCGCAGTTGTATCCTCGGTATCCTGGCCTTTTACTGACTGGACGGTGACCTCTCCGCCCAAGACCTTAAGAATCTTAAGCAAGGATTCCAGTTGCGCCATTTCAGCTTGCCGCATCTCATCTCGAAAGCCCAAGACACTGGTCTTCCAGTTGTTCAACTCTATACGCATTTCGACAAGAAGGTCATTTGCCTCAGTCAATTCCTTCTGCGCCTGCTTCAATTCGTTGTCCAGCGAGGTAACCTGTGCTTTGAGCCGGTTATTTTCGGCAGTAAGGCCCTGATTCGTTCTCTCCAGCTCGGCGGCTTGTTTGGAAAGCTCGGCATGTTTTTCTATTAATTCCATGGCAGACTCCACAGCAGTCCGGCTTTGTGGGGCAGCATCTTGAAACCTCTTCACAATAGAGCTACCCTGCGGATCAATAGATCCACCTGGGCTGCCGCGGAGTGAACTGTCTTGCTGAATAGCGCCTGCCTGCTCCTGCGGAGTCGAACAGCCCGATAGCAGCAACAGTAACACAGTTAAAAACAAGCCCGTTTTTCTACCAACCTGCATTGCATTTTCTCCTTCTATTCGCTGGGTAAATATGGCCCTACGTAGGGCCGCGATTCGTGGAACCCAGTTAAGTTTGTGCACTCGATCATACACTTGGTTGCTCACTCACCTGCCCGCTGGTGCTCTGGCCTTCGCCGGCTGCGCCACCGGCATATTGACACTTAAGATACGTCCTTGCACCGCAGCAGCAGACCACTTCGATGACCGCAAATTCAGGATGGCTCTCGACGATCCGCACCCCTGCCTGCGCAGGGGCAAGCCTGTCCCCGCGAAAGTGGGGATCGAGCCTGATTTGGCCTTCGAGCTTAACCTCACTACTTTTAAGAATGTGTCCTGCTGCCTTTTGCATCTGTCACTTTTGCCCTTTTGGTGTTACTCTCAAAACAACAATGTCCAGTCATGCACAATAGTCTATGGGATGGTGGCCGTTTTCCACCTCGGTAGATTCTTCACCGCGCTTCTGTTGGTCCACCAAATCGTTAGGCTGTTGTTTGGCATTTTCCTCTTGTTTGCCGTGCGAATTTTGCCGGCGTTTTCTTTGTTCGCGTTGTTTCGCCGGAGTCAAGCCGGGGATACTGTGCAGGCTGTCCACCGGCTTTATTATGTTGTAGTCATTATCCGCCATCTTTCCACTCCCTTAATTCCACAGATAATTGGAACAGTGCACCGGCGTGCAACTGACTGACTCTCGATTCGGTAATCTTAAGGAGGCCGCCTATTTGCTTCATCGTCAGGTGCTGCTGGTAGTAGAGCAAGATGATCTGCCGTCGCTTCTGGTCGAGTTTCTGTATGGCCTCGGTCAGCTTGTCTATAAGCTCAGCCCGTTCGAGCTGCTGGTCAGGAGTAGCTGTATGGGCTTCAGTCAAAAATTCGCATAACGCGGGCTGCTCGTCGCCAGAGCCGTCTATTGAGACAAAATGCCGGGCACGAGCGTTTTCAAACAGTTCGCAAACCTCGCCGGTACTCATTCCAAGTTTCGCAGCCAGCTCGTCGTCAGTGGGTGCGGTGCCTGTCTGCTCGGTGATTTTCCGGCTGAGTTCCAGCGCGTTTCGAATCTGCTTACCGAGATTAGCAGGCAGCAAGGATGCGCTTCTTAGCTCGTCAAGGATGGCCCCTTTTACCCTGATATAGGCATAGGTTGTGAACTCTGCGTGGTGCGAAGAATCGAAATCGCGGGCAGCTTTGACTAATCCAACAGTCCCTGCCGAGACCAGGTCCTCAAAAGATAATGGCGGCTTAATGTATGTCACTGCCCGATAAGCAATCTTGTGAACCATAGGCAGAAACTGTTCGATCCGCTCATCGTCGAGCGACTGAGATTTCTGTCCCGAGTATGTGCGCATGGCAAGGGCTTTCAGGTGCTCGGGCCCCGCACCAATTGCCCCGGGCGCAACGGTGTGCACACCTGCCTGCAACTTCAATTGGTGCGGGGGACAAACTCGTTCAGTCTTTACTGTCACCGCGTTTTTCCTTTTGCTGGGAGCCCACTTCAGGCAAAGCCTGATTCTTACGGCTGGTAATCATTGCGTTGATCAAAATGGTATTAATTGCTTTCACGACTAAGCTGGCAGCTACATACGCAACTACCGCTCCGATCACAGCCCGCTTACAACAGATAAATGGTGAAAGACCGCTAATCCAACTGATAAAGCTCAGGCAGAAAAAGCATGTCACCGCAACGGTGACTCCTATGTATCGGGCGTTTAACGGCATAGTTTATCTTCCCATGCTTGCCAAAGCAGGAGTAAGCTGCGGAGTCCACGCGGAGCGAATTCCTTGTACCTGCTCTTCCGGCACAGCGTATTCCGCCTGCTGAACGGCTATAGTCTCTATCGGCTCTATGTCGGTGCCGAGCACGATCTCGTCATAAGCTAAAACCGGCAGCGGCGGCACAGTCCGCGACAGCATTGCCGCCAACGAGGACCGCAGCCTGGAATCGCACAGCAGAACCACTTTATCCCTGCCTTTATCCATCGCTACTTTCCAGGCCTGAGCAATTTTTCTACTGGTCTCGATCACCACCTCAGTGGGTAAAGCCAAGGTTATCTCTGCTCCTTCCTGTCGCAAAGTGGATACCATCTGATGCTCGAAAGCAGGCTCCAGCGCTATGGCCGAAATCTTGCCGGTCTCGTCTTTGTACTGCTCGGTGATTGTTCTGCTCAATGATTTGCGAACCATTTCCGTCAGGGCAGTGGCATTTTTTGTCTTTGAAGCATTTTCACTCAGTGACTCAAGTATGGTTGTTAACTCGCGAATCGGTATTCCATCTTTGAGCAGACTCCTGAGCACGCGCTGAAGTAATCCAATAGATACCTGTCCGTCGGCGCCGACAATGTCACCCACCAGCGCAGGCTGATTTTTGCGAAGTCGGTCGATAAGAAGCTGCACGTCCTCGCGAGTCAGCATTTCATCGGCGTGCCTCTTGAGTGTTTCGGACAAATGCGTAATAAAGACCGACTCAGGGTCGATCACGGTGTAGCCGGCCAGTTCTGCCTTCTCCTTGTTCTCCGCTGTTATCCACAAAGCGGGCAGGCCATAAACAGGCTCGGCAGTTGCTATCCCCATAACTTTTTCCTGCACGGTGCCCGGGTCCATAGCGAGATACCTGCCGGGCTCTAATCGGCCCTTTGCCACGGGCTGATCCGAGAGTCTGATCTCGTAAGCATTGGGTTCGAGACCGATGTTATCTCGCAGGCGAACAAGCGGGATGACGATGCCCAGTTGCTGGGCAAATCCTCGCCGTAGAGCCCCGATCCGTTCAAAAATTGTGTTGTGTTTGCGAGGGTCAACCATGCTAATCAACCGCACGCCCACATGCACCGAAATCCTGTCCACATCCAGCAACTCTTCAACCGGTTCTTTTTCAGGCTTTGCGTGCGCAGGTGTTGGCGGCTTCTGTCGCTGCTTTTCGGATTGAGTGGTCAGCCGGCCCAGGACGGCGATGCCCACGGCTAACAGCACAAAAGGTATCTTTGGCAGACCCGGCACCAACGCCATCGCAGCGATGATGGGGGCAGCTATCATCAGCGGCTGGCTGCTGGCCAGAAACTGCCGGGAGAGGTCCTGGCTGACACTCCGGCTCGAAGAAATCTTGGTCACCAAAAAACCCGAACTTATGGCGATTATTACCGAGGGTATCTGGCTGACCAGCCCATCGCCAATCGAAAGAATCGAGTACGTCTTTACAGCGGTGGCAATGCTCATACCGCGTGAGTAGCCCATAGCTATACCGCCAACGAGGTTGACAGCGGTAATTATAAGTCCCGCTTTGGCGTCGCCACGAATGAACTTGCTGGCGCCATCCATTGCGCCGTAGAATTCGCTTTCCTTGACAATTTTTGCTCGGCGCTCGTTGGCCTGAGCCTCTGTAATAACCCCGGCGTTCAGGTCGGCATCGATCGCCATCTGTTTGCCGGGCATGGCGTCGAGGGTAAACCGGGCGGATACTTCGCTTATCCGCTCGGCACCCTTTGTGACTACGACGAACTGAATAACAACCAGGATTAGAAAGATAACCAGTCCGACCACTATACTACCGCCGGCAACAAAATCACCAAACGTCTGGATGATCTTGCCCGCGTCACCCTGCAGAAGTATGAGCCTGGTTGAGGCTACATTAAGAGACAGACGAAACAGGGTCGTGAAAAGAAGTAATGAAGGGAAAGTAGATAGTTCCAGCGCCTCTTTCGCCGAGAGTGTAATTATTAGTATCGCCACCGCCAAAGATATGCTGCAGGCCAAAAGCACATCCATTAACGGTGTGGGTAGAGGAACCAAAAGAGTGGCCAGGATTACCACCAGGCCCACAGCCAAAATGATATTGCTGGTGGGAGCCAGTGACGCGTCCAGTCCCGGCGAGCCGGGATCATCTGCTCGCTTCTGCAAGCTGATGCCTGGCAATCCTGATGACCTTGATTTCTGGGAAAGCGCCATTATGTAGTGTCAGCACCGATGATTTGTCTTATTCTCACGGCAAAGCGTCCGTCCACTACCACCACATCGCCGGCGGCAAACTTGGCATCCTTCAAAAATAAATCCGCCGGTTCATCAATCGGCTTGTCGAGCTTCAAGACCGAGCCCGGTCCAAGTTGTAGGAGCCGGCGAACCGGTATCTCTGTCTGGCCGATAGAAACCGCTACAGGCACGCTCATATCCAGTAAGATGTCGAGCTTATTGGGCGAACCCGCAGCTTCTTTTCCGCTCGCCTCGGGAAACTCAACGGACTGTGCCTGCTTTTGGGGCTCGGCCCCGCCGCCCCGACTCGCCTCTGCGTCTTCCTGGCGCCGGACAGGAGCGGGGGCGGGGGCAGGTTGTGACGCATCGGCTCGCTGCATTTTCTTTCCGTTAACCTTTTCTGCCGTGGCTTTGGCTGTTTTTGCCATATTTCGTTCCCTTCTGAGTACAATCCCGGTCGTCGAGAGGTTTCTAACCCAGCGATTCAGTAATTACTATGGCGTACCGGCCGGCTGACTTCGCGGGCCGGCCCCGAAAAAGCGTTCGGCCATCAACAATCAACTCCACCGATTCATCAATTGCCTTATCAAGTAGCAATATGTCACAAGGCTGAACAGCCACCAGCTCCTGGAAAGTCAGATACGTGCGCGCCAACTGAGCCGTAATAGAAACCGGCATTCGGTGTAAATGTCCAATTATCGCTTTGGGGATATCCTCGGCTGACAGCTTATGCTCAGCCGCCGTAGTTCTGCCTGTGACAGGCGCCAGTTCGCTGCAGGGTATTACAAGGTATGCCTGGCCCCTATTTTCTGAGCCGGCCTTGCGGACGGCAAAGACGATCTTGCAGAGCTCTTCAAGTCCCGTAAGGGATCCCCAAGCGGACTGTTGCAGCTCAACCGGCAGCTCACCTCTGACAATAATCTTGGCCGGCTCGAACCGTTCGGCTCCACTCAGAGCCTGCCCTGAGCCTGTCGAATGGGCAGGGCTGTACGAGTAACACGCAGAAAGTGCCGCCACAATGGCGGCGGCGATGTCCACCAAAAGCGATTCTTCCAGTTGCGATAAGGTTTCGGCGGAATCTTCTTGGGTTCCTGCTTTGCGGTCCGCCATAGGCGGATCAGATTCGGCCTCGCCAAGTAATTGTGTCGCCCAGGCGATGGCAGTCTGCTCCGGTATGGAAATGAAGCCGCATAAATGCTTCTGGTCTGGACCGAAAGCCAAGTAATAATCGCTTGTCTTGCTGCTCGAGATTTGACCAAGAAGCTCGCCGGCAAAGTGCTGTGTGGTCGAGACCGTTGTGACATCGAAATTGCTGTGGTAAAGCTGGGCAAACTTTTCAGCCACCGCCGCGGCCAAATTCTTTGTGAAGCTCTCAAGGATGCCGAGTTGTTCGCGGCTGAAGTAGTGTGGCTGATGCCAGTCGTATTCGGCGGCCTCGATTTCCGTAGCGACATCTGATGGCATGGAACCTACAGCAGCTAAAAGTTGCCGGATCTTTTCTCTACTTAAACTATCGGTAACTGTGCTATTCATTGTATGGCGAATTCCTTAAGGAGAACTTGTTTGATTTGTGGGGCGCCGTTGGGGAAAAACTTTTCGTTGAAATTATCCAGTATTTCTAATTGTATCCGCCGCAGGTTCCTGTCACCCCGCATATCTTCAATGGTCTGACTTGCCAGATAGATGGTGAGCAAGTTCTTCAACAGCGGGGCATTCTCCTGTAGGAAAGCTGTGGTTTTCTTCTGGTCCAGCTCGGGACTTAACTCCAACGTCAGGGCTACGCGAACATACCGTGTTGCGCCTGGCTCATTCAGATTTGCCACGACGGGCTCCAGGTCAAAATACCAGCCTTTTTGTGAGTCTTTTTCCGCACCATCAGCTTTTGCTAATTGTGCCTGAGTCGGTGGTGCTTGGCCAGTAGAGTCTGCTGCGTCAGTGGCGGCCGAGTGCCCGAGCAGTCGACCGAGGCCGAAGCCGAACCCGGCACAAATAACGGGTACCGCAGCGATTATTATCCATTGCAGGCGCCCACCAGCCGTTTTCTTTCCAGACTCCGGCTCGCCGGAAACCCCGTCGCGACCTCCCTGTTGCGGGTCTTTTTGCTCTTCCATGTTTTTGTCCTTTGCCATTCTCTGCCTCGCACCTCAATGTTACGGCGTTGACTGTAAGCACTCCTGAGACACTGCTCTGCATCCACCTATGGCGGACTGCCGATATCGCCGGACCTTATCCCGCAGCGTGCGGTCGCTGATGCCCAACACCTTTGCGGCTTTTGCCTGGTTGCCCGCTGTCTGACGCAAAGTATCCAGGATCGCTAGCCGCTCCACCTGCTCGAGCGGAATTCCGCCCAATGCCGTTGGCTCGATGCTGGATGCTCGATGCCCGACGGGAATCAAGTATCGGGGATCGGTCGAACCAGAGCCGGCTTGCGGCAGGGGCTGCAGCTCATCAAAAAGCCACGAGACATCAGCTAATGAAAGAACCGGGCCAATTCCTAAGATCAACGATGTCAGCACCACATTTCGTAACTGACGGACGTTGCCCGGCCAGTCATACTTGGCAAAGATGTCCATCATCGCAGGATCAAGCGAAGTTATACGGCGATTTGCCTCGTGTGCATAAAGATTCACGAAATGCCATACAAGTTCCGGCAAATCCTCGGGGCGTTCTCTCAATGGCGAGACTACCAATCTTACGCCGCTCAGCCGATAGTAGAGGTCCCGCCGGAGCCGAACCTGCCGAACTTCCTCCAGCAAATCCTTGTTGGTGGTACTTATTATTCGAACATTAACCCTGACATTTTCATTACCGCCGACCCGCTCAAATTCCTGTTGTTCAAGTAGCCGAAGTAGCTTCGCCTGAAACCTAAGAGGTGTCTCAGTGATTTCATCCAGCAGCAAGCTCCCGCCGTCGGCCATTTCAAATCGTCCCTTGCGCTGAGTATAGGCGCCGGTGAAAGCGCCCTTTTCGTGGCCAAACAATTCGCTCTCCAGAAGCGAATCGCTCAGCGCCGCACAATTGACCCTGATATACGGTCCCAGAGCCCTTTTGCTTTTCTGATGAATAAGGAAAGAAATTAGCTCCTTGCCTGTTCCGCTCTCGCCGCTTATCAAGACCGGTGCCGAGGTAGGCGCTATTCTTTCAGCTAACCTGACTGTCTGAACCAGCTTCGGACTTCTGCCCACAATCTGGTAGAGGCAGTGACTTCCCTGCTGTGCCGAAGCCACCGTGAAGACGCTATGGTTGGGCACAAAAGTGTCCAGCAGCGTCTGTATTTTTTCGCGGGTTGCCGGCTTGATTATGAAGTCACTACAGCCTGAGCGCATAGCTTTGACAGCCGTCTCAACGATTTGATCCTGCCGATCGGTGGTTGGGGACCACAGCATGATCACCGGAAGCTCAGGCGAGCTTTTTTTGATCGCCCGAAGCAGCTCAAAAGACCCCGCAATACATTGCGGGGCTAACCGGTTAACCCCGCCATCACCATGGCGGGGTTGGTCTATGTCGACGCTGATGAATACTAAGTCACAATCATTCTTGTCAAGAAACTCCACGGCAGTCTTCTTATCGTTGGCGACATTGGCACAAATCCCCTTCTGCGCCAGAATCTCCAGGATTAACCGAACCGGCCCGCTGTCGCTGTCGACTATCAGCACATTTGCAGTTCCAGCTTTTTGGCGGGATCGTTTGTCGTTGTATGCTTCTGTTTCAGTCACTTTACAACCTGCGCTATTCAAGTAGTGTCAGGGATCTATCGTTGCGATACCAATCAATTAGCTGCTCACGGGCTTTGGCTAAATCCGTCCACAGCGAATTGGGATATTCTGCAATCAGTTGTCTATACGTCTTTATTGCTGCTGACGGGTCGGTATCCCGCAGGCAGTTGCCTAATTGAAATAGAATCCAGGCCCTATTCTCAGCCGATGCCGCACCGTCCGGAGCCATACGATCAAGAGCTTGCTGGTAAAACGCCGCTGCCTGCTTTGGCTGGCCGCTTAGAAACAGAATGTCTGCCAATTCAGAAAGACTGCCTGACCCGGCCTCGCGCAGAGCAGCAGCCCGGTCAGGATGCTGCGATAGGCTCTCGAGCATCTGCAGGGTTTGTTTCGATACCGGCTCATAGGGCAACAGATCAGTCGTTTTAGCTTGTGTCGGTTTTCCTACAGGCTCAGGTGGAGTCTTTTGAGCAGATGATGTCTTATTATCCTGAGCTCCCAGCTCGGGCTTAACATAAAGGCCAGGCTCAGGCGTTTGGTCCTTCGATTTGAATTTAACTGAGCGGACTTGCTCGATCAGACGCGCAAGCTCATCTCTGTGTTTTCGGTCTTCTTCGCTTGCCGGGACTCCGATGCTGCTTTGCCGCAACCGGCGAGCAATGTCACTATCTGGTTTGGGAACAATGTCAAGGAATTTCGGATTTTTGCGGCTCAGGGCATTGGCATCCTGCGAAGTTTCTGCTGGGCGGACTGCTGGAAGGTCGGCTCCAACAGCTTGCTCTAAGGATGCTGCTAAGCCGGCGCAGAAGGCCACACACAAAAACCGGTACAGGATAACCGAGTCAACTTTCAAGTTTTGGCTCCAAGCTTCATTGAATAACAGTTGTATTTTGTTGTGGGGCATCTCCAGCCGGCTTCTGACCTTTTACCTTCAAGTCTCCGGCATCGCTTTTTATATCTGATTCTCCGCTGGGTTCCCGCAAAGCGGGGTCCCTCGCACCGGGCTGGCCCAAAAGAGCCAGGACGGCTCCTTCGTAATTTTTTTGCCGAAGGTGGGCCGTAGCCAGAATGTTCATCGCTCTTTGCCTTATCCCCGCTTCCGCGGGGACGCCCTGCCCCCGCGTCTTCCTGAAGGATGCCAGGAGCGGGGGCGATGGGGCGGAATCCAGAAGCTGCGAGCAAATAGAGACGACCTGTGAATTCTGCCCCAGCCTCAGACAAACCTCAGCAAGTTCGCACCCGACTTCGTGCGCAAAAGGCCCGGGCTCAATCAGAACCAGAACTTCGGTTAGGTTTCTGTGGGCAAGCTCCAGGTCCTGCTCAGCGATGTGACACTTAGCCAGCTCGTAAAGTACCTTAGCTTTTAGCTGCGTATCGAGCAGGTACTCGGCTCTATCTCCGAGCACCACGATAGCTTTGTCAGAAAGACCCATGGACCGAAGCACCTCTGCCTTGAGCAGCAACATTTCGACAGATTCTTTCTGCGAGAACTGCCAGGGCTGCGCCCTCTCCAATGTCTCCAGTGCCTCGATGAAATGGCCTTGTTGGGTAAGCGCATCAACCAAGGCTGAGACCGCCTCGATATACTCCTGCCTGGGAAGCCGACCTGCAAGCGCGTATTCAAGAGCGTCACTCGCCCGCTCGGGCACGCCCTGCGCAAGGTAGGTCTTACCCAGCAGAAAACAAGCTAAGTTGAAGTCTGCACTTGCGACGTCCTTGGCAAGGCTAATGAATCGGCTCAGCCATTCTGCAGCGGCCGCATAGTCCTTCTGCTCGTAGAAGCATCTGCCCGCTCCCAGGACAGAGGCAATTTTTGATTGTGCTGAAAAACCAAGATTGTAAGCTTTGCAGAAGAGGCGCGCCCCTTCATCAAAAAGGCCGGCTTTCATAGTAGCATCGGCAAGATACAAACAAGCCTGGTCAGAGAACTCGCTGTCGGGATAAAGCTCAGTAAGCTGCTTTAAATCCTCGCGTGCGCCGGTATAGTCGCGCAGCATGACTTTCAGCCGGCTGGAGTGTAACAAAGCGTACGGTGCAAAGGAGGTTTGCGAAAAACGATTGGCTACCAGCTTGTACTCAGCAAGAGCATCAGGTAGCTGGCCTTTTTGAGCCTTGAGAAGTCCCAATGCAAAATGAACGTTTACAATGAGGTCGCTGCCAACGGAAGTAAGCAAGAACCTTTGCCAAAGTGACACTGCTTCCTGGCAAAGCATGGCTAAGTGCTCTGACAACGAAGAGTAGTCGGCTGGATTGAAAATTCTGACGGTTCCTTGGTCATCCAGTTGCGCTATTAAACCTGCACAACCGGCAGCAATTGCAACCACTTGCTGTGGTGTCGCGGCTGACAGATATAAATTAACCGGCCTGTTTCGGACTGTGCCTTTTATCGTTTCCGAGCCGGGCAATTGTTCACACACCCACTGAATATCCAGGTTAGTGTGGCCGGCGAACCTTGCCAACAGCTCTTCAATCGGTGCGCCGCAGCAGGAAACCTCCCAGTATGGACCTGCACCCTGGCCTTGTAGCTGCTGAATCTGCGGCCCAAGCAGAGCTTTTCTTAGTTGGTCGTAGCCGCCGGCGAACAGCGAACGCAGTTGTGACTCGCTGACATTTATGAAAGGATCGGCTTCCAGAGTATGGCGCCACAACTGCGGCGGAAGGTCTCTGTCGGCATCGCAAAGTGACAGAACATTTCGGGTCAGAGATTCAGCAGCCAAAAAATGGCACTCGCGCTCCAGTGTCAAAGCCCAGTCCCTGTAGAAATCGATGGTCTCGACCAGAGCAATTGCTTGATATGCTCTGGTACGGGCCTGCCAGTACTGTTTGTTCTCTAGTTCGGCGAAAATTTGCTGATAGGCAGCCAGAGCTCTGATTGCCGGCAAAGGGCTTTGCAGCAGTGTCCTAAATAACTGGTTAGCCTGTTGAATATTGCCCGCCTTTTTCATGCAAAAAGCCATTTTTAGCACCAGGAAATCTTTCAGTGGCTCGTCTTGCTCATCCGCCACCAAAGCCTGGCGAAGCTGGTTATAGGCAGCATAGGCCCGGTCGTAATCCTTTTGCAGATAAAACGCCTCGGCAACGATCAATGAGAGTGACCCTTTAGGCGAAGCTACAGCTTCGGGCTTTGCCGACTCCGCAGAAGCGGCTGCGAAGGCTGGACTGGTCTCTGGCATTTTTTCCTGTGCTTTGTGCCTGGAAGGTGGCGGACCAAGATCAGTAACACGACCTGATGAGACTCGCAGCACCGCATAGACGAACAGCGCAGCAACAAAGACAATGCAAACAATGAGAATCTTCTGCAGGTTTGAGAAACGCCTAATCTGGACCGACATTGACGAGCCTTCAGATTGGCCGGCCCCAGCAGCGTGAGCGGAATCTTCCCCAAGTCCCTGAGCACTTGAATTTGCCAACAGCGCTTCATGCTGGGACGCCGCCCCTGCTTCCGCAGCTCGCTGCGCTGGCCGCGGGGCAGGCGCAAGCCCTGAGCTCGCCCAGGACCGAGGCTTGCCCCCGCGCCGGCGGGAACGGGAACCTTCAGATGGTTCCCCGCCCAGTTCCGGAGTAGGGCGATGGCGGTGTGCTACCACCTTGGAGCCACTATCTGCGTGGGCAGTTTGTCGTTTTTTCCTTGCCATAGATTCCCGGCTACAAATTGACAATCATCTGAATGGTAGCAACAATTGTGCCAGACCCCGCAGCAACCTCCGCTGTGGGGGTTTTTGCCTATAAGGGTTAAAATTGACAATGGAAAATTGAAAATTTACAGTTGGAAGGCGTCAGGATTCTATACGAGCCGATAGATTTTCTGACATAGTCTGACGGGCAGAGGCTATCAGAACCCCGCCATATTGATGGCGGGGTTAACCGGTTAGCCCCGCAATGTATTGCGGGGTTAGGCAGGGGATACCAGACTGTTCGGCTGGGAAGTGACATCGAGCTAATCGCCACTGAAGTGCTCTAAAGTGCCTAAAGTGAGCTTAATCCGCCATACGTCTGGCGGATAAAGTTGAAAGTTATAACTTCAGGCACTTTAGTCACTCAACACTTTAGGCACTCTGCTTTGTGCAGGATCAAGCAATCGCCGGCTGGAGGTGAGATAACGCCGGCACATCGGGCTGTGGCTCTTGCTGGCTGGATAAGTCCTTTTTGATATTGTACTGCTTAACCTTGGCGTAGAGGGTTGCTCGTGTTATGCCCAGAAGCGTAGCAGCCTGGGTCTTCTGCCAGCCTGTTTCCTGCAATGCTCGAGCGATCAGTTCACGCTCGGCCTTTACCAGTGAAAAGTCCCTGATTTGGACGCCGGATTGACTCTCGGCAAACTCACCGCACTCAGCCGAGTCTAATATAATGCTGCTGAGGCCGATCTTGTCTGTCGTTTCCAATAATATCGCTCGGTCAATGACATTTCGCACCTCCCGAACGTTGCCAGGCCAGTCGTGTTTTTCCAGAGCTTCCATGGCAAAGTGCGTCAGACAGCTTATTTTGGGGCTTTTTCCCGGACAAATGGTCGACGTCTTGAAGAAATATTCAGCCAAAAGTGGAATGTCTTCTCTTCGATCGGGTGACCTCAAGGGGGCAATGAGAACCGGACAGATGTTCAGACGATAATATAAGTCTCGCCGGAACCGGTTAGCCTTCATTTCTTTGTATAGATTGCGGTTGCTCGAAGCTATCATCGTGGCATTGCAAGGGATGTCTCTGAGCCCGCCGACTTTCCGGAAGGTCTTCTCCTGCAGCACACGCAGCAGCTTTGCCTGCAGATCCGACGGCATCTCACCTATTTCGTCAAGCAGGATAGATCCATCGCCGGCTATCTCCAATAGGCCTATTTTTTCGCGGTCGGCGCTCGTGAAAGAGCCCTTAACATGTCCAAAAAGCTCGCTTTCCAGAAGGTTGGCGGTCAGAGCCGCACAATTTACCGCTACAAACTGCCCGTCGGGATACCTCAAAGTGTGTACTGCCTTTGCCGCAAGCTCCTTGCCCGTACCAGTTTCGCCCACTATCAAAACCGGATTACACTTGCTGGCGGCAACAAGTCTGATCATACCCAGCGTTTTGACAAACGCTCTGCTGCGGCCAACCATAGAAACAGCAGCAGCACGTTCGTCAACGAAGAAAGGACTTGGGCTTTTGTCGGCGCCGCTACTTTCGGGCCTATTCTTTATGCTCGCTGCGATTTGCCTGAGTTGGCTACAATCCGTGCTTTTCTGCACATAATCATACGCCCCCATCTGTATGAACTGGGTGCGTGCCGCCGCATCATTTTCGCTGCCCCCAATTACTACAACAGGGACATTTCTTGAATTTTTATCGGTCCCTTCGACTTCGCTCAGAGCTTGCCCTGAGCCTGCCGAAGGGACAAGCTTATCGAGGAATTCCCGGATGTGACTTGGAGTGAAGCTGTCATCAAAGACAGTCAGCTCTGGATTCACTGCCTCGACAATATCCAAAGCTTCTGCAAGGTCATCTGCCACGAAGATTTCCTGGCCGACCTGCTGAGCCAATTGTTGAAGTTCGCTCTGCTTGCTTACTACAACAATCCTGCGTAGTAAACTCATCTCATCCCAGAGTCATAGATGTTATCCCCCACTAATACTTTCGCTTCACGTAGATACTCGACAAATCGACACGTGCAAAGAGACAACTTTAATCTTTTATGGGACGGCCCTGCGCGATTGTGGGCTGCTATTGACGAACAGGCCGCTGGATTCGCCGCACTCTTATCTGGTTTAAGAAGACAAACAAGGCAGAATCTCCAGCAAAGTGATCCGGCTTTTTATGGGACTCGGCGACATTGTCAGGACAATAGAAACAAGACAGAAACATCAGCAGAACCATCACGACAGAGCTCGGCAGAATTTTCTGGCTCACAGGAAAATTCGTCCCTTTACAAAGCCCTGTTGTAAAGTCTTCTACCGACAGCCACAGAATTTTTCGACCGCCCTAAGGTCCGCCGGAGGCGGAAGTTACATACTGTGCAAGCATCACGCATGGCGGTGCGGCACGCCAGTTGCTTAGCCAGTTGAGCGTTGCCAACCCCGACTTGTCGGGGTGCTTTGACCTGTAATGCTTCAAGAAGTTTTTAGATTTTGGCTCTTGTTGGAAGGTAAAACCTATGGATTCAATATCAGCATTAACAACGGCAAGTGACATTCAAACGAATTATATGAAACTTCTGGTGGCAGAGCTGCAAAACCAGAACCCATTAGAGCCTCTTGACAATAAGGAGATGGCCTCGCAACTAGCCCAGCTCTCGCAACTGCAGCAACTCGAGACAATGAACTCGGGCTTTGCAAGAATTCTTACGTCCGTTGAGCGGACCTATGCCAGTTCATTGATCGGCAAGGAGATTTCATTTCTCACAGAAAGCCAGACAGGCACCAAAGAGACTCAGAGGGGCGTCGTTGGGCAAGTCTACAACAGCGTTGATGGCGAAATCCTTCTGGTAGCGAACGGACACCCAGTCACCTTAAATGAGGTCATATCGGTCGGCAGCTAAAAATCAAGTGGGGATCGCGCTTATTGGAGATCGAGATCGGCGTTTTCAGTATTAAGGAGAAGTAGAAATGAGTTTCGCGTTGTCATCCGGAGTCACAGGGCTGCAGGCCCACCAAAAAATGCTCGACATCGCCGGCAACAACCTTGCCAATGTCAACAGCACCGCTTTTAAGGCCAGCAGAATAACCTTCTCTGAGTTGCTCAGTGAGACGATAAAAAAGGCATCGCAGCCTACGGCAAACATCGGCGGCACCAACCCACAGTATATGGGTAGCGGCGTCGCGATAAGCGGTATATCACCTAACATGTCGCAAGGCAACATCGTAAACACAGGCAACCCTCTTGATTTGGCTATCGAAGGAGAAGGTTATTTCGTCTTCAGCGACGGCCAACAGAGCATTTATAGCCGTGCCGGGGCTTTTGCGGTTGACGAAAACTCCACTCTGGTTGACCCTGCGACCGGCTATCGTGTCCAGCGCCTTGGTTCGGTGGGCGAAGTGGAGGGCTTTCAGATTCCCGGTGACAGCAATATTCACGTGCCATACGATGCCGCGATGCCGGCAAACACCACCTCCAAAATTATAGTCTCCGGCAATCTGAGTGCCGACGCCTCATCATCGGCCCAAACACAGGCAATATCATCGAACATAACATACACCTATAATGGTGGTACGACAGCTACGGGGGTCACAGAAATTGACCAACTCGACCAATTCAGCGGAAGTTTTGGTCCAGGTGAGACCGCATCGATTACTATCACAGGTTTTCAGCCAGATGGAACTACAATAAGTGACTCGTTTGCCGGGATCGACGGGAATACGACTCTCGGCGAACTGATTAACTATCTTAACACAAACGTTCTTAGTGGCGCAACTGCGTCTTTAGTGAACGGCCAGATAAGCATAACAGACGACTCAAGCGGTTATAGCCGAACAGACATCCAGTTGGCATACCAGAAAACGGCCAGCGGTACTGATTCGCTGACGACGCCGGGGTACTTCGAGATAACGACTGTCGGTGGGGAAGAAGTCAAGAGTGTTAATATTACAGTCTACGACTCCCAGGGAGCTAAACACGTTCTCACCGCTGCGTTTGTCCGAACGGGTACTACCAACACCTGGGATATGGTGTTGACCACCATCACCGGCAATATCAACCAGATAGCCGCAGCGGATAGGCGAATCGAAGGTATAACTTTTGACGCCCGCGATGGTTCCTTTACCGGCTTGGGTAGCTCCAACCCAGCCCAGTTTGTAATAACATTTGCACATGACACTGCGAACCCGCAAGCCATGCGATTGGAACTGGGCACCGTGGGCAAGTTTGACGGCCTAACCCAGTTTGCCGGAAGTTCTACTGCTGTAGCCAGAGAGCAGGACGGTTATGGCGCAGGCAGACTTGCAGGAGTATCAGTCAATAGCGAAGGCATGGTTGTCGGCGCGTTCTCCAATGGCGTCAAGAAAAACATCGCTGTCCTGCAAATAGCGTTGTTCCAGAACCCGTCCGGTCTGGAAAACATAGGCAGCGGGTACTTCACTTCTTCAGTCAACTCTGGAGAAGCGGTCGCCACCCAGGCCCTGACTGGCGGTGCGGGCACAGTTCACGGTGGGGCACTGGAAAAATCCAACACAGATGTGGCAACCGAATTTGTGAATCTGATTGAAGCCCAAAACGGCTTTCAGGCTAATGCCAGAACTATAAGAGTCGCCAATGCTATCCTGCAAGAATTGAGCAACCTTATCAGGTAGTAGACTACGACAGCTATGGTCACAGAAACGTTAAACAGCATTTTTCTAGCGCTGACGCCGCTTGAGCGGTGGGAAGCTACAAGGCGCTTCAACACAAGCTTTCTGAGTGAGCACTTGTTTCTAATAGCCGCGATTACAGGGTTGACTCTGTTGGTCGGCCTGCTTTTCTGGGTCAGTTACAATCGAGTGGTGGAGGAGCGAAGAATTGCCGAGCAGTTGTTTTTTGAACAGGCCGAAAAAAGAGGTCTGAGCACGCGCGAACGCCAAATTCTCCGCGACGTGGTCAGCAAAAGTCGGCTCAAACAACGTAACGCCATTTTCACCATGCAGGACGCATTTGATGGCGGTGCGGCCAGACTGATGGAAGAAAGACTCGCGAGAAAGCCTCCATCTGAAGAAACCGACCAGTTAAGAGCTGGGCTTTCCTTCCTGCGTGAAAAGCTCGGCTTTCAGCCTGCCAGTTCTGTCGGCTCACCCACCAATCCGAAGAAACTGAACAGCCGGCAAATCCCGATAGGCAAAACCATTCATGTCACTCGCCGCAAAGCCCGTAGTTCGGCAAGCATCGAGTCCATCGTGCTAAAGAACACCGAGGGTGAGCTTGTAGTCAGGTTAGCAATGCCGGTACAAAGTACGCCGGGCGAATACTGGCGTATGCGATATTATTTCGGCGCCTCGGTTCTGGAATTTGATACTTCCGTGATTAAGTGCGATGGTGACATATTAGCCTTCAATCACAGTGAGAATGTGAGGTTCGTCAATCGCCGGCGTTTTCTGCGTGTCCCGGTAAACAGACCCGCCCTTATCGCGCATTTTCCGTTCGCAAGAACGCTGCCACAGACCATCAATCACAGTAGGAAAAACGGTTCTAAAGTAACAGGGGCTTCGGCCAAGGCTCATTCAGAGCCTCCCCTGAGCTTGTCGAAGGGTTCCTGGGGAGCACCTGAATTTATACCTGCCGTTGTTACTGAGTTGGCCGGGCCGGGTCTGCGCGTAGAGGCGCCGCTAAAAGCTAAGGTCGGCGATAGAGTGTTGGTAATATTTGGGCTGCATGAACAGGAAAATCCAGACCAATCTCCGCCAAAAACACGCAAAACTGTGCCGTCAAAGATAGTGCAAGATATCGGATTGGTCAGGCACACCAAAGCCACAGAAAATGGTCTGTCAATAGCAGTGGAATTGGTCGGACTCAATGACTCAGACGTTGACGAAATGATTCGTGCTACCAATGCAGCTTCGCCGAGAACAGGTGACCAAGGCAAAAAGACTCTGGCACCTGACGACAGCAAGCAGGTAGCAGAACAGGAACTTGCCGAATCTGCAACCACGCAAGGACGCGAAAATGCCAGATAGCATAGAACAAATCAGCGCCAGTGTAGATGCGTTACTACAGGACTTCGATATCATTGCGCATAATCTGGCCAACGTAAGCACGGCCGGCTATAAGCGCAGGTGCAGCGTTTTCACTGAGACTCTCAAAGCTCAGCAAGCTGGTGCCGAGGAACAAACCGAGGGTGCAGTCACCTCTGAAGCAGTCTTTGATTTTTCGCAAGGCCACATCATCGAGACGGGACGCCCATTAGATTTTGCACTTTTCGGCAAAGGATTCTTCGTTATAGAGACGCCAGAAGGGCCGCTTTATACCCGCAATGGTACATTCCATGTTAATCAGAATAGCCAGATTGTGAATTCTGACGGCAAGATTGTAGCTGGCCAGGCGGGACCAATCACGGTGCCAACTACTATTGGAGCTTCGCAGCTAAACGTCACCGGTGACGGTAGTATCGGCGCGGCTGGAACAGCTATAGGCAAATTCAGATTAGTAGATTTCGCAGACAACCAAGGAAAACTCGTGCCTGTCGGCGCAGGCTGCTACAGGATGCCAGAAGATATACAGGCGATTGTCGCCGAAAATATCGTCGTCAAACAAGGCTATCAGGAAGCATCCAATGTCAAGATGATTGACGAGCTGGTAAATATGATAATTGTATCCAGACTTTACGAAGCGAATATGAAATTCATCACAGCTCAAAAAGAAGCTTCCAGCAGCATACTCAGTGTAGCCACAGGCTAGTGCTTTTGCCCCCCTTCTTGCTTTCGCAAGAAAGCAGGGGGATGACCGTTGCAAATCAGGAGAAAAATGGTATGTTAAGAGCATTTTCTACGGCAGCAACAGGTATGACGGCCCAGCAAATGCTGGTCGATGTGATCGCCAATAATCTGGCCAACATCAACACCACAGGTTTCAAGCGGAGCCAAATTGACTTTCAAGATTTGCTCTATGAAAAGCTCAGGGAATCCGGCACGGAAGTAGCTGCCGGTATAAATTCGCCCGGCGGCCTGGAGATAGGCAGCGGAGTCCGTGCCGCTTCGACTACAAAGGTCTTTACTCCCGGAGAGTTTCAAAATACCGGCAGAAAACTCGACATAGCGATTAGAGGCGACGGGTTCTTTCAGGTAACTTTACCCAACGGCGACATCAGGTACACCCGTGACGGCGCGCTGCAGACAAATGCCAACGGCCAACTGGTTAGCACCACAGGATATCCGATAGAACCAGCCATTAGCGTTCCAATAGATGCTACCTCTATTGATATCGGAAAAGACGGCGGCGTCAATGTTACTGACGCAGCTGGAACCACATCCGTGGTGGGCACTATTACATTAGTCCGATTCCCTAATCCGTCGGGTCTGTCCAGCGAAGGAGACAATTTGCTGGCAGAGAATGCAGCCAGCGGCACGCCCACAACCGGCACGGCAGGAGAAAGTGGTTTTGGCTCGATCCAATCGGGATTCCTGGAAAAATCCAACGTCCAGATGGTAACCGAGCTTGTCAACCTCATAGCCGCTGAGCGAGCATACGAGACAAACTCCCGGACAATAAAGGCTGGGGACGATATGCTTCGAACGGCAACCGGTATAGTAAGGTAGGAACCCATAATGAAGAGAAGGACGCCTATAACCTGTGCATTTGTAGCATGTTCATTGTTTTTAGTTCTGTGTTCATCGACGAACTCTGAACAACGAACGACGAACAGTGAACATTCTGTTCTTGAGATTTACCTGCCCAGAGAGATTACCATCACGGACGACTATTTGAGACTGGGGCAGGTTACCATAATCCGTGGCGATGAGTCGCTGGTAGCTAAGGCCGGCAGCATTCTGTTGGGCCGGATTTCAGTGCCGGGGCAGAAAGTTGTCGTGGAAAGGGCTACCATCCTGAGTAGATTAGCCTGTAACGACATCCCCGCCCAGAAAGTGACATTCACCGGTGCGCAAGCAACCGCCGTGAAACAACAGCAACAGGTCATCAAAGGCGAAAAATTTGTTGAGCTGGCAAAATCCTTTTTGAGGGACCCCGCTCCTGCCCCCGCGTCTCCTGACGCGAGTCGGGGCGGCGGGTCGCGGGAATCCAAAAATAATCCGCCCACCGGCTCAGCCCTGAGCTTGTCGAATGGGTCGGCTTGTCAGTGGGAGCCGGTACGGATACCCCCGGATTTAATCTTAGCCGGCCCGAGTAAGGACGTCAAATTTGCGCCGCAATTGATTGAAACGGGCCAGACAAGCCAGGCCAAGGTTCGCATTACCGTGCTGGTCCCCGATCCAGTCGGGGATGGGAAAGAGTTAGGGATGCGTGAAGTTACCTTATGTTTGAAGTACAACTGCCGCCGGGCAGTGACGCTCACTCAGATTGCCGCCGGCGCTGTGATCACTCCTGAGAACGTCAAGATTCAAGAGGATATGAGCGACTATCCTGAGCCTGTGAATTGGCGTCCACCTTATGGGCTTGTTGCGCGGCGTCGGCTGCCGGCAAATACAGTGATTGGTCCGGACATGCTGGACTCAGCAAAGACCGCGGTTCGCATCGGACGCAACAAGAGTGTTGTCATTCGTGTTGAGATGCCGGGACTGGTCGTGACAGCCATGGGAAAGACAATGCAGGATGGCCATGTTGGTGAGCACATAAAAGTGCGAAACTTAGACTCGCAACGCATGATCTTATGTAGAGTCAACGAAGACGGAACTGTAGAACCCCTCCTCTGAAGGGAGAAACAATGAAAACCAGAAAAGCCTTCGTGCTGGCCTCAGCAGCCCTGCTACTTTGTGTCGCTGCGTGCTCACGGGCAGGTTCCATCTGGGCCAAGAGAGATAAGAACAGCCGCGACCTGTACGCAGACGACGTGGCCCACGAAATAGGCGACGTTTTGACAATCAAAATTACTGAGGCCAGTAAAATCGACAATAAGGCAAAAAGAGACCTGAAAAAGGAAACCGACAAGTCAAGCAACTTTGACGGGGAGTTGGGAATAACGACCCCGGGGCATAATCTTTTGCCACGTGTGCCTGGTTTCACAATGGAAGCCGAATCTACCAACGAGCTAAAGAGCAAAGCTGATTACAAAGATGAGCGTAGCTTTGTCGACCGCGTCACGGCAGTCGTAATGGACGTTTTGCCGAACGGCAACCTTGTGGTTATGGGAACACGCGACCGTGACATTGGTGGCGACACACAGACCATTGAAGTGAGCGGCATAGTCAGGCCGAGCGACATCGCGTTCGATAACTCCGTCAAGAGTGAGCAGGTAGCAAATTTCCACATTGCAAGCCGAAATGGCGGCGTCTCCGCGCCATACACAAAACCGGGCTGGCTCGGGCGCATCTTTGATATTCTTTGGCCATTCTAAACATGTACCCGGGGAAATCAAAAATGAAAATGCAAAAATCAAAGATTTTGATATTTGACTTTCTATATTTAATTTTACTTCTGGCGGAAACCGGGCAGTGCGAGCGAATAAAGGACATCGTTGACATCCAGGGTCTTCGCGGCAATCCGCTGCGAGGTAGGGGATTAGTCATCGGCCTGGCTGGAACCGGCGACACGACATTGCTGTCGCGCCAAATGCTGACGAATATACTGAGAGATTCGGGACTCGTTCTTGCTCCTACTGACCTGACCGGCGGCAATATCGCAGCCGTCATAGTCACAGCGGAGTTAGGCCCTTTCGACCATGAAGGCTCCCGAATCGACGTTGATGTCTCAGCTATAGGAGACGCCAAAAGCCTTCAGGGCGGAATCCTTTTAGCAACACCATTGAAAGGGCTTGACGGGCAGGTCTACGCTATTGCCCAGGGTGGGGTCTCGATCGGAGGCTGGGCGGCTGTCGGCGAAAAGGCCTCGATCACCAAAAACCACCAGACGGTTGGGCGAATCCCTGGCGGCGCAATAGTTGAAAAAGAAGAAATTGCTACATTCGTCGAGCACATCGCGGGTCAGAGATTCATCACGCTTAACCTTACCAACAGCGATTTCTCAACTGCCGAGCGAATCAGCACTGCCATTAACAATATCCACCAAAATAGTGCAGTCGTAGTTGATGCCGGCACGATCAGAGTTAAGCTTCCCGCTGAGATCACTCAGGCCGACATAGCCAGCTTTATCGACAGCATTACCAAGCCCGAAGTGCAGGTTGACGTTCCGGCAGTAGTAGTTATTAACGAGCGGACCGGCACTATCGTCGTGGGCGAAAATGTCAGCATTTCGGCGGTGGCGATCTCGCAAGGAAGTCTGGTAGTAAAGGTCAGAGAAACTGCCAGAGTCTCTCAGCCCATCGCACCTTTCTCTGACGCCGGGACTACACAAGTCGTGCCAGAAACTATAGTTGGCGTACAAGAGAAAGAAGGATATTTGATTCCTATCACCCGAGCAGTCACCGTCTCAGAACTGGCAAAAGCCCTCAATGCCATAGGAGCCACACCGAGGGACCTTATAGCAATATTCAATGCCTTAAAGAAAGCCGGCGCTCTTCAAGCCAAACTGGTGATAATGTAGGAGCAATCTTGATGGATAGCACCGAATTGATGTCAATACAACCCACCTCGCTGATCCCGCTGGGCAGATTAAGCGGAACTATAATGGGTAATAAGATCGAAAATTTGCGGGCGGACGAAATTGATAACGTCTCGGACGAGCAAAAGAAACAAATAGCAAAAGATTTCGAATCCGTCTTAATCAACAAGTTATTAGAGCAAGCGGGAAGTACTATTGGACACTGGGGCTTCGACCAGGATGGCGCCTCCCAGCAAATACAAGGGATGTTTTGGCTTTACCTGGCGCGTGACGTTGCCAACAAAGGCGGCTTTGGACTGTGGAAGGACCTGTACGAGCTTATGAAACACTATGCGTGAGGGGCCCCGCTGCGGGACCCCTGACATATCTGGCACGAAATAGGAAATAGATACAGGCGGGTAAACACAAGTGGATATCAGGAAATCAGGACAGCAGCATGCAGGATATCAGCGGATCAGGAAACCAGGTGGGACTGCCGAGGTTTACTCGGACAAACCTGATATCCTGATAACCTGATCGCCACAACCTGGTAACCTGATACCCGGACAACCTGAAACGCCAGATTGGTCAAAGAGATTTTTATGAAAGCGTGTGCAAACACAATAGAGAGTAAAGTTGATCAGTTGTTGGGTGTCCTCGACGAGGACATTCGGTACATACACGACGGCTTGCTGCAACTGAATGAACTGCGCAGCGCGGTTATCAAGCGAGACGATGCCGCCCTCAATAGACTGCTCAGCACTATCCGGGCCAAAGCGGATTCTTACGCTGCAAATGAATCGAATCGCCAGGCTCTGCGAAAAGATTTGGCAAATGCCCTTGGCTGTAATGTCGAGCAAATGACCCTCACTAAGCTGGCTAGTCGCCTGCCAATTGAGAAGAAAGCGCAGGTAGCCAGCAAAAAGGTTGAACTGAAAACGCTGATTAATGAACTCAAGAAAGAGCATCTCAGCACCTCTATGCTTCTGTCAGAGTGCGCTAGATTCAACAATCTGCTGCTCAGGAGTATATTCGACCTTGGGAAAACAGGGACGGTTACGTATCGTGCCAATGGCGCAGCGAACAGGCAAATGGACGGGACTTTTGTAAATCTGCGCTTTTGAAAAAAGAAGGGACAAAAGAAATGCAGGCTTACTCGATAGGAATAAGCGGTCTTGCCGCAGCTCAAAAGGGTCTTGAGGTCATTGGCAACAATGTTGCCAACGCTGCTACCGAGGGTTACCATCGCCAGCGAGTAGACCTGTCTCCTGCATATTCCGGCCAGGTTGGTGCGACTTTATTGGGCGGCGGCGTCGATATTGCCGGGGTCACCAGGATAATAGATAGACTTTTAGAGCTGGAGATTCTCCGGCAGCAGTCATCACTACAGCAGATTACACAGGAATCTACTACGCTCCGCACGGTCGAAGGCGCATTTGGAGAGCTTTCCAGTGGGGGCACTTTGAGCGAAGTGATAGACAAGTTTTTCAACACCTTGCAGGACCTTTGTGCCCATCCCTCAGAAATCATCTGGCAAAGCGAAGTCGCAACAGCCGGCCAGAATCTGGCGAACCAATTTCGGACCTTAGGGGATTTCCTCACCCAGCTCGAGACTCAAATTACATTAGAAGCTGAAAACGCCGGCGAACAGATCAACACACTAATAAACCAGATCGCTGACCTTAACGACAACATCGAAAGAATGGAAATGAGCGGTGGGCAGGCAAACAATTTACGCGACCAGAGAGACCAGCGAATAACAGAGCTGGCCGAATTGATCGCCACAGAGGTCCAGAGCAGAGAGTATGGTGTCGTTGATGTCAGCATCGCTGGATTAGCGGTGGTGGCAGGTTCCGCCGCTACTGAAATAGAGGTGGGCTTAAAAGACAACAATTTGTTGGGCGTTTGCCCTGCCGGCACTCACAACTATGACACGAGCGTCCAGGGTGGGCGACTCGGGGCGCTGTTGTCCCTGAAGAATGAAATTGTCGCTGGAATCCACACCGACCTGGACACTTTAGCAAGCGCGATAATACAGCAGATAAATCAATATCACGTCCAGGGGGTAGGTTCGCAGGGATCGTTCTCCGAACTGACCGGCTGGAGGATGACAAGCGAGAATCTGGCTGATTTCGACCCGCCGGTAACGAGCGGCAAAATATGTATAAGGGTCATCAATACCGCTACTGGAGAAGCGACACGCCACGAAATCGACGTGGATATGTCCACGGATTCATTAACGAGTATAGCCACAAAGATTTCCGCCATTACCGGCCTGAGCGCGTCAGCGGCCTCTTCAAGGCTGCAAATTCGGGCCGATGCAAACTACAAGTTTGATTTTCTCCCTGCTGTTCTGCCCCAGCCTACAACAAGTAACCTTACAGGGACATCGCCGCCGGCCATATCTGTATCAGGCATTTACACGGGCAGCGAGAATCAGACCTTCACCGTCACAGTTACAGGCACCGGCTCGGTAGGCAACGGTGACTTACACCTTGAAGTAAGAGACGGCCAGGGCGAAGTTGTTGCCACGCTCAACGTGGGCAGCGGTTATGCTGCCGGCGATAAGCTCGATGTAGGTAACGGCATCAAGATAACCCTCAGTCCAGGCGACTTGAATGCAGGTGACACTTTCGAAATCGATGCCTTTGCCAACACCGACACTTCGGGACTGCTGGCAGCGGTTGGAATCAATACATTTTTCGCCGGCCGCAGTGCAATAGATATGGCGGTCTGTTCGCAGATCACCAGTTCGCCAAGCCAGATAGCAACGGCGCTGGGCGCAGAGCTAACCGACAATGCCAATGTCCTGCGGCTGGCAGCCCTAAAGGACAAAGCCCTGGGCAGTTTGGGCGACATGACGCCTGGAGAGTTCTACCGCCGGCTGGCTGCCGACATTGGTCAACAGGCCGCTGTCAAACAGATGCGCCAGGAAAACATCGAAACTATGATTCAAAACCTCACGAACAGGCAAAGCGACATAAGCGGCGTCAACATTAACGATGAAGCTGCACAAATGTTGATTTTTGAACAGATGTTTCAGGCCATGGCCAAATTTCTGTCAACCGTTCAATCCTCGATTTTGACCCTGATGGAAATACTCTAAACTGTCGCACTTACTGAAGGGCGTCTAATGAGTGGAACATTGAGCAATATTTACAATAATGCGAGCTTTGCTTTGCAATTGCATGCCAGAGAGATGGCCAGCCTGCAGGAGCAAGCCTCTACCGGAGCCCAAATAAATCGCGTCTCTGACAGCCCGTCAACAGCATACCAGATTCTGGGACTAAACTGCCAGCAAAGGTCTCTGGAAAACTATATAGACAATCTGTCGGAAATGGTCAGCATGCTGGAGGTCACCTCAACCATCGTCGAGCGTATGAGACCATTGCTTGCTGAGACAAAGACACGCCTAACTCAAATTACCAGCGGCACTTACAGCGAAGACGGCCGGCAGAGAGTGGCTGAGGGAATCAACGATATCCTGGAGGAGATGGTTTCATTGGCCAACACCAAACATACCAACCAATACCTGTTTGGAGGCAGTAATACCACATCGCCACCTTATATCGTGGAGCGTACGGGCGGAAAGATTACTCGCGTAATCTATCGCGGCAGCTCCGACAGTCGAAGTATAGAGGTCGCGCCCGGACTTGAATCATCTGCTCTTTACGTAGGCGATGAAATCTTTCGTTCGAGTAATCGTAGTGCCCCCATTTTCCAGGGCGACACCGGCGCCAAAGCCGGCACGGGAACTTCCAACGTCACCGGGAACACTTGGCTAACGGTAACTCACGACGGCAGCAACTATCAACTCTCCATCGACGATGGAATAAGTTACGTAACTGTCCCCACTGGTGGAGACCCCAATCAGGCTGTGACAGATTCCCGAACTGGTAAGATTCTATATGTTGACAGCACTGCAATAAACACCACCGGCATCGAAATGGTGAGTGTGCCCGGCACCAACGATGTATTCGGTGTTCTGATAAGCGTCCGAGACATACTTCAGAACAAAAGAGGTTTTTCCACAACTCAAGTGCAGAAGCTGATCGAAACTTCGTTAAATTCTCTGGACGAGGTAGACAATCTACTGGTGCAAACCGGCGTTGCCGTAGGGTCAAAAATCGGTTTCTTGGGCAACCTCCAAGACGGTCTTAAAAATCGAAAGTACGACACCGAGGACGAGGTGACTGGTCTACAGCAAGCCGACATCGCTCAAATAGCTATAGACCTTTCTCGCCGTGAAATGCTATACCAGATGTCGCTATCTGTAGCCGGAAAACTTATGTCCATGTCACTGTTGGATTTCATCGAATAGCACCCGAGTGCCAGAGCCAGGAACGGATAGATGGCTGTCGAGCAACACAGATGTCTGATATTTATGCAAGTTACCCCGTTGAGCCTACAAAATCGCAGACAAACAGCTATGTTTGTTAACGGCACGGATTTTGCAGTTATTCTTCCGTGTAACGCTTTACGGCTCATCGTATGAGCATTTCGAGAATCAGGAGTGAAACCGATGACGATGGATACAAATTCAGATAATTATCAACGAGGTCTGGAATTGGCGGAAGCCGGCAGATATGAAGAAGCCCTTGCTGGTATTGAGCAGCATCTGCAGCGAGTCCCCGAAGATGCGCAGGTGCTGAACGATGCCGGAGTAATCCTGCACTGTCTGGGCAGATCCACCGAAGCCATTCGTCGCTTGGTCCAGGCAAGAACCCTCAAGGCTGACTGCGCCGAGATAGTCTGGAATCTGGTGGAAGCTTATCTTGCCGATGGCCAAGCGAGCGAGGCATCGCAGCTTTTTCAGGATATGGAACGACTGGGTATATTGAATGCCGACGTGCTCAATAGAACGGCAAACATTTTCTTGAACCAGGATAACAAAGCAGATGCTATCGAAGTGCTGTTGCACTCGCTACGGCTCTGGCCAGAACAGGAGATTCTTGAACCCATGATTCAGGTCATTCGCTGCCAGAGGTCAAAGATCGCCTTTTTCTGTGGACACAGTGACGATGTGAGGTCTCTGGCCGACATTTGCGAATTTACGAAAATGCGTTTTCCAACAGAGCTTTTCCAAGGGCAAAATCTCGACGAAATGTATCAATTAATGAAATGGAGTGACATCTCCTGGTTCGAATGGTGCACCGATATGGCAGTAGAAGCGTCAAAGCTGCCCAAGGTCTGCAATATGGTTGTCAGGCTACATTATCGTGATGCTTACGATCAATGGCCGGCTCAGGTGCAATGGGACAATATCGACGTACTGGTCACAGGCGGCAACCAATTTGTCAAGGACGCCCTGGCCGAGCATTCGCCCGATATTAAGAACCGTACGTGGATGGTCACGATCCCCAGCGGGGTCAACCTCGCTAAGTTCAAGTTCGTTAGCAGACCTCGCGGCAAAAATTTGGCCTGTGTGGGGCATCTCGGTATCAACAAGAATCCCATGTTCCTTCTGCAATGTATGCAAAAACTACATTATATCGACCCGGAATATAAGTTGTTCTTTGCGGGAAGCTTTCAAAGCCTGATGCTCCAGCAATACCTCAGGCATATTGTGCAGGCGCTTGAGCTGACGGACGTAGTTCTCTTTGAGGGCTGGCAGCAAGATGTAAACTCCTGGCTGCAGGACAAACACTATATTGTCTCCGGCAGCATCGGACAAGGCCAGAGCGTGGGATTGCTGGAAGGAATGGCCTGCGGGCTGAAGCCGGTCATTCACAATTTTCCTGGAGCAAACCAGATATTCCCGCCCGAGTTTTTATTTAATATCTCTGAGGAATTCTGTCAACAGATTCTTTCCGACCGGTACGAACCTGAAAGATATCGCAGGTTTGTCGAAGGAAACTACGGCCTCAGGGACGAGCTGAACAAAATCAATAGCATTTTGATCCAGTTATCACCAGACGTGAAGTCAAATGCCAGATGCGAGGTATGACATACAAGATACACGATTTGGGCCGATGGTCAGTGTACTCATTCCGACCTTTAATCGGCGGCAATACCTGTCTGAGGCTCTGGCCAGTGCCCTGCGCCAGAGCTACACTAATCTGCAGGTCATCGTAGTTAACGATGGTGGGCAGGACGTAAGCGACATCGTTGAGTCGCATAATGACTCGCGGGTTGTTTTCATCAATAGAAGAGACAACCGCGGCAAAGCCTTCTCACTCAATGAAGCCCTGGGCCGGGCCAAAGGCAAATACATCGCCTATCTGGACGACGATGATCTGTACTATCCCAATCATATCGAAATGTTAGTCAATATCCTGGAAAATCAATCTGACTGCCAGGTCGCATACACTGACCTTTACAAAGCATATTGTAAGATTATGCCCGACGGCAGCCGGCAGATTCTGGGCAAAGTTGTCGAAATTAGCCGCGACTTCGACCGCTTCCTTATGTTGTACTTCAATCATGCGCTTCACGTGTCCCTGATGCACCGGGCAGATCTGATAGAGAAAACCGGGCCATATAATGAGCAGCTCAACATCCTGATTGACTGGGACATGACTCGCAAATTGGCCTTCTTCTCGGATTTTTGCCATGTCCAGGAAATCACGGGCGAATTCCACAGCCCGGTCGGAGAATCCGACAGGATATCAATCCAGCAGCGCAAAGATCAGGGCGAGTACATGAGGAATGTTCTGGCGATACGGACCACAAGGCCCGCCAAGCCCTGGCCAAAAATTGACGATATGTCAATCATCCTCGTCGCAGATAAGTTAGACAAGCAGGCAGGCCAAACCATCGGCTCAATCTGGAGGCATACGTTCTACCCCTACAAACTGTATCTGCCCCTACCTCAGGCTGACCTCAACAGGCTAAAGACCGATATGCCTAATGTAGAGCTCGTTCCGGTTGAGCCGGCAGCTTCCCAGGCCCAGCAGGTAGATGCGGCGCTGCAAGTGTGTGACGGCAAGTATGTCACCATTATACCGAGCGGCTTTGCGATACAACAAATGTGGATAGAGAATCCACTCTATGCGCTGATTAACAGCTCGACCAGCCGAGAAGGCTTTGAGTTGGAAGGTTCAACAGATACTGTCTGGGCAACGGTGGTTAAAAAAGAAGACTTACAGCACGCCCGGAAAGGTTTTCCAAAGTTGCCTGTGCGGCAGTCTTTGACGGCAGCCGGGATAGCACTAAGACAGCCACGCCCTGATGAATTGCCTTTCCAGTTTGACGACTTGCTCCAACAAGCCCAGTTTGCTGAAAAAGAGGGAAACTGGACACAAGCGGCACAAATGTTTGAATACATCGGGGAGAACTACCAGAACAAGCTGTGGATGAAAACACGGGCTGCAAGAGCTTTTTACAGAGCTGGAGATCACAGCAAAGCATCGGAATTGAGCAAGCAAGTTAATCGCCAACGCCCGACGGTGGACACGCTCTTGTTAGAGGCAAAAGCCGCCCGCGAAAGAAACGATCTTAACCGGGCTATCGAACTACTGCGAAGAGCAGAACAGATACTTCTCGGCAGCGCAGACTACCCAGTTGCCGCTGAGACGAATGGACACCCAGAACAGCCAAGAAGTCTTGAAGGATTTAGAGGATAGAAAACTGCTATGGACATCACACAAGGAAATAGTATCGAAGGAGCCCGCTTTGCAGGAACCCAAGAGCACAATTGTACCCAGCACTACGAAGTTTTGCAGGAACTGGGCGATTGTTACGCGTCTGTTGGCAACTACGCTCAGGCCCAACAGTGCTACGAAAAAGCGGCGTCACTGGAACCGGATGAGCCGGGACCTTACGTTGGGCTGGGAGTAGTTGCCCTGCAGCAGGAGCTGCTTAATGATGCTGAAATAGCGTTCAGAGTCGCCTGTCGTTTGGACCCCGACTCCGCCAAAGCCTACGCCGGACTGGCTATGGTTGCTCAGCAGAAAAAAGAGTACCCGCAAGCGTTCGAGCTGTACATGAAATCGCTTGAGCTGGATAGCGATAACATTACGGCACTCTTAGGGCTATTTCAAACTTCTTGCCAAATGGGGTCATTCGCAAAGGTCATTCACTATCTCCAAGTATATTTGAACATGCACCCCGGCGATACGTCAGTTATGTTCTCTCTGGCAGCATTGTATATGAAGGAAAGCCAGCTTGAGCAGTCCCGAAAAATTCTCCTGGACATTTTAGCTCTGGATACTGCCAACCAGGAGGCAGCCAATCTTCTGGAAGAAGTTGAGCACAGTATTGCTCAAGGCTCACACACGCAAATGTAATGTGCGTTGGTCTCTGTCGAACAAGACATCCAGGAGCCTAAATTATATGAATGCGGGAAATGTTGAAAATAATCGGGACCAACAACGGCAGATTCTGAGTGACCTGCAACATCTGCTGGAAAAGCAAATAGAGCTTGCCCAGCAGGGTGACATCAGTACAGTTGAGTTGGTGAGCAAGCAGGCTGGCGAGCTGGCGAAAAAAATCGCCCAGACAAAAATCCTTGAGCAGGCTGCGTTCAAGGACAACCGAGAGCGGCTGCGGAGCTTGTATGTAGACCTGTGCCTGGTTCTGACAACAGAGAAAGCAGACGTCGTAGAACGCCTGAACCATATTCGCAAGGGCAGAAAAACCATCAAGGCGTATCGCAGTAATACCTGATTATGAAGAAACGAGTTTGAGAAGAGGAGAACCTGTAATAGCGTGTGTAAGGGGGGACAGAAAAACTAAACAGGATATTTGAACACTAAACCCAGAGGATTAGCCAGGATGGGTAGCGAAATCTCAGGGAGACTGTAGAGAGGTAGAAAAGCTGCGTATATGGCTGTGGCTCAGTATCTGGCAGATTAGAAGCCAATTTTATGTCACTTTTGCTGGAGACCATCCAAGCGATGGATGTAAGAGAAATGTTAGAAAGCAAGTATCAATTGCCGCAAGAGGATATCCTAAATGGCAGAGATAGGCAGGTCCTCGTAGAGACTAATAAAGTGGGAATCGTTAATAAAAGGCCCACCAATAAAGAAGAGCTCGAAGATCCTGACACGAATAATATCTTAGATGAAATCGCGATAAAATATGGCACAGATAAGAGTCCGTTATGGCATAACTATACAAGACATTATTTTAGGTACTTTTCACCTCTTCGAGAAAAAAGACTAAAAGTTTTAGAGATTGGTGTCGCCCAGGGACAGTCTCTAAAAATGTGGGAGGAGTTTTTCCCAAATGCAGAGATTTTCGGAATTGACACGAACCCGGATTGTCTCAAGTCTGCTAATGAAAGAGTTAAAATATTCATAGGTGACCAGGCCGATGAAGAATTCCTTAAATCTTTCGCTGAAAAAGCTGGAGGCAACTTTGATATTATCATTGACGATGGCGGTCACTTTATGCATCAACAAATAACAAGCTTTAGAATTCTATTTCCATGCCTTAATGCAGGTGGGATATACGTCATTGAGGATTTATGCACTTCCTACTGGGAAAACTTCGGTGGTGGTTTTCGCAAGTCTTACACGACGGTTGAATTTTTAAAAGATTTAATTGATGAACTAAATAATAGAGGAAAACAAGGCTGTGGAAACCCAGCTAAAATATCTTACTCTCTTCAAGAAAACGAACTTAACTATTTTACAACGTACCTTGATTCTATCCATTTTTACTTAAGCATTTGTTTTATCTTCAAGAGAGATTCTCACCAGATAATTAGAAGTTTAGATGGCAACCCGCAAGTACAAGTTGAAGCGGCTGTGCGTTGTTCGATTATCCTGCCTGCAGGGAATGATTCTGCCAAGCTCAGCGCGTATCTGCACCAGTTAGGCGAGATGAGACTATCCAGTGATTTTGAGACTGTCATTGTCAATAACAAGGGACTGGAGATCGATGAAAGACAGATAAGGAAAATCCTGCCAGCTCTGAAGGTTTTGAATGCTGAGACAGTCTCAACGCAAAAGGAGTTATTTGACAAGGGGGCGATGAATTCAAGTGGAGAGTATTTATTGCTGGTAAGGGACTTTATTAAATTTGACAAGTCGGCGCTGGACGAATCTATCAATGAGCTTGCCGGTTCCGGCGAAAAACTCAGCATCTCTGCAAATAAGAATTTTGTGCTGATGGAAAACCGTTTTCGTCTTGCCAAAAACAACTTGGGCAACAACGGAGAGCGTGTTGATATATTCTACAAAGAACGCATCAGGTTTGATGGATTAGATATAAACCAAAAAAATCACTGCCGCAGATATGAGTATGCTAAATCCATCATTCCAGCTGGAAAAATAGTGGGAGATTTTGCGTGTGGGACGGGTTATGGTAGCGTTATGCTGTCGGAAAACTCTGCCCGGGTAATTGGCGCGGATATCAACGAAGAAGTCATAAAGCAAATAAAAATTCGTTACAAAAACATCCGGAATGTTGAATTTGTTCATGCCAACCTATTAGATTTGGGGTATCAATCTCTATTTGATTATATTGTCTCCTTTGAGACAATTGAGCATCTAAAGGAAGGTGACGTCTCTAAATTGTTTGGAGTCTTTCGCCGCGCGCTCAAACCTGGTGGTACGCTCATTCTGTCAACACCTTACATGGAGCAAAAGACCCCGAAGGCAATTAACTCGGGTTTTCATTCAACATTTCAAATCAATGAGGCAAAAATTCAGCAATGGTTATCCGCAAACAGTCTGGTGTGTGAATTTTTTAAGTACCAGAACCGCCATGAACACAACATTGAAGACCATCTTGAAAAAAAAGATTTCATAATCTGCGTGGCTCGTAGTTATAGTAATGATAGTCCCAAGCAGCAAATACAAAAAGAAGCAGTACCAACCCAGAGCATAAGTTCCGACAAGAAATCCCTTGCCAGTAACGAGGCCGAGAAACCCCGGCCGAAAGCAGTTTCAATTGTCATCCCCGTTTTCAACAACATAGAATACACAAAACAATGCCTTAAGGCACTTATCGAAAACACGCCGAACAGTCCGTACGAGGTCATTATTGTTGACAATGGCTCAACAGATAGCACAAAAGAATTTCTCAAATGTCTCAGCGGAAGTCTGAAGGTCATTTCAAACGCTGAGAATCTCGGTTTCGCCAGAGCCTGTAATCAAGGCTCGGCTGTAGCCGGCGGAGATTATCTTGTCTTTTTGAACAACGATACGAAGGTGCAACCTGGTTGGTTAGAAGAGCTTACAAAAGTTTTGCAGAACGATTCAGACGTTGCGGCTGTCGGCAGCAAATTGCTTTATCCTGATGGTTCCATTCAGCACGCCGGCGTTGCAATACTCCAGGTCGAAGGAAAGAATTCTTTATTGCCTAAGCATGTTTTCATGCAACAGCCTTCTGATCACATTTTCGTTAACGTCCCGATGCTTTTTCAAGTGGTTACTGCCGCATGTATAGTGATTCGAAAGTCTGATTTTCACAGTGTGAACGGTTTTGACCAGAGCTACTGGAACGGGTACGAAGACGTAGATTTGTGTTTCAAACTAACCGAAGCGGGGAAGAAAATCGTATATCAGCCAAAAAGCGTAGTGCTTCAGTATGAATCCAGAAGCAGCAAAGAAGAACGCTACAAAGGAATTCAGCAGAATGACAGGCTGCTCCAGGAAAGATGGGCCGGCAAGATAAAACCGGATGTCATCATCTCTGGTAATCAGGTGCGGCAAGGGCCATCACAGACAATCCAACCTTATTTACAGAATGATGAATCCGTCTCAGTCTCAAGGTCTGAGTATATAAATGCCTTGACCTGCTGGGTGCAGAAGTCCATCGTAGAGCCTATCCGGTCACCGGTTAAAAAATTCAGATTTGCCATTAAAACCTGCACTCCTACCAGAAATGATTTGGGATGGGGAGATACGCCTTTTGCCAATAGTCTGGCTAAAGCCATCATGAAGTTAGGCAATAGTTGTGAAGTGCAATTCAAAGATGAATGGAACCAAGCTGATAAACACATAGACATCGTCATTCATTTAAGAGGATTATATGGGTATACTCCCAAGCCCTACAACCGCAATATACTTTGGATAATAAATCATCCTGAAAGACAGACCATCGAACAAATCAATCAGTTCGACCTTGTATTTTGCGCTTCACGCATCTATCTTGAAAGATTGAGGAACACGATAAAAGTGCCATGTTTTTATCTACCTCAGGCAACAGACCAGGAGGTTTTCAATCCCTCCACAAGCTGCTTGGCCAAAGATATTGACCTTCTGTTTGTCGGAAACAGGTACTATAAAGACAGGCGGCGGAAAATTATCCAGGATGTTCTTGATACGGGCAAAAAATATAGTCTTTACGTCATAGGTCAAGGCTGGCACGGTTTCCTCGACAACGAATACTACAAAGCCGAATATGTGGAATGGCACAAACTGCCGCAGTTATACTCTCGTGCAAAGATCGTATTAAACGACCATCACGAAACAATGAGCCAATTTGGTTTCGTGAATAATAGAACATTTGATCTTGCCGCCTTAAAAGCTTTTCAAATCAGCAACTATGTTCAAGGCATAGAAGAGTTTGGTATAGTTACCTATAAGAGCCCGCAAGATTTGGCAAGAAAGCTGGATTATTTCTTACAGAACGAAAGGGCGAGAAAGGAATTTGCCAATCTAAGTAATAAGTTGTGCCAAGGCCATACTTTTACCAATGCCGCGAGAAGAATAGTTGATGTGGCAAGTAAACTATTCAATGAGAAGAACTCGACCAAGGACATCCAGAAATGGTGTGCTGAAAATGCTACCATTGATAGTGTTGAGATGACCGATGTCAGAATAGTGCCGCGACTTGTCTTAGAGCCTATGGAGACCTCGCAGCAAATGCAGGATAAATGATTTAAGCCGCACATTTTTTACACGATAACTAAGTTCAGACTGGCGCAATTGTCGCACACATTCGGTGACCGTTGAAAGCTATGTGAACATAACAAGGGCAAAAAGAAATGTCAACTTTGCGTCTTTCAGGTCTGGCAACAGGGATTGATACAGACACTCTTATATCTCAACTAATGGCTATCGAACGACGTACGCTGAATATGTACGAAGAACGCAAAAGCGCTTGGGAAGAAAAAAAAGATGCGCTGGGCACACTGAAGACCAAGCTCGATGCCCTTAGAAGCACGGTTAAGGCCCTATCCGATGCTCGGGAACTTCGTGCTTTCGCCGTCGCCTCCAGTGATAGCGATATATTGACCGCTGAAGCGTCCTATAATGCTTTTGAAGGCAACCACACTGTTGTAATCAACCGCCTGGCCAACGCCGAACGATGGGTTCATACGACCGGCCTTGAGTATGGCGAAGATCGTGTCGGCGCCGGTACTTTTATCTACTCGTACAACGGTAAAGAAACCGTAATAACAACCACCGCTACCACAAGTCTCGAAGATCTGGTTGGCCTGATAAACAATGACGCAAACAATCCAGGGGTCACCGCCAGCCTGCTATTCTACAGCGGCGATTATCATCTGGTGCTGAACGGCAACGAGGCCGGCACAGATTACAGAATCTCCATCAACGCCAGTAACACAGAACTGTGGGAAGCGGTATCCGCTTTTACAGTTAACAGCGACAACGCTACACTCAGCTCCAAAATCGTAGACCTCGACCAGTTTAGCGGCTCACTTTCCAGCGGAGAAAAAATCACGATTAGCGGCAAAGACCACAACGGCAACGCTGTAAGTGGAGAGCTTAATATTACCAGCGACACCAAACTGACTCACCTCATCTCAGAAATCAACGATGCCTTCGACGGACGTGCTACCGCAGCCTTAGTCAACGGAGAGATTCGCCTTACCGACCACACATGCGGCACAAGCCAGATGCAACTTACCTTGTCCTATAATCCTGGCTCAGGCTCAACAACCTTGAATATTCCTGCTATCAGCCGGTCAACACAGGGTGGAAGCAGCACCGCTAACCTCGCCAGCTTTGCAGCAGCAGACTTTACCATGACACAGTCGGCACAGGACTCGAAAATCAGGGTAGACGGCTACCCTTCAAGTTCAGCGGTTTCCGAGGTACAAAAGCTGACTACCACGAATAAGGCAACTGGCGGCACGTTTACATTAACTTATGATGGGCACACAACTGCCGCCATCGCCTATGATGCCACCACCGCCCAGATTCAAGCTGCACTTGAAACCTTGCCAAATGTCTCGACCGGTGACATCATCGTATCCGGCGATAACTTGACGGTAGATGGAGGTGTGACAACATTTACTTTCCTAAATACCTTGGGCGATGTTAACCTGCTTTCCATTAACCCAAGCAACCTTACTCCCTCAGCCAATTCAAACTACATAATGACTGAACAGACAAAGGGCAGTGACGGCTGGATCAACAGAAGCTCAAATACGATAGACAATGTTATCAGCGGCCTCACATTGCATCTGCACGATACAACCGATGCCAACGGAGAAAAGATAACCCTGACCAGAGACATCGAGTCAGTCAAAGAAAAACTGAACTCTATGGTTGGGGCCTACAATGCCGCCGTCGTCTATATTCAGGAGAAGACCGGCTACAATGACATCCTAAAAACCGCCGGTGTCCTGATGGGAGATTATGTCGTTTCGACGATAGAGTCCCAGCTTAACATCCCTCTGATAGCTCAAACCAATGGATTTGTCGAGGATATCGACACCTTTTTGATGCCCGGACAGATCGGCCTGGAACTGGACAGAGATGGGGTGCTGACTCTGGATGCCAATGCCTTCTATGAAGCCATAGGCGAGAATTACCTGGGAGCGCTGGCAGTAATAGGCGCAGACAAGACCGGCAGCACCAACAGCAATACCATCCAATTTTACTCGGCCAGCAGCAATTATACCAAAGCTGGCACTTACGATGTCCAAGTGACAGTAAGCGGCGGAGCCATCACCAGTGCCAGAATCAAACTGGCCACCGAATCCACATACCGCGACGCTACCTACAGCGATAATATCATCACCGGAAATAGCTCGTTCGACGAAAACGGTGACCCTATGTACCCGGAGAACGGCCTTGCCCTTAGCATCGACCTCAGCCAGAATGGAACTTTCACGGCTACGGTCAGAGTTAAACAAGGATTTACCGGTGCTTTAGAAGATACCCTGGATAGGATGCTCAAGGTGACGACCGGGGCAGTAAACCTCGACCAGGAATACGTCACCGACAATATAAGTAACCTTCAGGATAAAATCGAACTCGAAGAGGACCGCCTGGCTAAAAAAGAAGAGAGATTGGTGGCTCGCTATGCCCGTCTTGAGAGAACCTTAGCCTTGCTGCAAAGCCAGATGGCTGCTCTGGGCTTCAGTCAGACATAGTGTGAAACCCCGCCTGAAAGGCGGGGCTAAACCTGTCCTGAGCCGGGTCGAAGGATATTTAGCCCCACGTTTAACGTGCGGTCTTTTTCCTCTGTCGCAGGCGATAGATCATAGCCAGCACTTCCGCCACTGCCACATACAGACCTTCCGGCACAGCACTGCCGGGCTCTACCGTTGAATATATGGTCCTTGCCAATTCCGGTCTTCTGACGATTGGCACACCGTAGGCTCGTCCGATGGCGGTGATTTTTTCCGCCAGATAATCCGCGCCTTTTGCCACCAGGATAGGTGCTTCCATAGTTTTCGCCTCGTAGCGAAGCGCCACAGCCACGTGCGTCGGGTTGACAAGAATCACATTGGCTTTGGGCACTTCGGCCAGCAGTCGCTTCATGGACATTTGAATCTGAATTCTGCGAATCCGAGCTTTGACCTCCGGCGGACCTTCAAGGTCTTTGTGTTCCTGTCTTACTTCCTGACGCGTCATCTTCAGTTCCTGAAGGTAATTCCATTTCTGATAGAAAGCATCAGCAATCCCGATCGCCACCAGCGCAATGCAAGCGCGTATGCACAGCCCAAATATCAGCTTAGCGATAGCTGCAAGCAACTGTGTGGACCAGGCCCACCGAAGTGTGGCAAACGCATCAAGCTTGTCTTGAAGATAGAGCCAGACTATGATGGAGACGAAAAACAATTTTGCTATGGATGTGACCAGATGCACCAAGGAGCGCTTGCTTACGAGTTTCTGCAGCTCCGATGAGGGATTTATCGCGTCCCACCTTAGTCTTACAGCTTCCGGTGCGAAATTAAGGCCGCTGACAGCAAAGCAGGCAAGCGCAGATGCGCCAACAAGCGCAGCCAGAATAGGACTGACAACAAGCATCGTATCGACGATTTTTGCGCTGCTGTATTCTATAAATGCTTTGCTGTCGACAAAAATGGAAACCTGGCCCTTCGGCACGCCCAGGGCAAGCTCTGATCCGCTGCAGCCGGACTTGATTGCCTGCGTGAACCACTGCAGCAGAGTCGGCGCCCATAAAGCCAGCGCCAGTACTAGTACAGCCAGAGTCGCAACCGAGGCCAGTTCTTGGCTCTGCGGCACCTCACCCTTCTGCCTGGCTTTCTCCAATCTCCTTGGAGTCGGTAATTCAGTCCTTTCAGCGGCTGGCTGCTCCGGCATCATTCCCTCTCATAAAGGTACCAATTTGCCCATCCAATCGGCAAATTCAGCTACAAAACCCGCAAGAAATGGCAGAAACATCGCGGCCATTAGCAACCCCAAACCGATCCGCAATGGGAAGCTGATAAATAGAATATCCATTTCCGGAACTATGCGTGCTAAAACAGCAAGCGCGACCATTAGCACCAGGAAAGCTGCTAACATCGGTGCGGCCAATCTAAGGCCGGCCAAGAGCATTGTGGAACCGGCTTGGACTACACCACCGGCTAAAACAGCTATGGTGGGAATACTACCTGCTGGGAACGCCTGGTAGCTTCGACAGAAAATCAGCAAAAACAAATGATGCCCATTAGCGCTTAGGAACAGGATAACAAATATCATCTCGAGTAAGCTGCCCAGGACCTCGCAGCTTTCTCCAGTTAAAGGGTCAAGAATCTCTGACATGGCTAAGCCCATCTCGCGCTCGATAGTCTGCCCGGCGAATTTGACAGTTGAAAACATAACAGTTACGACCAAACCCAGCGCCAATCCATAAGTGGCTTCATTAACTATTAAGAGTATCGCCTGCAGCCAAGAAACTTGCTGGGGGTCGATAGCGCAACGTGCTATGACCGAGAAGAAAATCGCCATCGACACTGTCATCGCGACTTTGATCTGAACCGGGATTATCTGCCAGCCGAAAACGGGGATAAACATGAAAAACGCCGAAATCCGCGTCAGAACCAGCGCAAAACTGAGCAGCTTCTCAAGCATTTTATCTGCAATCAGCGTCCGATATTTTGGATGTAGGCAAAGATTTCGCCGGTGAACCGAAGCGATACCTGAAGCATCCAACTGCCGAACAATAGTCCCACAATACCTACCGCCAGAAGCTTAGGAATTATGGCTAAGGTCATATCGCGTATAGAAGTAACCGCCTGAAGCAGCGTGACAACAACTCCTACCACGACGCAGGTAAGCAGAATCGGAGCAGACAAAAGCAAAGCGGTCTCTAAGGTGTGCCGGCCCAGATAAAGAGCAAGACTACTATCCACAATTCGTCTCCCGTCGCTCGTCGCTCGTGCCGCGTCCCTCGGGTCACGGGTCACGGGCAACGAGTCACGAGGCTATTTGAATCCCAAGCTAAGACTTTTGGCCAACAACCCCCACCCGTCAACAAGAATGAACAATATCAGCTTGAAAGGCAGCGAAATCATCATGGGCGGCAGCATTATCATCCCCGCACTGAGCAAGATACTGGCAATGACCATGTCCACCAGCAGGAAAGGTATGAACAGAAGGCAGCCTATCTCAAACGCCGTCCGAAATTCACTGATAATAAACGCCGGGATTACTATATGCAGACCAATATCCGCAGGACTGGCAGGAGGCTCTATCTTGGCCATCTGCACAAAGAGGGCCAAATCAGCCTGCCGGCTCTGGCGAAGCATAAATTCCTTGATGCAATCGCCGGCTCTGACGGCCGCTGTTGCAAAGTCAATCTTGTCAGATAGATACGGCTGAATGGAAACAGTATTGATCTTAGAATAGGTGGGGGCCATCGTGTATAGCGTCAAAAACAATGCCAGACCTATGATGGCAATGGTTGGCGGGATGGTTTGTGTAGTCAAAGCACGCCGAACAAAAGACAGCACAATGACTATCCGCGTAAATGACGTCATCATCACCAAAAGGCTGGGCAGAATTGCCAGGCCCGTAAAGATGATTACTAATTTGACAGGCGTCGACCAATCCTTGCCAGCGCTGTTACCAGCGGTTGCCTTATCTATCACGGTCATCAGGTCTTTGATGCTGGGCATGGTGTTGGGACCCGGGCCGGCCTCTGGCCGGGAGCTTCGAACTTCTGCCCGCGGCGGCCCCTGACCAAGGCATAAACCATTTGACGTCAGAAGCACAAGAACCAGAAAAGCTATCGTGGCAACTTTGGCAGACATCTACTTTCTCACACAAGCGTCTATCTGTTGCGATGATGAATCCACGAAGTCAGGTTCATCCTGCTCAGTAACATCAGCCAGCATGGTTATGCTCTCATTTGTGCTGCCTATCAACAAGCGCTGATTACCTATCCTGAGCAGGTGAACTGCTTTACGCGGCCCAAGGTGAGCAGTTTCGAGGATACGAATTTCTTTGCCAGGCAGATTAGTTATCCGGGGCAGAACCTTCTTTGACATATAGACCGCCGCTGCACCCAGCACGAGGACGAGCACCACAGAAAACATCATCTTAAAGAACAATTCTCCCCTACCAAGGCCATCCCCGACTTGATCGGGGACCGCTCCTTCGACTTTGCTCAGGACAAGCTTTGCTGAGGAATCTCGCTGCCCTGCTAACGATGAATTGGCATCGAATCCTGGATTTTTCGATCCGGAGCCGTTCGCAGCCGGGTGTGCCGATCCTTCGACTTTGCTCAGGACAGGGCGGAGCATAATTGCACCACCGAATAACACAGCCGCTGTCAGCAGGATAATGATTCTTCTCTTCTGTGGTGCCACGCAACGAAACTGCTTAATTAGCAAATTGGTTAAATACTTACTGCTCACTACTTGCCAACGGTGTGCAAATAGCGTGCCGGAAGACCAGAATGGGTATTGGCGCGGAGAATTTCAAATTTCTACACAAGGAAGATGTCGAAAAACTTTACAGACGTACAAATTAATCACCCGATGCTAATACGGCGATTAATATCTGTGAATCTTCGGAGGCAACTCTATCCTGCTTTACCCATTGGCCTCCGGGCCCTGCCCCCCATGAATAAACAGACCATTTGGCTGTATCTGGCAAAGCATCTCTTATGACCTCTGCTGCGGCGTGGGCACGCTTGGCTGACAATATCCACTGGTCTTGGGACCCCGCTGCGCGGGAACCCTCTGCAGATGTCTCTTGGCCAGCCAAACCAAGCACGTAGATGCTCGAAGCCTTGGAATCCGGACTCTGCTGTAAGTCCATGCAAAATGTCGCCAGGAATCTTTTTGCCTCTTCGTTCAAGGTTGACTCGCCTGCGGCAAATCGGATGGCCGTAACTATAAAATTAGCTTTTTCTCCGACTATTTGCGACGGCATACTCGTTACGTGCTGGGCCAATCTTTTCATAATGCGACGAATTCTTTCTCCATTTGCATCTATGTACCTGCCATCCGATGGCTCATTAGCATCACCTGTAGGGTGAAGTATCTTGCTGGAGCCGAAATCAAATTTCTCGCTTATTCCGAATCCCTTTTTCACTAATTCTAGAGCCGAGCCTGTATCGAACAATGTGCGGTCTTGTACCGTTCCCATGCCCACCAGCACAACGAAAAAGGCTAATAATAGTGTCACCAGTGTCGAGAAAGTAACAATATAGACGGGAGCTTTAGCGCTGCCTTCTTCGGTTATGTGACTTTCCCGTTTCAATTGTACAAGCTCCGCTCCAGCAACACAATCTCCACCACACGTTGGCCATCCGCACCATTTTCGGCTTGGACACCCGGCTGGGCATTTTCTCTGTGCACCGTACCTGTAACCGAGAGGCTGAATCGGTCTGTGCCAAGATGTTGCTCTGCCGCCAGATACTCCAGCACTACCCACGCCCGCTGCAAACCCAGGCTATCGCCCTCTTTTCCGCCGCCATATCTACCTTCGCATATGATCACACGGTATGGAACCCCTTTTAAGAAATCGGCCATAGCCTCCAGGATGTCCCGGCCTTGTGATGAAATAGTTGTTCCTTTGCCCCAGAAAATACTTTCTGATGGCATCAAAAATACCCTACGGCTGCTCAAATCCCTCGAGCCAAAGTCCTCTTTCAGATTGCCCCAATCCGTTGTTTCTGAGGTCGGCGTCTCGCTGCCGGTTGCACGGTACTCGGCAGGCTCAACGCCATGAATGTTTAGTAGTGCGTTGCGATACCTCTCATCAGAACGGCCAAGGCCGGGCATAATCTTGCGGAAAACAGCGCTTGTCTGCGAAATAACAGGACCGCTGCCTGGGGCTGAGAAAGTTATAAGCAGCACAAAAAAAGTCAATAGCAGCGTCATGCAGTCGCTGAAAGTCAGCATCCATTCCGGCGCCCCCGGCTCTTCTTCCGGCGGCGGCTGTTTCCTTGTGAACCCCATTTTATATATTAGCCTTTACTTCTTCTCTGTTGCGCTGCGAAACAAATACGTGCATCCTCTCACGAACGGCGGTAGGGGCTTCACCTTGTGCGACGGCACAAACGCCCTCTATAATCATCTCCTTCGCGATCGTCTCTGCCTTGGAATAAAGCACTAATTTCCCTGCCAACGGAATGAAGATCAGATTGGCGGCCATCGCACCATAGAATGTGGTAATTAGTGCCACTGCCATTCCCGCCCCAATCATTTCCGGCGAAGTCATATTTCGTAGCATCTGAACCAGGCCGATCAGCGTTCCTATCATTCCAAAAGCTGGAGCCGACGAGCCCATAAACTCCAGGATTTTCTTGCCGTCTGCGTGCCGAGCCTGAAGGTATTGAATCTCAAGGGATAGAATCTCACGAATTGCCTCAGCGTCCTGGCTATCAACAATCATCTGCAAACCCCGCGCAAAAAACGAATCATCCAGTTTGCCAATTTCCTCTTCAAGCGCTAGGGCACCATCACGTCTGTTAATGGCTGCAAAATTGACCATCTTCTGTATCAATTCGGACTTGGATGGTATTTTGGCGACTATGGTTTTCTTGACTACGGAGAATATTCCCAGGAACTGTGGTAGCGAGAAATGTATAAGGGTGGCACACAGCATTCCGCCTATGGTGATCGCCATCGAAGGATAATCGACGAATATTTTCCAGCTACCGCCGGCCATAATAGCCCAGGCTATGACGGTGAAACCCAAGAGTATCCCTATTATTGTTGCTACGTCCATAATACCCCTATTTTTGTGTTCCCGCGTAGGGTGGGGCTTGCCCCACCAGATCCTCTCGGCGGGCTAAAGCCCACCCTACTACTACTACCTTACTTCGACTACTTGCTTTAATTTCTCACACAGAGCCGCCGCCAGTTTGGGCTCCAAGATGACTAACTCAGCCAATACCTTGGCCTTGGTCCTTTCGGTCATGTAGTGCAGAATCTTCACAGCGTCATCCATATTGCCGGCACCACCTCCGGGGCCGCCGCCTTGCGCTTGGGCGGCGCACATACTACTGAGTATTTTGCCGGCGCTGGCCGAATCCATCTTGTCATAAGTAGCTGCGATTTTTGCCAAGTTGGCCTTTTCAGCCTGAGCAATCTCCATCCGACTCTTGACTAGCTTATCACGCTCTTCTTTGAGGCCGGCAACGATTGTGGCAAGGTTTACCCGCAAATTATTGAGGTTTTCGATGTCCTTCTTCAGCGAATCCTGAGTCATCTGCAGCCTATGCTCCCGAGCCTCGAGGCTCGCAAGTTGCCTGTCATACTGTCGTATCTTTTCCTGAACCTCATAGACGAGAGACTTGAGCTGTTTGTCTGTCACCACCTTCTTCATAGCGCTATCATCAGCAGCAAGTGCACCGACTGCGTTGTCTGTCGGCTTCGGCAGATTCATTTCGACTTCCTGCCCTGCTATCAAAGGCCGGTTTGGCTCACTTGGGGGACTTACTGGCGTTTTTTTGGTCAGCCATGCACAGACAAACGCCCCGGCAAAGCTCACCAGGCCTGCGGCTGCCGTCACTACGATTAGTTTCTTACTCACCGGTTTTCTCCTGGTCTGGCACCATCTTTCGAGCAAAGCAAATTGTCGCTGCCTCATCCAATTCTTTCTGCTCGAGTATTTCTTGTTCTTTTATGAACCGCATTTTTGCCTCCGCGCGTAATTTCTCCAAACCTTCCCTGAACCGCTTAACCTCCAAAAGCTCTGCAATTTTTTTCCTTTGCTGTGATTCCAGCTCGATTACTTTCTGCGCTAACTTCTTTATCTGCTCGTCGCTTGTCATTGAGTACTTCAAGAAGAACTCCTGCTGATGCAGCCGCTTATGAGGTTTCTTTGCCGCGATATCTGCGATGATGTCTTTCAGTATTCTTTGCCGCGTAAGCAGCTCACTTCGCGTTTGAGCCAATCTTTCTGTTAGCTCGAACAACTCGGTTCTTTTTGTCTGTTCCTGCTTAGCTTTGATCTGCAGAACACGCTGCAATCGCCATACGAACCTTCTCATCGAACTTCCGGTTTACTAACTCTTAGCACTTATTAACTCATCCCATGACTTGGTGATAGCAATCAGCCGCCTGACAGTTTCTTCGAAAGTCATTCTTTGAGTAATCGGCTGAATAAGGAATCCGTTTATCCTGTCAATCAGGCTAATCGCTCCATCTATGCGCCGGTTGCTGCCGCGCGAAAAGGCACCGATGTTTATTAGGTCCTCAGCATCGGCATAGGTGGCATAGATTTCTTTAAGCTTGACAGCAGCAGTTCTGTGCTCTTGACTGACTACGGCAGGCATCAATCGGCTGACGCTTTGTAGGATGTCCACGGCTGGGTAATGTCCCCTGTCGGCTAATTTTCTCGATAGTACTACGTGCCCATCCAACAAGCTTCTGGCGCTGTCGGCCACGGGGTCAGTCAGATCGTCGTTCTCCACGAGGACCGTTATGATGCCTGTGATGCTGCCATTTTCGGTGCGTCCCAGACGCTCAATAAGCCTTGGCATCAGTGAAAAAACGCTCGGACAATAGCCTTTTGCCGCGGGCGGCTCGCCGGCAGCCAGGCCTATCTCACGCTGGGCCTGGGCAAAGCGAGTAAGTGAATCCATCATAAACAAGACATTCTTAGCCTTGTCTCTGAAGTACTCGGCAACGGTGACAGCCACAAACGCCGCTTTTACTCGCTGTATAGGGGGCGAATCCGATGTGGCAACTACAACGACACTCCGTGCCAGGCCTTGGGCGCCAAGGTTTTCCTCGAGAAATTCGCGGACCTCTCGGCCCCGTTCGCCTATCAAGGCTACAACGTTGACCGCCGCCTCGCTGGAGTTGGCAATAGCCCCTAACAGAACACTTTTGCCCACGCCGCTGCCTGCGAAGATGCCTATTCGCTGACCCTTGCCACAGGTTAATATCCCATCTATGGACCTGATCCCCAAGCCCAAACGCTCGGTAATTTTTTCGCGGCGCAACGGCGGCGGACTACTTACATCTAACGGCCTGTTTTCTGCTCCCATCCCTTCGACTGCGCTCAGGGCAGGCAAGGGACCTTTATCATCAATAGGCTCTCCCAAGCCGTTTATGGCTCTGCCCAGGACATTTTCACTTAAAGCAATGCAACGAGGAGTGGTTCGGGTGGTGACTATATCGCCCGGTGAGATGCCTTCTATATGTGCCAGCGGCAGCAGGATACGCCGGTCACCTCGGAATCCGACCACCTCCGCCAGCACACGCCGGCCATCGCGAATACGGATTCCACAAAGCTCACCAAGTCCCACTATTGGTCCAGTCGATTCAACCGTCAAACCAGACACTCGTACCACATAACCCTGGCAGTCCAGCAGATTCACCTTCTGCAGCGCCGAGTGAAATCTCTTAAAATCAATCAGAGGAGCGACCCCGGCATGGTGATGCCGGGGCAAACCGGTTAGCCCCGCCATTCCGATGGCGGGGTCTGATTCCTGATTCGCAGTCATAGACTATTCCGCCTTCTGGAGTGCTTCACTAATTCGGGTAAGGTGCTCATCTATCAGCGATTTGATTACACCTTTTGGCGTATCAACCAGGCACTCCGCTGGTCCAATGCCGGAATCGGCAATCAATTTAATGTCAGCCAAAATACTACTTGCGTCATCCTTACGCGAACCACCTGAACGGCAGCCTTGTAGCTTCTGCAATTGAGCCAGGTCGCCGGGATTCAAATGCACTGCCACATCCTGACGCACAGGAGCGTTTGTCAAAGCCTCCTTGACGATGGTTTCGATCTGGTAATCTCCCTTTTGCACTTTTTGCATCAGAACCCTTCGGGCAATCTCCACTGAAAGCTTGGCAATTTCCTCTTTGTGCCCGGCCAGCAGCTCATCGTAGAACTTGCTGACTTTATCGACGAGACTGCTGAGCACTCGGTAAAGCTGTACAGTCTCAGCCTTTTGCTTTTCCAAATCTTGCATCACTCTAACCGCCGAGTCCGCCAGAGCCGCTGAGTCCAATTCCGATCCTTTCTCTGCGTGCTCAACGTCCTCTGCGGTTAGTATCTTTACCGATGCCACTGGCTTATTGAGGTTTACCGTAAACGTGCTGGACATTCTACTACTCTTCGATAAATCTAAGCTCACCTTTACTATTCATCTCGCGCAGAGCACTGACAATCTTTTCTCTGGCTTGCTTGATATCTTCTTTCTTCGGCGCGGACATAAGCGACGTTTCTTCGTCCACCTGAGCTGCAGCTCGCTCGGAGATGTTGGATTTTATTTTTTGGGTAATGGCATCCTCAGCCTTATGCAACGCTAAGGCCAACTGGCGTCCGTCAACTGCTCGCAGCGCTTCCTGCAGCGACCTGTCGGCTACTTGTGGTATATCATCCCAGACTATCATCAAGCTGGTCACCTTCTCGCCGACCTGGGCGTCCTTTTCCTGCATAGCACCGAGCACCCCATCCCGGACTTCCTTGTCCAAGTTTCGCAAAATCACAGCTACCTTCCTTAAAGACTGCTCCGGCTGAGCCTGTGATGCACTTGCTCGGCGAGCAGCGATGACGGCTTCAAGACGCCCGCGAACCGTCTCGGCAATTCGCGCCTTTGCTTCGGCGGTGACAGCATCGACGCCAGTCATTCTGGTGATAGCGCTCACCCGCATACCTTCACCCAAAAGGCCTATAATCCCTGAGCTTTTCTTTGCCGGCAATTCCGACAACACCACGGCGACTGCCTGAGGACGCTCATTTTCAAGAACCGATGCCAACATCTGTTGATCAGCCGAACGAATGGCTATAAACGGGTCTCGCTTATGTAGTAATTCCTGTATCTCCGCCTGGATCTGCTGCGCCTTTTCCTGCCCTACGGTGTTATTCAGCATTTCCTTTACAAAGCTCTTGAGATGAAATGCCGGCTCACTTTTCAACGAACTAAAAAACTGCCGGACTACCTCACTGCTCTGCTGGGTTGTGTCATAGCCAGCGGCATCCAGGTAGGTCAATTCCGCCGCCAATTCCTGAACCAGCTTTGGATCGATGCCTTTGAGAAGCTCCGTAGCGGTGGCAACATCGAGGCTCATTAATAGCAGCGCGGCTTTTTGCTGGCCTGTTAATGCCATTTACCTGTCACTCCTTCTCTTCGACCCAACTGGCAAATAATCGCCTGACCTGTTCAGGATTACTGTGCAAGGCACTGGCTATTTGTCTACGCAACACTAACGGCTCTGCATTTGACTCTGCAGCCGGCAGAAAACCGGCAGATGCCTCGCCTGCCGGCAGTTGTCTGGCCTCGGCTGCCAAAGCCGCTTTTTTCCTGGCACCGCTGAATATTCGAAAAACAAGCATCGCACAGATGGCCATAATGCCAAGAGAAGCGTGGCGGGCTATCGCAATGTAGCGAGGCCAGTTCGACGGTTCCTCCTCAGTTGGTAATTCCGCGGCTCGATGAAACTTAGCGGCAACCACTTTAAGCAAATCTGTTTCCTTAAGACCCAGTGCGTTTTTGATAATCTGCTCTACATCGGATAGCTGCATTATCATTGCTCCGCCCGTGGCGGCCCCGCGGGGTGCCCCAGGGGTTGGGGCCTCTGTTTGATTGGCATCGGGCACGGATAAGTCAACAAAAGCAGACACCGACAGCGATTTTATTATGCCGGGCAATACAACCTCCTGTTTTACAGTTTTGCCCACCTCATACTCGGTGAGAATAGTCTCATCTTTTTTTATGCTGCCTGGCGTGGCAGTTCCACCTGTGGCTGATGCACTGGCCTGCCCGGTTTCAGAGGTGGTTTTGATCTCTTCTTTTGTGGGCACCTTTGCAGTAGGGTCATAAGTTTCGGTGACCGTACTGACACTGTTCATATCGATAATAGCACTGATGCCTACTGTGGCCCGGCCAGGCCCCAGCACAGCGGTGAGCATATCTTCGACCTTTTTGGACAGGTTTTGCTCAACTCTTTCTTTATACTCCTGAACAGTACCTGCGCCATTGGCGAAAGCCTGGTTCGACTCACTGGAAAGAAGGCGGCCCTGGCTGTCAATCACGGTTACATTTTCTACTTTCAGCCCTTCAACGCTGCCGGCCACCAGATGGGTAATCGCTGCTATGTTCAGTGGACTTATTCGATAGCCGGGCTTCAGGCGTAGTACCACAGAAGCAGTAGTCTTTCCAGCATCAGAAGCAAACAGCGTCCGCTCAGGGCTGACTATGTGCACCCTCGCGTGAACCACGCCTTCTATCATTTGGATACTCTTGGCCAGCTCTTCCTGCAGCGCCCGTTTAAGGTTGACATTTTGAACGAAGGGGCTAACACCGATCTTTTCGGCGTCAAATATCTTGTAACCACCCTGCTCAGCAGCAGGCAGTCCGTCTTTGGCCATATCCAGACGGAGCTGATAGACCTTTTCCTCGGGAACGTATATGGTTGTCCCGCCATCTTGCAACTGGTAAGAAATGCCTTTTTCGCTGATTTTTTCGGTGATCTTGGACGCTTCAGCCGGGGACAATCCTTGATACAGCATTCTCATATCAGGTCTGCGGGCCCAGTAGACAAGAATCGCGCTGATAATTCCACATGCCAGAAGAACTGCGATCAGCAAAGCTCGCTGAACCAGGCTAATCTTGTGCCAAACTGCAGCTATCTTTTGAAAAAAGCTCATTGAATTTATAAGGGCATATTCATTGTCTGCTTGTAGGCTTCAATCAACTTATTCCTGACGCCCACAAGAAGTTTGAAGCTCATATCAGCTTTGGCCACCGCCGAGACTACCGAGGTAATATCCTGGCTTTTTCCGGACAGCAGTTCCTGTACGGACATATCTGACGAGCGCTGAAGGTCATCAACCTTGGATATGTACTTTCCTACAGCCTTGATAGCCTCACCAAAGTCCACCTTCTCAGTCGGCCTTTGGCGGATTTGGAGCGGTAGTTTGTTAATGTCCGACAGTATCGATCCCACGTTGGCATTAAAATCAATCATGGCTTTAGCCCTGGTTTATCGGAGTAACTCAAGTGTCGTTTCTACCATTTGTTGGTAACGTTTAAGAACTGCCGCGTTGGCTTGATAGGTACGAGTAGCGACGGTCAAATTCATCATCTCAACAGGCAAATTCACGTTGGGCATCAATATGTACCCATTCTTGTCGGCCTGCGGGTTGCCGGGATCGAAAATTGTTTGAAAATCGCTCATGTCCCTGACTATCTCGTCTACTATCACGCCGCCTATCTCGTCAGATTCTGCCTTGAGTACAGGCTCAAGCCTGCGATACGGCTCACCTTTGCCGGCATCGGTCGTGCGGGCGTGGGCAACGTTTGATGAAATCACCTCCATATTCTTGCCCTGTGCCCGCATACCTGAGACCGCTATGTCGATAGGCCCGAAGATGTTGTTACCGTCCATTCGCTCCAGTCCTTTTTCACTTTTCCGTTGCTGCAGTTGAGTTTACTAATTTCTGGCAATGCGGCCTATTTTGTGTCGATCGCCAGTTCAAGTTGTCTGTACTTCTTGCTGAGCACCCTAATATAAGTCTTATGACGGAGGGTGTTCTTGACCATTTCGCCAACTTCAGTCTCCAGATTGACGTCGTTGCCGTTAGTGTTGACAGAGGTTTTATTTGGCCGATAGAGTTGCGGCTCAAGCTCGCTAATGTCCAGGTCTCCTGGTGAGTTCAAAGCCCCTGCAAGTAGCTGTTCGAATTGGACGTCAATCCTGCGATAGCCGGGCGTCTCAAGATTGGCAATATTGCTGGCGATCGCCTTCTGGCGAAGGCTCTCAGCTTCTATGCCGGCCTCGATTAGGTCTACGATGCTGCTTGTCTTGGCCACTTCAATCTTGCTCCTTACCCCCGCTCTTGTCTTCGCCAAGAAGACGTGGGGGCAAGTCTGCCCCTGCGGGGGTCCCCGCTGCGCGGGCCCCAAAGCAAGGGGCGGTATAAACAATCTCTGCTCAACGCCAAATTCAGCAATAATCGTGCCAAATGCCACAAGTCAGCATTTGGTGCCTTGTCAACCGCCTAACTGAATTGAAAAAGCCATTCAAGAGCGTGTGGGCACTTTCATAGATAGGACAGCAGTGTCAGGATTCTTTACACCGCGCGTGTTTCTTTAGCAGCAGAACCGGAAGAATTTTCCTGCCTGAGGAATGTTCCTCCGCTGTTCCCGCCGGCAGGGACATACACCGCGCGAATCGCCGTCTACTCAGTGTTTATAAGTCTCGTATTTATAGACGTTTATCATCCTGCGTTGTTCTTACTTGCGTTGGTGGCACGTGGCTTGCTAACTATGAATCTGGCTCGTAGAAGGACTGCGTATGGATGTCAACCTCTCAAGTATCGGGATCTTATTTGCAGGTACGACAGGCTCCGGCTCTATTCAACCAGAGCCGATCACAATTAAGACCGGCCGATGCTACGGGGCAACAGTTGACGACTTGCGCCACGCAGATAGTTATCAGGCGGATGAGACCGATAATAACCGGGGTAACAGTCGAGATGGGCTTGCTGAGTCATCAGTGCCTGACTTCAGCCGCGAGCTCCGCGAAGAGACCACACGCCGTGCACCGCCCGATAATATAGCTGAAATCGAGCCTCTAAAAACACGGTGGCAAAATGATGACACGGGAGAAGCAACAGCACAGTTGCCACTGCCGGCGGACATTCCGGCCTTGAATCTGTCACCATCTGTGGGGGCTGAAGAATCAATGAAAGCCGCTGCTGCTCTCCAGACAGGCACACGCACACTCCCGACAAGCCTGGACCATCTGCAACCGACCAAGTCGCTGAAGCTCTCCAAAGACTGTCAGCCAACGGACAAGGCCAAATGGACCGCACTCAAACCGACTCTTAGCGGCGTTTCTGATAGCGTCAGCACAGGCCTCAAGGAACAGGCAGGAGTCGCCAACGCCAGCAAAGAGGCAGCATTGTCTGCACAAGAGATGCAATGTCGGAAGTTCCAAAGCAAAAGTCCAGAGCTAACCGCGCGACCAGCATCGGACCAGAGTACGGCCGTAGTAGCGTGCAGCGTAGAGCGTGGAGCGGACAGAAAAAAGCTGAACGCTAAACCCTATCCGCTAAACGCTGATCAAAGGACGGCTGAAAGTCCGGGAAAACCTCAATTAGCTGCTATTCAATCAGAGACATGCTCGGCCCAGACAAAGACCGGCAGTGGCTCCGAGTCAAAGGGCAAACCTGCCGCGAACCTCGACCGCCTGTACTCTTTTCATACCTCCCAGACGGTTCTTTCAGAACAATCATCAACCCCTAGCCAAACGACAAGGATCGCCAACGATGCTCCACCCGGCAATGCCGCTGGAAGCATCAGCCAACAGATAGCCGTATCTATCGAAGGCTCTCTACGCCAGGGAGACACAAATCTTACTATTTACTTGAATCCGCCGGAACTGGGCAAAGTCCTCGTCAGGTTCCAGCAACAGCAAGACCAGATAACCATCCTATTGGAAGCCAGCAAGCCGGAAACCAGACGCGAGATTGAGCTGACACTGCCCCAGATAATGCGCAGCTTACAGGACTCCGGAGTTCAGATAAGGCGCCTGGAAGTTTCCGCCCCAAGCGGATCCGACGAGCTTGAGCAGCAGCCTGACGCCCATGCACCGGGACAGGATAACAGCGAAATGACCCAGCATCATTCGACCGGAGAAAGCGACAGCGACCTCGATTGGATCGGAGTTCCCCGCAGCAGTACCAACGACGAGGACTCTTTTCACGAATGGCTGACGAGCACCGTCAAAGACCGCCATCAAGATGATTTTGCACCGCCGCTGGTCTTTACTGGTGGTTCTATTAACATGCTCATATAGACAGCCCAATCACAAGTCAGGTCATCAGGGCATCAGGGTATCACGTTCCCTGGTTTTCTGATTTGCTGATCAGGGCACAGCTACACCCTAAACGGTGACGTCCCTACGTTTTCAAACAAAGCGATTTCCTCGGCGACCTTTGAAATAACCGGCTCCCATCTTCCCCTTTCCGCCTGTCTAAACAGGCGCATGCTGGGATACCATCGAGTCCTGTCGCCTTCAAGACCCCATCTCCAATCAGGGGTGGTGGGCAACATGGTCCAGACCTGGACACCCAAAGCCCCTGCGAAATGTACCGTGGAATTGTCCACTGAGACTACCAGGTCCATCGCGGCCACTTGGGCGGCAAAACCGTCAAGGTCTGAAAGAGAACTAATTCTTTTGTCTTCTAATATCTCTACACCAAAGCGGTCATAAGCCATGTGCAGCTCTTTCGAGCACTGGCCGTATTGCAGGCTCACAAAACGCGCAGCCGGGCACCTCAATATGGGACCCCAGTATTCCAGCGGTATGGACCTCTTCGGCCCCTCCTGGATATTTCCACTTCTCCAGCTTATCCCGACCAGCACAGGGTCTCCATCCCGTTTGTATTCGCTGCAGAGTTGGTCGCGATGTTTTTCGTCGGGCATCATAGAGGGATTCTGAAAGGGCATGGAATTGGGGAACAATCCCAGCACTCGCGGGATGGAAGCCATAGGGATCTGGTGGGTAATTGTGATGGGTCACTTTGGGCTAAAAGTGGCGCTGGCGGGTCCGTGCGTTCAACAACGGTGGTCCCGGCAAAGCTCCTCGCAAGAAGCGGCACTAATCGCCGGTCACATTCAATAACCACATCAATGCCTCGCGATATTATGTGCCGGATGAGCCCCGAAAACTGCACTTCGTCGCCAATACCCTGTTCGCCCCATACCAGCAGTCTTCTCACACCTTGCACAGCACCGTTCCACCATGCTCCAGAGAACGGCCTAATAGGTGTGGAAAACCCGCTATGTCTCCAGCGCCACTCGTATTCTTTCCATCCCTGCTCAAATTGACCGGTCAACAGCAGGACGAGCGACCGGTTGTGATGCGCCTGTGCACATTCAGGATCGATGCTAATCGCCCTTTCAAAGGCGGCACTTGCATCAGAAAATCGGCCAAGTTCCATCAGCGCGGTGCCCAGGTTGTTGTGGGCTTCGACATAGTCCGGGCGGAGAGCTATAGCCTTCTCGCTAGCGGCGACAGCCTCCTCAAATCGTCCCTGCCGGTTGAAGAGGACTCCCAGATTATTGCGGAATTCGGCTGAACTCGGCGCCAAGATTACCGCCTTTTGCAGGCTGTCTGCAGCCTCTTTCAGTCTACCTTGAGCAATCAGCACCATGCCGAGATTGCTCAATGCCTCGGCGTATTCGGCATCAAGGGCTATTGCTTTCTCGAATGATACCGCAGCGTCTTGCAGCGCTGCCTTTTTCTTCAGTGCCAGTCCGAGATTGTTGTGTGCCTGTTTCAGATCGGGCTGCAGGCGGATTGCTTCGCAGCAGGCCAGTACCGCCTCATCCACACGACCCAACCTAATCAGCGCGGCGCCAAGGTTACTGTGCGCTTTTGCAAAATCAGGCCGGATTTGAAGTGCTCTATTGAACTCCGAAACAGCATCCTGAAGCTTTCCCAGTCGGTGCATGGCTATTCCCAGACTGTTATGGAGCTGGGCGTGCCCGGGTGATTGACTAATGGCTTTGCGGAGAAGTTGCACCGCATTGGTGCATTGGCCTGTTTCACTAAGAATAGTACCAAGCAGGTGCATTGCATCGAGTTGCTGGGGCGCCTTATCAAGGACGAGCCGACATAGTTGTTCAGCCTCCGCCAAACGTCCGATATTGTAGTGGGAAAATGCAAGGTCCAACGCCTTATCAACAGTTAGTTTGGAAGAACAATTGCCGGAGAGAGTTTCGCCGCTGTCCCCGCAGGTGCTCTTGCCTGGCGGATTGTTCCGGTTATCTCTGTCGTTGGTCCGTAACAAGATGCGTTTCCTTCTTGGAGGTATAAGGCTTTAAGTTCCCGCCGAGCGGGGTCCCGGATTCTTCTGCCATTTTAGGCTGGCGGGGCGCTGTATCAGCATCTGCAAAAACAATATTACAGGTCTAATTAGCCCACAGCCATTTTCCGTAAAGAAGCCCATTAAGTGTATTCGGTTTTCATCGATAATGAAATATGGAACATAATCTCATTTTGTGCTCATGGATAAGTGAGCACCGTCGTAGACGACCACAAAATTTTCGGTATTCATTAAGGAGTAAAGAATATGTTAACAATTAAGAACAACATTATGGCGGCAAACGCTGCCAGGCAGGTGGGCAAAAACTATGATGCTTTGGCCACATCGGTTGAAAGGCTTTCGTCAGGCTTGCGCATAAATAGCGCCAAAGATGACGCAGCAGGCATGGCTGTCCGCGAGATGATGCGTGGCGACATCGCTGTGCTGCAGCAGGGTGCCCGCAATGCTTTGGATGGCATTAGTCTGCTGCAGACTATGGAAGGTGCTGTGGCGGTAATCGACAGTGCCCTGGTTCGTATGAAACAGTTGGCTGAACAAGCGGCTACGGGCTCTTATTCTTCCGCCCAGCGAGTTATCATGGACAATGAGTTCTCGCAAATGGTTACGGAGATAGACCGTATCGCAGGTGCTGCCGATTTTAACGGAATCAAGATGCTCAATAATTCTGCCGCCGTATCAATCCATTTCGGCGATACAGGGGATTTCATCGACGTCGATGGTAGCAATATGACCAGCGCTGCGGCCGGCCTTAATATCACAGGCGCGGCCATTACGACCGCAGCCAGCGCCAAGGCGGCTCTGACAACTCTGGATAGCGCCATCAGCTTAAAGGATACTGCTCGCGCGAGCTTCGGCTATATGATGAACCGTCTGGAAAGCACTCGCCAAGTCCTTGATATTCAGGCTGAAAACCTGATCGCGTCCGAGTCCCGCATATCTGACGTGGATGTGGCTACAGAAATGGCTACCTTGACAAGAAACCAGGTATTGGCGCAGGCAGGTGCCGCCATGCTGGCTCAGGCCAACACGATTCCTCAGATGGCATTGACACTGCTTAGATAAGCAACATGACGTTTAACCCCCGGACCTGTGCCGGGGGCAAGCCCTGCCCACAGGTGGCAGGGCTAATCGAGTGGAACGCGGAACAGGGGAGATGACCCAGTGTAAGCCTTCGGTCATCTCCCCATAAACCAAATTGGCTTATAGGCAAATGTAACAGTATGAAGGCAGTCCAAGCATATCACAATGTTGCTGTCACGACCCAAAGCAAAGGTCGGCTGATTGTGCTGCTCTACGACGGTGCAATGAAATTCATGAAGCTGGCTATAAAGGAGTTGGAAGCCCAGGACTACGAGGCAAAGGGTCGATACATAGGCAGAGCCCAGGATATAATTAATGAACTCAATGCCGTCTTGGATATAGACGCAGGCGGTGAAACAGCCGCAAACCTCCGTAAGCTCTACTGTTTTATGAACAGGCGTCTGGCCGAAGCCAACACAAGGCGTGACCCTCAAATGATTCGTGAAGTAATCACCTTGATGGAGGAGCTCAACCAAAGCTGGAAGGCTATTACCGGCTAACCACTTACCTTTTTTTGTCCTTCAGGTGGCGTATTTCTTTTTCAGACAACCGGGGCCTATCCGGATACACCCGGATAGGCCCCGAAGTTCATAGTTGATAGTTGATTGTTCGTTGTTCATCGATGAACTATGACCGGTGAACAATGAACGATGCGATTACGGCCACAAGACCTCCTCAAGCCACGCATCAGCCAATAAGGCAAAGTCCCTGGCATCAACATCATCATCGCCATCCAGGTCAGCTACAACAGCAACACCTTTGTCAAGCCATTCGTTCGCCATAATGTCAAGGTCTGCGTAGTCGACAATGCAGTTGCCGCTCAGGTCGGCAGCGGGCTTACCCATCGAAGGAATACATCTGCTCCGGTACACCCGGATATCATCGACGAATATCGTGCCCGTACCGCCAACCTTCGGACTGGTCCGGCTACCCAGGCCAATATACATCTTCTTGACAGCAGCCAGATTCACGCCTGCACCGCTGAATTGCGTTAGCTCAATGTTCCACTCCTGCCAAGCGGCTTTCTGAACTGCCTCTATATCAGGATAGTTCACGACCTTAACGTGGCCGGCGTTATCTTCCACCGCCACATAGAGCTGCTCAGCAGCATTGTTAGGATCGCCATAGAACCACAGCGTTGAGGCCTTAACGTTGTTTCCGGTCCAATCCTGCGGCGAGGCCCACTCTCGCTGTGTCTCTGAGTAGCGGGTCTTGCCGCCCGTTCCGCTGTTGTCGTAAACCAACGGCATCGACTGGCCGCCGCCATGAACTATAGTCTGCTCAGCAAATGGTGCCTGAGCGTAACCTACAGCCGAGCCGGTGCCGTTACCAGGATAGCCCGGTGCCGGCTCGGTGAATCCAAATCCATCGCGCCAGGTCTGAAAGATTCTGCTGCCAACATCATCGGTATAGTCCTCAAAGTCGTCCACCACGATAAAGTTGGCCGTAGTGAAGCTCCAGACGTGGCCCTTCCAGGTATCGGCGGCGTTTACCTCATCTATTCGCCAGTAGTAAGTGCTATTCCACGCCAGCGGTGCTTCGCTGGGCAGATAGCTGGCAGCATCAAGATTCTGTTGGCCTCGATAGATGCCAGCCGAGGCCGTGGTAGCGTTGGCCACAGCGGTTGCGTCTGTCCCAAAGTATACGTTGTGCTTAGCAGCGTTGTCTCCTGCCACCCAGATAAGTTTGGGTGTGTGCTTGACATCTGTAGCGCCGTGGGGCGGCTTGGGATTTCTGGCCCATAGCGGCAGCGAAAATGCACCTTGTGGAATAATCTGCTTTGGCTGAGATGGACTCTTCCAGGACAGATCCGCTTTTGCATCGCCAGTAATCTCATAGTACTCCATTAGAATGCTGTATTTCTGCCCTGCGGTAAGGTTAATTTCTCCGCTCCATTCAACGCCAGACTGTTGCCCCCATTTGTCAAATAGCAGTTGGTTATTTACCCACAGGCGCACACAATCATCGACGGTGGCGTAGAAGGTGTAGGGCTCTGTAAATTCTGCCTCCAATTCGCCGGTCCAGCGTACCGAGAAGTTATCGGCGGGGACCTTCGCATCCGGTGCGGCAGCACCCCAGTTGAAGTTAATTCCAGGGTCTACACGGGTCAGTACCAGAGTTTTCAATTCTATGTCCTTGTAATATTGTCCTTTGACGCCGCTGCCAGAGCGCATAGTTGTAAAGCGCCAGATATTGCCTGTATGCGTCGCTGTGCCGTCGAACTCATCGACCCTCCAGTAATAAACCTTCTCGAATCCAAGGGTGCCAGCAGGGTCGTAGGTTGTCTGTGTCTGGGGCGGGGCCCCAGCGGCATTGTTCACAACGTCAAAATTGTCGCCGAAGTACACATAGTGCATAACCGCACCCCGACCTGGGCTCCAGCTAAGGTCCGCATTTGGGTCGACCCATTTGTCGCCATCAGGTGGGTTGGGGTTCCAGGCGGTCTGGGGGCGAAGCAAAAAGCTCCAGACATTGCCCTTCCACGGACTGTTGGGATTGACCGTATTCACCCCATCGATCCGCCAGTAATATGTCGTGCCCCAGACAAGACCGGCAACAGTAAATTGCGCCTCAGTCTGGTTGCCCTTGAACGTACCACCGGTGCCATTGTTTACATCCTCAAAACTCTCGCCGAAGTACACATTATTTGAGACCGCGTAAGCTCCCGGCAACCACAAAAGGTCCGTTCCTGTGGTCTCAATCTCAGTGCCATTTCCCGGCTTGGGATGAGAGGCCTTTTCTGATGGTAAACCATTATCAGAATTCAGATACATTAAATCCTTTATTTCAGCCTGCGACAGCGCCCGCTTGAACAAATAGAACTCGTCCATAAGGCCGGTGAACGGCCTTGCGTTGTCAATATTCCATCCCACGCGAGCACCCGTCCCCCAATCACCGGCTATATCTAGAGGAGGACTTGGGACGTTTTCTTGGGCGACCAATTCCCCGTTGATATACAGGATTCCCTTGCCGGTCGCTTTGTCGTATGTTCCTGCATAATGAAGCCATTCATCCCACCCATGTTTACCTACCCCATTAATATTAACGATGTTAATCCCGCCATAAGCGCGGAGCAGCCATCTAAAGGTGCCGTTATTATTAATCTGAGGGTGCATGATCCATGTGTTGTCAGATGCTCTGATACTCATTAAGGCGTGTTCCTGACCTGTCTCCCGACATTTACACCAGGCGGCGATCGTAATAGCAGACGTTGGAATATCTGCTTTAGGATAATGCGGGCTGTCCAGATCGAGATAACTAAATCCTGCCGGTCCCCATATTCCCAGGAATTTGGCAGCTCCATACCACTTAATGCCGCTGGGATATGCTGAGACGTCGCCGCATACAGTGCCATCGTGGCCTTTACCCGATTCGTCGGGGACGATAGCACGGACATCTTCATAGGAATAGTATATAACCAGATTCGGATCCCTGGGAATCTCAGCAAAAGCGTTATTAGCCAGGCCCAACAACAGAACAAAACAAATCCAATAAGTCAATTTTCTGCGCATTGTAGTCCTCCTTCAAAAAGATTATGTTAAATGTTTGCTGTTCTACACCCAAACTCCTCTTGTCGTTGAGTAGACAGACGGTGGAAAACATAAAAGTCCGTCTCTCAAAACACTATCCGCGATTATTGAATAGTTTATTTATACCCGACTAACCGCTCTATTGTCAAGAAAAAAAGTCAAAAAGTTTTTATCTTTTTATGGCGGTCGAGCAGCTAAAACCAGCCGGCAAGGGTGAAAATTATGGTTTACTGGAGCACCGGCGTATGAGAGATAGGACGTGCTGCGTCTGAAAGGCCGCAGAGAAATGACCCGGAGTAATCCTTCACGCTATCGTTGCCCTATCACCCACAAGCAACTCCGCGAGGCTATAGATAGCAAAACCCAATGCCGCCCCCAGGACAGAATACAGCTGCCACTGCCCGCTCAGGGCTTTTACCGCCTGCGGGATTCTATCAATTAAATTCTCCCCTTGTCCTGTCAGACTTGTGGTGATAGCTCGAAAAGCCGCTGCTGCAATCTCCGGAAACACCGCTGCAACAACGATGGTAAGACCAGCCAGTGTGATGCAGGCCGCAAGAGCAAGCCGTTCCTGCAAGACTACACGGGCAAGAATCCTCTGCTCCTGGGCCTGTCTAATCTGCCCCAGGATCATCGCCGTAAAACCGGCAGGCACTGGTTCCGAATGTCTCTGCAATGCCTGCGATAACGTGCGGTCAAATTTATCCGCCAGACGGACGGCGGATTTATCTCCATTTAATCTATCTGCTGACATCGGTAGCCTCCCCAAAGGCTTTTCCTAACATCTGCTTCAGCCGCTCGCGTCCTCTAAATAGATAGGTCTTAACTGTATTTTCTCTCGCTGCCATTATTTTGGCGATATCAGCAATACTTTTTTCTTCGCGATAGTACAGTATAACAGCCATTGCCCAGAGTCTTGGCAGCCGGTCGACAGCTTGCCAGACGATTTCTTGCTGTTCCTCGGCCTGTAGTGCTGCTGCCGGTGCCTGTTCTCTATTACTGGCGATTTCTTCGTCCGGTTCGACCTCGAGCTGCCGCTGTCTTCTATTCTTTCGCAGGTGATTTACGGCCTGCCGATAGGCGATGCTCCACAGCCAGGTGCTTAGTTCAGCCTGCCCGCGGTATCGCCTCAACGCTTTGTAAGCCGCCAGAAACGTTTCGCTTGCTGCATCCTCAGCCTCGTCCTCTCTCAGGCCCAGCCTCCGGCAGCACAGGAACACGAGCTCTTTGTATTTGTCAATGAACTGGGCAAAAGCGTTATGGTCACCGCTACGCAGAAGACTTAGCCAGTCAGCCTCTTGCTGCCATAACTCTTTTGCCAAAGACTTACCTTTCTATCTCTTAGTCGCAGGCAGGATTTGATAAGTTTCAAAAATTTTTTGAAACCTATTATACAGAACCAGCGACATACCCACAAAAGGCAAAAAAATCACTGAAATAACCACGACAGTCACCGAACTAAGGAATATAGGAAAATGGAAAGAAACTGCTATTTGAGACCAGCTTGGACGTATAATGGCTCTGTAAGAGCAGACCTGCCGGTATTAGTTTTGCCAAAGCCGAACAAAAAAAGGCTTGCCGCAACGGTGCATCCAGGCCAACTGTGTTGCGTCGGCGAAGTATATCTTAAGACTCGCGACGGCCTAATAAGAATAAGGTAATCCGCTCCTTGGAAAGAAAAGGAGAGCAAGGCCATGAAACAGCTAAAATTGATCCGCCTTTCTACCGTCCTGGTAATTCCCCCTCTGCTGACGATTCTCGTGCTTGCCAGTGCTGCTGCTGAGCCTGAGCTAATACCAAGAGAAGTACTCTTTGGTAATCCGGTAAAAACAAATCCCCTAATCTCCCCGGATGGAGAGATGATGGCTTATCTTGCTCCGGTCAAAAACGTGCTTAACGTATGGGTAAAAACCATCGGCAAAGAAGACGACAGGGTCGTAACAAAGGATACGGATCGGGGAATACGCCGGTACTTCTGGGCAGGCGACAGCAAACATATCATGTACTTGCAGGATGCTGGGGGAAATGAGAACTGGCGGCTCTATGCGGTGAATCTCGAGAGCAACGAGATTCGCGACTTGACGCCGTACGACGATGTGCAGACCAGGATCACGCACACCGACAAGCATTTCCCCAACGAACTACTGATTAGTATGAACAAGGACAACCCGAAGGTACACGATGTCTATCATCTCGACCTCAAGACGGGGGAGCTGAAAAAAGTGGCCGAGAATCCCGGTAATATCGTTGACTGGTGGGCCGACGCGGACTTCAAAATCCGTGGCGCCATGGCGGCCACACCTGGAGGCGGTTTCGACCTGCTCGTGCGCGACAATGTTCAGGCCGATTGGCAAAAGGTGCTTAGCTGGGACGCAGAAGACAGCATGACGAGCCAGGTGGTGAGTTTCACCAAGGACGGCAAAAGCCTGTACCTGATCGATTCGCGCAACGTCGACGCCGGCCGGCTGGTCACGATGGAAATAGCAACCGGCAATATCAAAGTCATCGCTGAAGACCCGCAGTACGACGCCAGCAATGTAATGATTCATCCGGATTCGTACCAGGTGCAGGCTGTCGCATTCACCAAAGCGAGAACCGAATGGGTCGTCTTAGATGAATCCATCAAAGGCGACTTCGAGGCCATCTCCAAGCTGGTCCAGGGGGACTTTTTTGTCTACGATCGGGATAACGCCGATGCAACCTGGTTGGTCGGCTTTACCAAGGATAACGGCCCTGTATCTTTCTATGCCTACGATAGGAAAGACAAGAAAGGCAAGTTTCTGTTCGACCACATGCCCGACCTTAATAAATACACGCTGGCACGTATGGAGCCGGCCCGTTTCAAAGCACGGGATGGCCTGACTATTCACGCTTACGTTACTTTTCCGGAATGGAAAGAAAAGAAGAATCTGCCGATGGTTCTGCTGGTTCACGGCGGACCATGGGGACGGGATACGTGGGGTTACGACCCTGAAGTGCAATGGCTTACCAATCGAGGTTACGCCTGTCTGCAGGTCAACTTCCGCGGCTCAACAGGCTATGGCAAAACATTTGTCAATGCCGGCGATAAAGAATGGGCAGGCAAAATGCACGATGATCTGGTTGATGCAGTTCACTGGGCCGTGCAGCAGGGCTATGCCGACCCGAACAAAGTGACTATCTTTGGCGGCTCGTACGGAGGTTATGCCGCTCTGGTTGGCGCGACCTTTACGCCGGATGTTTTCTGCTGCGCCGTGGATATTGTCGGGCCGAGCAATCTGGTCACGTTGATTAAATCCATTCCGCCCTACTGGACGCCGCTTCTGGCTACGTTTTACAAACGCGTGGGCAACCCGGACACCGACGAAGCCTTTCTGAAATCCAGGTCGCCTTTATTCAAGGTAGACCAGATCAAAGTCCCGATCCTGATCGGGCAGGGAGCTAATGATCCCCGGGTCAAACAGGCTGAATCCGAGCAGATTGTCGAGGCGATGAAGAAAAAAGGTCTTGCGTATGAATATATAGTCTTTGCGGATGAAGGACATGGATTTGCCAAGCCGGAAAACCGCCTGAAGTTCTATGCCGCAGCGGAAAAGTTCCTGGCAAAGCACTTGGGCGGTCGTTATGAAGAGGCAGTTGACAATTAGTTAGGAGGCACAAAAATGGCAAAGAATTATCGGAGAATCTTACCTGTTATCTGTCTGTGCTTGCTGTTGACGGTCGGTGGATGCTACTTGCCGATAGCCAAATATGAAAGAACGATCGAGCTATCAACTCCATTGGCGGAAGGTTCTTTATTTGCAACAGAGACCCACAACGGCTCAATCACCGTTAATGGCGCCGGCGTAACTGACTGCAGCCTGACAGCCACGATTATCGCCCGCGCAGTAACCGAAGAAGAAGCCCAGAAATTGGCGGAACGGACCAAGATAACCCTTGAACCTTCGCCCGGCAGGCTGACCGCCAAAATTGAAAAGCCCCTCCTGGTGTCCAATCAATCTATCGCTGTTGATCTGGATGTGACGGTTCCAAACCGCACCAACCTGGAGTTTTCCACTCACAACGGAGCCATCAAGGTTGCGAACATCACAGGCCAGGTCGATGGCACAACACACAATGGCAGTGTGACAACTACACATATCTGCGGCACCGCCAAGCTTCAAACACGCAATGGCGCAATCCGGTGTGACGACATATCGGGCGATGCACAGCTAAAAACACACAACGGGAGTGTGAAAGTGCGTTATTCTCAAGCGGCTCCACCTGCTTGCGATATATCCATCGTCACCTACAACGGTCAAATCGAACTTGCCAGCCCGCAAAATCTCTCGGCGGCAGTTGAAGCTTCGACCCACAACGGCTCTATAAGAACAGAGCTGCCCGTAACGGTCGTCGGAAACGTAAGCAAAAGGAGCATTTCCGGGACAATCGGCGCCGGTCAGGGCAAAGTGCACCTTGAGACCCACAACGGTTCAATAACCATAAGGTAGCCAACAGCATAAATGTAACTGGAAAGGGCGAAAAATGAAAACGTACTGTCTGAAAAGGTGGGCTCTAAGCTCTTGCGTCTGCTCGCTGCTGGTGATTGGTAGCTGCGGCATTCAAATAGGCGATTGGCCACAGGCCAAATACGAACGGACGGTTCAGCAGCAAGCTCCCCTCGCCGCGGGCTCAACGCTCGCCGCCGAAACCACAGCCGGCTCTATCACCGTGGCTGGCGCCGATGTGACTGATTGCAATGTGGTGGCCACGATTTCTGCCAGAGCACCCACTGAAGAAGAGGCCCAGCAAATAGCTGAGCAAGTCAAAGTAGAGCTTGAATCAGTCGGCCAAACTTTGACGGTTAGGGCAGAAAGACCCCATCTGAAAAGCAACCGTTCGGTGAGCGTGAGCTTCAAGATAACGGTGCCAAAACAAACTCACGCCGAATGCACCAGCTCATACGGGTCAATTGAACTAGCAAACCTCGACGGCAGCGCCAAGGGCAAAACCAGCAGCGGCTCAATCAATGTCACGAATATTCAAGGCTCAGCAGAGCTAAATACGTCCTACGGCTCCGTAACCTGCAGGAATGTCGCGGGCGAGAGCATTAAACTAAAAAGTAGCAGCGGCTCACTGACAGCAGAGAACGTCAAAGGCTCAGTCTTGCTGGAGACCTCTTATGGCTCCGTCACATGTAAGGACATCTCAGGCGGGGATATCAAGCTCAAAAGCAGCAGCGGCAAAATAACACTCTCAAAAGCCTCTTTCGGCGACTGCAGTGCACACACATCTTATGGCTCCATCGTCACCGACGAATTAAAAGGCGATTCAATTAGACTACATTCAGACAGCGGCAGTATCAATGTGGCAGCAGCTTCTGCAGGCACCATCGGCGTGTCTACGTCTTATGGACGCATCAATTGCCAACAGATTACAACCAGTGACCTCACTGCCAGGTCCGGCAGCGGGAATATCGACATCGCCTGCTCACAGTCAACTCCGCCTGAGATTGTTGCTGAGGTTGTGACTTCATACGGAAGTATAGATTTTGCCGCGCCGCCCAATTTTTCCGGCCAGGTCGACCTTAAAACAAGCTACGGCTCAATAAGAACAGACCTGCCGATCACCGTAGCCGGCGAGGTCTCCAAAAAACATATACAAGGAAAAATCGGCGACGGAAAAGGAAGGCTGCACTTAGAAAGCAGCAGCGGCTCAGTAAAAATAAAATAGAAAGGTTCTGGAAAGTTGTAAAAATATTGGAAGGAGAAAAAAATGGATCCTCGGGAAGCCTTTGGAATAATGCTAATGTTACTCGCAGCATCCACTCCGATCCTCATTATCGGTATAGTCGCCGTTATCAAGAAGCGGTTCGAGCACAAACAGATTATGGCCGCCATTGAAAAAGGCATACCACTGTCAGAAATAATGCCTCCTAAACAGAAGCTGGCAGGCCCACCGTGGATAAGGTTCATCTCTATGGGAGTGGGACTGCTGGCCTTTGCAGTTACTTTCATGGTTATCGGAGGCGGCTGGACAGAAGTTGTATTAGCCGTGCTTTTTGCCGTGGGTCTTGCCTGGATCGTTCGCGGCTTACTGCACAGAAAATATCAACTGCAAAACAACTTATCCACGAGCAAAAACACTACGGCAGAAAACAAAAACCCACCAGGAATAGCTTGATCAATGAACTCACGGTTGATGACGGTGCTTTGCGGGTCCATTCTGGCCATGGCAGTGTATGCAGGCCAGAAATCGGGGGATGTTCTTATACCCCAAATTGAGGGTCCCTGGTGGCAAGTGGCGGACAATCCGATGGACCACAAGTACGCCGCCGAAAGGCAGGAGCCGGTCGACTTTGCCATCTGGCAGGCGGCAGACGGCACCTGGCAGCTCTGGTCTTGCATCCGTAACACAACTGCCGGCGGCGAAGGCGGCAAGACCCGGTTCTTCTACCGCTGGCAAGGCAAAGAACTGGCCGATGCCGACTGGCAGCCGATAGGCATTGTTATGGAGGCCGACCCGTCACTGGGCGAAACTCCAGGCGGACTGCAAGCCCCGCACGTAATAAAGGCCCGTGACATTTATCATCTATTCTATGGCGACTGGGTCAACATCTGCCACGCTACAAGTAAGGATGGGAAGGATTTTACACGAGTCGTTCAACCGAACGGCAAGACCGGCATGTTCACCGAAGGCCCCGGCAACAACACGCGGGATGTGATGTTGCTGGAGCATGGCGGCGTCTGGTATGCCTATTACACCGCTTATCCCAACCGGCAGGGCATGGTTTACGTCCGCACGACAAAAGACTTCAAGAATTGGAGCGAATCCAAGGTTGTCTCCTTCGGCGGCCAGGCCGGCACAGGCCCAGGCTCCTCGGAGTGTCCCCACGTCGTAAAACTGGGACCCGAAGAATTCTACCTGTTCAAAACACAGACATACGGCCAGCCCAAGGCTGGTGGTATCCGAGAGAGAGGTCCGCCCCAGAGCAGCGTTTACTGCTCCAAAGATCCCACAATGTTTGGAATCAATCAAGACGACCGCTATTTTCTGGGCACTTTACCGGTCGCGGCGCCGGAAATCATTTTTCACAAAGGCCAGTATTACATCGCCGCACTTAACCAGGGTGCTCTGGACGGCATCCGCATCGCAAAGCTGAAGTGGGCCCAGTAAATTGGCAATTGAAGATTGGCAATTGTATATGCTACAATTGCAGCGTGATTGAAAGAAGAAAAACCAGAACCGTCAACGTTGGGCAGGTGAGAGTCGGCACAGGTAGCCCCATTGTCATCCAGTCGATGACGAAGGTGCCGACTACGGACGTTGCGGGGTGCGTGAGGCAGATAAATCAGCTTGTTTGCGCCGGCTGCCGGCTGGTCAGAATCGCCGTACCTGCCCGGGCCGATACGGCTACCTTTGCGAAAATTGTCCAAAAAGTAAATATCCCTTTAATTGCCGATGTTCATTTTTGCCCGCAACGTGCTATCGAGGCAATAGAAGCCGGCGCTGCCAAGATCAGATTGAACCCCGGCAACATAAAAGACAGAAAAAGCATCCACCGAATAATAGACGCAGCAAAGATGCACCATACGGCCATCCGCATCGGAGTCAACGAAGCGAGCATCCGAAACCTCAAGAAACAGCCCGTTCCATTTGAAAAACGCCCCGCTTTGATGCTGGAGGAGATGAAAAAATATGTGCGGATTTTTGAGAACCGTAACTTCGATCAATTGGTTCTAAGCGCAAAAAGTAGCGATGCTCAACGCACCATCGAAGTTAACCGCCGCATCGCCAGGACTTTCGACTATCCGATCCATCTTGGGCTTACTCACGCGGGCCTGCCCGAGGATGCTCAAATACCATCCGCCATCACCTTGGGCGCGCTGCTGGCAGAAGGTATCGGCGACACTATCAGAGTGAGCGCCGCAGGCAGCCCGCTCGCGGAAACGAAAATCGCTAAGCAAATCCTGATTACGCTTGGCTTGTACGAGCGTACCGAGCCGGAGGTGATAGTCTGCCCGACTTGCGCCCGCGCCCAAATCGATGTAATCAAACTGGCCCGGCGGGTCAAAAAGGCCCTGGCTGGGATTAATAAGCCCTTGCGTGTGGCCGTAATGGGCTGCATCGTCAACGGACCCGGCGAAGCCGCCGACGCCGACCTTGCCGTCTGCGCCGCAAAAAACAAGGCCTTCTTCTACCGCAACGGGCAAAAGATCTCCATAGTCCCCGAAAGCCAAATCATCCCGACATTGCTGAGGCACTTAACCAATTAGCAAGATATTTGGCAAACTCTGGATCGTTATCATTTTCGGCGTCGCTTTTGCTTACATTGAAGCGGCGGTTGTTGTTTACCTGCGGACCATTTTTCATCCCAACGGCTTCAGCTTCCCTTTGACAAGTTTTGGCCTGACACCGCCGGGCAAACAGCTACTGGTCATTGAGATCGGCAGAGAAGCCGCGACTCTGGTCTTAATTTCTACCGGTGCCTGGCTCTTCGGAAAAGGCATCCAGCAACGATGCGCCTATTTTCTGACCATCTTTGCGAGCTGGGACATCTTCTACTACGTCTGGCTCAAGGTCCTCATCGATTGGCCCAGCTCGATTATGGAGTGGGATGTGCTATTTCTAATACCCGCAGTCTGGGCAGGCCCCGTCCTTGCCCCCGTACTTGTCTCGATTACGCTGCTTGGATTTGCCATAATAATACTCTACAGAGACTCCCAAGCTCGACCGCTCAAAGTAACCATGGTGGACTGGGTTGCCCTGCTCTTTGCCGCCCTCACTGTGGCTGTTTCCTTTTGCATCGCGGGGCTGTCGGCCAATAAGCCTGATTTTCGCTCACACTTCTATTGGCCGCTATTCGCCTGTGGTAACTTAGGCGCAATCGCTATCTTGCTCAAATGTCTCGTACAATCCAAGTGAAACAAACTGGACCCAAAAGCATGTGCATCTGGTCTGGTTCCGGGCACTTAGCTTCTATTTCTCTCTGCCGTACCCGTTCTGGCCGGGGCTCTGTCTGAAGGTCGCCGGTTGCTTTCGCCCATCTCTTGCGCAAAGCTTTCGAATTTGCCGAAAATCATTTTTCCAGCCGATGTCTGAAGAGAGCTGGTTACACTCAGCACTACTTCGCGTCCGATCTTGTTGCGGGCGCTTTCAACCACAACCATCGTTCCGTCGTCCAGATAACCGATGCCCTGCTCTGCCTCTTCGCCGGGCCTTATGATTTTGACCTCCATCGTCTCACCCGGCAAAGCAACGACCTTCAGAGAATTAGCCAGGTCGTTGATATTGACCACATCGACGCCGCGTACCTGTGCAACCTTGCTGAGGTTATAATCGGTCGTTACAAGCCGGCCGTTGCAGCTCTTGGTGAACAGCATCAATTTCTGATCGACGCCTTTGGCCTCCTCAATCTCCGGGACTGTCGTGTCATCAATTTCGACATCGATAGCGGAACTCGCCTGCATTTTGTTCAGTACGTCGAGTCCTCGCCTGCCGCGATTACGCTTGAGCTTGTCAGCCGAATCGGCGATAAGCTGCAGCTCATTAAGAACAAAACGCGGGAGCACCAGCGGAGCGTCGAACAATCTGCTCTGACACAAATCTGCGATTCGCCCATCAACGATTGCCGAGGTATCCAGCACCAGCGGCCTGGCGCCCTTGGTCTGTTTGGCAAACTCAACATAGGGAATCACGAAACGCACGTCATCTTTGGTCCGCACCACAATACTAATGGTAAGATAACATATAGATATGCCCATAATCCACTTGATTGCCTGTATTGCTTCCGCGGTCAGGCCAATGTAGTAAATCTCATTCACCATATCGAGCACGGGGGACAATGCCCAACTGATAAATATGCCCACCAAAAGACCAAGAAACACGCCGCCCAACGCAGACAGAGACTTTTTTGGCGTGAGAATATCGACGAAGAAAGCCGTCAATGCCAGCCCCACACCCGTCAGGAGAATCGCATAAAAATTTGCTCTGCCCCGGTCTCCAGCGACGTCCGGCAAACTCAGATGCACAACCAATACAGCAATAATGACGACAAAAAATATAGCTCTGAAAATAACCGTAGGTAACATTGCTATTAACCTCCAAATTATGACAGAATTATGTTATTTGCAACCGGCACGATTATATCCCGCCGTCACAACGGCGTCAATAAATACGTTTGGCAAAGGCTATTCTTTTATCGGCTGTATCTGAAGTATATCTACAATCTTTTGCCGTAGCGACGACGCGACAAGCAATATAGGGCGGGTGCCAGCCAATAAAAAAAGGGACCTATCCCGCTTGCTTCGGTATAAGCCCCAAAATAACACAGATTCAATAGCTATAACGTAGCGATTAGCGTCTCTGGCGAACACCCAGCAGAGCCAATCCGCCAAGCCCCAATAGGAGCATAGTTGCCGGCTCAGGAACCGGGATAACACCGGGAGCATAGGCGAAGAAGTCTATATCGATCGCCCCGCTCTGCGGCGTTGCGCCAACACCGATAGCGATGTAGCTGTCGTCATATTCGTTGCCGTCGCCGGCAGTCAGGTAGAACTTGTGCTGCACAAGCGAGCCATCAACAGAAATAGTGGCCAAATGTGTGCCGGTTCCCGTACCATCGGCCTGAATGGTGATCCAGAACTCATGCCACTGTGTGGGGTCAAGCTCCAGGATATTGACTGTACCAGCCTCATCTCCCTGCATGTCCACGACGCCGGTAACTGCGGCGCCGTTGAGCTTATTCATAACTAAGCCCTGCCGGCCGGCCATTTCATCCACAGTGCCGGTATCGTCCGTAGCCAGAGCCAAGGCAAAAGAAACGGTCTTGTCGCCTGTGAGCTGGCGGACGCCGAAGTTGCCCTTGCCGCCATCGTGGATTACATATCCATCACCCGCGGCCGGGTACGGCACTATCCCGCTACCGCCGTCCGGGTGCAGGCTATCCAGCAGACCACTGGTCGGGACACGGGCACGGAACGAAATGGTCACACCCACATCCAGAATGGCATCCCCTAACGCTCCGATTTCCTTCGTGATGCTGTGGCCGAAATATATCTTGCGGTTGCTCGGGTCAGGCATCGCGTAGTCTCTCGGGTCGCCGGGGTCCTGCATCCGCAAATACGTAAGGTACGTCGGGCCGGCTGTCACCTGTTCGCTAAGCACGCTGACACCGCCAGGCGCACTGCCAGGCATCCCGATAGATGCACCATCCCAGGCATCCGAACCACCGCTACCGGCGTCTTTGTGGTCCCACGTCCCATCCAGAGACGTAGTAACAGCGGCATTGGCCGCCGAGCCATCATAGACATAAGTCCAGCCGCCCACAGGATCTGGATAAGCCAGGCCGCCATAAACCACACCGGAAGTCAATCCGACCGCCGATACAACAAACAAAACAGTAAGTAATTTTCTCATAACAAGCCTCCTCCAACGATAGCCGTTCGAGCCCCCGCGTCTTCCTGGCGGAAGACAGGAGCGGGGGCCCGAACTGATACAAATCCTAACTCTCACAAGCAGGATTAGCGTCTCTTGCGACTCCCCAGGAGAGCCAATCCTCCCAGACCCAGCAAAGCTATTGTTGCCGGCTCAGGTATAGTGGCGACAGCCGCGACGAACATGGCTTCGCCCTCGGGGGTCAAATTGTACATTCCTTGCCCCCAATACACACCTGCGGCGTCAGTACCTTCCCACGTTCCGGCGGAAAAGTACGTCCGCTGATCACCCGCGGTCTGGCCGGCCCCAGCGTAGAACTCTTCTCCCTTGTCCCATATAGCCATCCAGATACTGCCGGCAAGGTCGTCGATCCCTCCTCCTGCTGTGTTGGGGTAGTCAGTGTCAACCACCGCGATCGCCAGACCATTGCCAGCATCCTTAGCTCTTATGAAAGAAGTGTTGCCCGTACCGACGGTTTCGTCGAGAACGTCAAGATCATCAATCAGGGCGTCAAAGGGAGGCGCGCCATCCATCAGCGGAGCATCAGCGCCGTCGGTCAAAGAGTCGGTGTTAAACCACTTCCAACGGTTAGACCGGGCAAGGTATGAAGTCACCAGAATCATCGGCGTGCCGATGGAGTTCCACTGCGTCCGCTCATCACCGTTATTGTAATCGCCGCTGCTGGTGCCGCGACTAATAATCACGCAGTCCGCAGCGTTCAGAGCTGCTATTTTGTCCGCGTCCAGTGTACGCCAGTATCCGTTGCCGGGCGCAGCACCCAGGGTGTAATCAACGTTGTGCCCTGCCGCCTTCAGCACGTCCACCCACAGTTGGTCCCACGGCTCGGTAACGGCCTGCCAGGCTGGATCTACCGTCTTACCCGCTGCAAAGTCAGCCGCGGGCGTAGACGCATCCGACACCCAGATGATATTTAGGGCGTTGACCGGCGAGGTCAGGCAAAACGCAACTGCCAAAACTAAATAAATCAATCTTTTCATCATTTCTTATCCTCCAAAAACGCTTTTGGCTGAACCGGGGCCCGTACAGGTTCAACAGGAACCCAATCAGTACAGGCCCCGAATTCGTCCAAATCCTTACGTGATTCCCGCACAAACGAGCGAGAATCCATTTAGCCTTGCGTTAATATGGCCACATTTGCACTTCGAGCCAACCATCCAACAGGACAAAGAAATCCTTCCAGTTGACTACATTGTCCGGGTAGAGATCAGCGGGTGAGGGTATCACGGCCGAGGCCGAGCTACCGGCAAGAGTACTGCCGATATCAGCGCTGGTCAACTCCGGTGCGGGGATGCCATTGATACTCACGTGGTCGAACGTACACGTGCTCAACAGGCCGGCGTTGTGCGACGTAACAGCCAGGCCAATCAGAACATTCGCGGCCACGTCGATGGTCTGCGGGTTGGGGGTTTCGCCACTCGCAGCCTGAAGCTCCCAATTAACGCCGTCGGGAGAATGGTAACCCGAGAACTGGTTGCCTTCGCGCACTAACTTAACCCAGTAAGGAGCTACATAGCCTCCGGTGTTGGAGTTAAACGATCCTCCGTCCGTCGCCGTTCGGTTCTGGAAGGACTTACCATTTGCTGGCGTCATGCAACAGAACGCATGCTTTGAGCCGGCATCGAGGGTTTCACGAATCATCACACCTGCCTTGGCCCAATCGTCTGTCCGCTCTATGCTGGTGACACGCGCGACTATCTGACCGTCGCCGGCCAACTCCTTGTACACGTAGCGGAAAGCGTCCGCGTTGCCCCAGATGTCTGCGCCGTCACCTTCAATCGTATAGGTGGGCGTTATGGGACCCCAAGCGTCGATCATTACCTGAACGTCTCCAAGGTCCACCTTGCAGTCATTGTTGAGGTCGGCTGCAGGTTTTCTCAGCCAAGGAAAACATCTGCCCGTATAGACCCTGATGTCATCGAAGCGCATAATATCGGCCTTGACGCCGCCGTCCAGGCCAGCCAGGCCGATACCGATCTCACTGGATTTGGCTGGGTTCACACCGGCAAAGTCTTGCAGGTCGATATTCCATTCCTGCCACTCTGCCTTAGCCAGGTTAGCCACATCGCCGTTGTACAGCACGTATGCACTGCCGCCGTCACTATCTGCCAAGGCCAAGTACATAAGCCTGGCAACGTTGCCCGGATCACCGCGGAACATCACCGACAATGCGTTAGCACCGCCTGTGGTCAGATCCGCAAATGGAGTAGCGCGGCTGACTTCACCGACATAGTAGCGCAAACCAGGCAAAGCATAGGTGTCAACCCTCATTGCGCCCCCGTCAAGAATCAGGTCCACCAGACCCATAGCCGACCAGTTGTCAGTTATCACGCTGGTGGGAACCACACCTGCAAGGCCCGCAATCTGGCCGTCCGTTAGAGCATAGTCATAGATGCGGCCATCATCGACCATACCGCGGAAGAAACCGCCGGTATCGACACGCTTGCCCGCACGGACATTGTCAGGGGTAGCCAGCACTCTGCTGCTATCAGCGCCGACGAGCTTGCCGTCTCCATAATACCTTATCGTTACTCCATCATACGAGGCCGCCAGGTGGTGCCACTCTAAATCGATCGGCATTATGATCGCTTCGTAGCAGTAGCAGTGAACACCGTAGGCGCGAACGCCTCCAACATTGACGACCTCGAGATCGAAGTGTCCATCGCATCCACCTGGACCGGTGAAGCCAAAGATGTTGGTCCAGTCGACCATAGAGCCGGCTAAGACATCGCCTTTTGCCCAGGCGGCAACCGTCCTCGGAGCAGTCCCACTTATGCCAACAGGGCCGAACAGCACGAAGTCGTTGACGCCATCGAGGTGAATGGCCTGTCCAATATTACCAGCCTCAAAGACTGGGGCGCCGCCAACCATGGTGCCATTCTTTCCGTTGCCGGAGCTGTCGGCCAGGTTACCGTCAAACTTAGCGTGCAGCCGTATAGGAGCATAGAGGGATCCGCCGCCCGCGACGACCGTCTGTGGAGGAATTGGCTGCGACGGAGTACCGTCGGCCAGGCCCGCAATCTGGGCATCCGTCAGAGCACAGTCGTAGAGCCGCACATCATCAATGACGCCTGGGAAGTACCTGTCATCCAGGCTGCTGTACTGCCTACCAATGTGGAAGAAGTCTGGGCTTGGCACAAACGCCGTAGTTGTTGTTTCAGTCTGTTTAACTCCATCAACGTACAGGTAGTTAGTTCCGCCCTTTCTCACTCCGGCGACGTGATGCCACGCGGTGTCGGTATAGCTTGTGTTACTGCTGACGCCGCTTAGATTACTTGTGCCGTCGCCTACCCACAGGCGAAAGACGTTACTGGAGTGTCTAACCAAGCCGAAGCCCTGGTATAGGTCGGTTGACAACAATCTGCCTGCTATGCCGCCGTATTTGCCGTCGTTGCCCGGGGCCAATTGCACCCATACTGCAAGGGTGAAGTCTGCCGTTACGTTCAAACTGGGGCCCCTGCCACAATCGACGTAGTTTGGTGCTCCTGCGGCTCCCCGGAAGTCCAGGCCGCCATCCTTCTTTCCTGCAACCCACTGGTCCGCACCCATGCCCACCAAAGTGCCGGTATTGCCGTTACCGCTGCTATCGGCTGCGGTCAGGCCGCTCGTCTCGTCAAACTTAGCGTGCAGCCGCATAGGACCATAGATGGGGGCGACGTCCCCGACGACCATCTGTGGAGCAATTGGTTCCGACGGAGCATCGTAGGAGGCAAAATCGTCTATGACAAGATAGTTTGCAACCGTGAAGCTCCAGAGGACACCTGTCCGAACTTCGCTCGCAGTGACCACATCGACCCGCCAGTTGTGGGCCGAGTCTAGGTCAAACGGGCCAACAGCTAAGGTGGTATCTGCCGTGTGGGCCAGCAGCGCACCATCGAGGTACACATCGTACGAAACGGCATCAACTGCCGGTAACCAGCTAAGAGTAGGTGACATCCCTACCTCTGTGGCGCCGTCAGCCGGGCTCGGGCCCCATGCGTATAGGTTCTCAAATGGCATGAGGTAATAGCCGCCAATGACGCCTCGCGTCGGGCTGTCAGGCCCTTCCCAGGCCACGGAACAGTTGTCACCGCCGCCGCCTTCTTTGTACAAGGCCGAGATGTAGTACATCTTCCCGCCTGTCAACGAGACGGGTGCGGACTTCTGGGTAGCGTACGAGTCCCACTGCCGATTGCCGGTCCATCCGTCCACACCTGCGATCCTGACCGCGTTGGCCGGACTGTCGCTGGTGCTCAACCACAGGCCGGAGGCATCGTCACTGGCGATCCAGAACGTATAGTCGCCCGAGGTCTCCGGAAGGAGCCAGCCGTGAATTCGGCTGCCAAAATTGTCTGCAAAGTCGTCCACATTGAACGACGTTATCTCATCGCTCCACGACGGGTTGGCCGGGTAGTTCGCATTGTTCGTCAGGTCCGAAACGACCGTTCCACCGATACCTTCCCAGACCTCACGCAGAATCGTACCCGTTCCTTCGCGAATAGTCTTGAAGCTCTGCTCTGCGCCAGCGTGTTTGGTCACGCCGTCGGCTTCAACCTCATCAATCCGCCAGTAGTAAACCTTGCCGCCTTGTAGGGCTCCCGTAGCATAGGTCGTCGCCGTCTGGTTGCCTACGAACGCGGGCGGACTGCTGGTGCCGAGGTACACATCGTGCGAAGCGGCGGTATCTCCAGGCATCCAACTAAGTGTCACACCTGCTGCGAGGTCTTCTATTAACGTGCCATCAAGCGGGCTCATCGCCCAAGCCGGTAGGTACGCCGGAGCAGTGAGTGTGACCTTGTCGAACACGGTCGTACACAGGCGACTCGTATCGTGCGAACAGACGAACATCCCAATGTAAACGTTTGCGTTCATCGGGATGTCCAGCGTTTTCTGCGGAATCCAGAACGCGGGGTCCCACGTCGTGGAAGTGCTAATTGTGTTGCCGACGCGCTCTATCTTGACGTACAGCGGTAACGTAACGCCTGGCAGCTCCACGCTCTGGCTTTCGCCGCCGGTATCTTGACGCCAAACGGTCTGGGCGCCATGCGTACCCGTCATCGACACCATCATGTGCTTGGAATTACCGGCCAGCGTCTCGCGGATCATCACACCAACCTTCGCCCACTCGTTTGTAACATTCATGCTGGCGATGCGGACGATTCCCGATCCATCGCCGGCCAGCGGCCGGAACACGAACTGGAATTGGTCGGAACTACCCCAGATGTCGCTGCCGTCGCCTCTAATGGTCCAGGCGTCAGCGACGGGGTCGTATGAAACACTGCCGGCCAATGCGGGATTGCCGACATCCTGGTGGCCGATTCCGGCAGGCAAAGTTACTTCTGCTAATAGTTCAACTTCGCCGATCTGCATACTATTCGCTGTTGCGGCGTCTCGAACGGCTGTGAATAGAACTTGATAGTGAGCGTATGCTACCGCATTAGCGAACGAAATCGGCGTCTTATTCATTGTGTAGCGCGCCCACGCATCCGCCTGCTTGAAATCGACGATTTCGCCACTGGCAATCAGCGTATACGGCCCATCGATGCTGTCATTAGAACCAGAGAGCTCATACGCAATTGGGTCACGTTCTGGAGAGTCATTCGCTGTAGTGAAAGTCAGTCCAGTAACAACCATCCCGCTAAGTGATGGTGTAACGCAGAAACCAGTGGTCTGAATCGCTCCTTTGAAATGCAGATACTTCGTGTTGAGGTTATCATCGATCGCTAAGGGCGGTGTTTCCCCACCAGGCCAATCTCCGTCGTCCGGAACACCCTTGACGGTATTGCCTGGGGCGGTAACATCAAAAAAAGCTGCCTGTGTCATTGCGCTCAATAACAAGGTGGACAGGACCACAACTGAAATTGATAACTTCCACATAATAGTTCTCCTATCTCAACCTACAAGTTATATTAGTCTTGGCTGCCTGCCAAAACACACGTTGTTTTTGACCAGGATAAGAGTTTTGACCCTTATGCCTGTCTTAAACAACCTTCAACAAAACAAGCATCAAAAATGTCTTCACCATTTCCTGTGCTTGTATGTGACTGAGTCTTTGAGGAGTTCGCTTTCAACTCTCAACTCGACGCTTTTCTGCCCCACAGCAAAACAAATCCACCGAGCCCCAGCCCCGACAAGTCGGGGTCGCGGGTTCCTGGATCATCACCTTGATGGTTTGCGCCCGCAGGGCTTCATAATCGTCGGTGAGAAATAAGAAGTCTCCTCAAATAACACCCTTCCTCTCTTCACTTTAGTAAAACCAAAGTCTTGGCTCTGAACGCAACGCCAGGCGCCCGCTCAATACCGTAACTTCTGCGTATGTTGGGCGAACTCAACGAAACAAGCAATCGTCACCCAACGATGCGCCTGTTCCGGCTAAGTAAAATGCTCGCTGGGTCCGCCGCCTGCTCAGACGGACCTAGCTGAGTCCTTAGCTGGGCTGCATCCACACCACAACCGGCGAGTCGTCGGCCTTCTCAGCTTTGTCTTGACTCGCTGAATGATTCTGCAACTGATTTGCCTAAGACCTACGGATTCTGCAACTTAGGGAACAAAGAACCTGCCACGCAGGTTTGTTCCACTTACCCATTTATACCAGATTGACTATATTACGGTCAAGAAAATTTTACCAAATATGAATGAATTTTCAACCAACCTTGTCAAAACACGTAAGTGGCATATTCGCCGAGGGTTATGAAGGTTCCGCAGATAAATATGCCCGGAACCAGCGTTCCGGCATTTATTTTTTATACTCACCACCACTCCTTTCATCTTCGGCCTGGTCCGATATGTTCAACAGCCTCCAGCGAAATCCTTGGCTTCACTGCGTTATCTGCTGCTCGCGATTGTCACTGTCAGCTTGATCCTGGGGTGCCATACTTTCTTGATCCGGAGCCTGGCTCTGTTCGGGCTGGGCTGTCACCTGGAGGTCGCTGGCCTGGCTGGCCTGTACCTCTGTCGTCTTATCTTCTTGCCGGTCACCTGGCTCACCCAACTGAGCTTCCTTGGCTTGTGTCACTTCCTCATGTGGCTCTGCGACTTTGGCCGCCTTGGTATCAGGCGTGCTCTGAGCAGCAGCACGTTTGGCACGCTTGACGGCTTCGCCCGCGTGCTCTTCAGCGGCCCACTGTACCCTTCTCAGACTCAAGCCGATTTTGCGGGCGTCACTATCAACCTTTAGAATCTTGACCTCAACCTCGTCACCCGGCTTAACGACGTCCTGAGGCTTGTCAATCTTATGGTCGGCAAGTTCAGAGATGTGCAGCAGTCCCTCCAGATCCGGTTCGAGTTCAACAAAGGCGCCAAAATTGGTAAGCTTTGCCACCTTACCCTTGATGATATGCCCGGGTATATATTTCTCCGGGATAGCACGTATCCAGGGGTCTTCAGTCATCTGCTTCATGCCGAGCGATATTCGTTGCTTTTGTTCATTGACTTCCAGAATGAGGCACTTTATTTCCTGACCCTTCTGTAGTGCCTCACTGGGATGTCCGTATTTCTTTGTCCAGCTCAAATCCGAAATATGTATCATTCCATCGATGCCCGGCTCTATCTCCACAAATGCACCAAAGTTGGTCATGCTGCGCACCTTAGCAGTGACAATCGTGCCGGACGGATACTTCTTGGCAGCTATCGTCCATGGGTTTGTTTCCGTCTGCTTGATCCCCAGCGAGATTTCCTGCCTTTCCTTGTTAACATTCAAGACTGCGACTTCTATTTCATCGCCCAGACTTACCATTTCGCCGGGGTGTGACAGGCGTCTGGTCCAGCTCATCTCACTGATGTGCACCAGTCCTTCAATTCCATCTTCCAGGCGAACAAATACGCCATAGTTCATGATGTTGACAACTTTGCCCTTGACCCTCGCCCCAACCGGATAACGCTGCTCCACGCTTTCCCACGGGCTGGGTGTCTTCTGCTTCAGGCCCAGCGAAATCTTTTCGTTCGCCTTGTCGACTGCGATAACAAAACATTCGATCTCCTGATCAAGCTGAACAACTTCCGAGGGATGCGATATTCTGCCCCAGCTCAGGTCAGAGATATGGAGCAGACCGTCCAGGCCACCCAAGTCCACGAACACGCCAAAATCGGCTATGTTTTTCACAACGCCTTTTCGCAACTGACCGACCTCAATTTCAGACAAAACCTTTTCTTTGCTTGTGCGGCGATCTTCTTCGATGAGCTTGCGCCTCGATACGACAATGTTTCGGCCCTCGACATCGATCTTAAGAATCTTGCAGTCCACGTCTCTACCGATGAATCTGCTGATATCGCCCGGTTTTCTAATATCTACTTGCGAGGCGGGCAAAAACACGGGCACGCCAATGTCAACAAGCAAGCCGCCCTTGATGCGGCGTATGACCTTGCCCGTCACCACGTCTCCCTCCTTTTTAGTATTGATAATCATTTCCCAGCCTCGAATGGCATCGGCTTTGCGCTTGCTCAAGAGGATAAGCCCACTTTCGGAATCAGTGTCCTCAAGAAGGACCTCAATTTCTGTGCCCGGTGTTATCTCTTCGGGACTGCCAAATTCAGCCGCATCGACGACGCCTTCGCTCTTTAAGCCGACCTCCACCATCACATCGTTGCCGATCTGCGACACAATAGTCCCTTTAAGAATGGTTCCCGGCAGACGCGAGTCTACCCTGGTCGTAAGGGCCTGCTCCAGATACCGACTTTCCTCGTCACTGAACATTTCGCCGACCTGCTGGTCGATCTGCTGTTCTGAAAGACCCAATTTATTGACTATATTCCTATCTACCATAAACCTAAGTTCCTCTGTGGAGTCTGTTTTTGCCGGCCTGCCGGCGCCCCACATTTACGCCAACAGGCTTTTGTGCACCACTGCACCCCCGCTGTTGCGGGGGCAAGCTCGCCCCTGCGAAAGCAGGGCTAGAGTTTCCAGTTAACCCATTTATGAAGACACATTTGCCCACGCAGCAAATGCGACCTGCAACGCTCGTCGCTATGAAAGACCCCGCAATAAATTGCGGGGCTAACCGGTTAACCCCGCCATCACTATGGCGGGGTCGCCCGGTTCTGCCGAGTACCGCTGGTGTCAAAAGCCTCCAAATTCTCGACGAATTCTGCTATTATCCAATCAGGCGTCGAGGCACCAGCCGTAACACCTGCCACATTTTTGCCGAAAAGCAACCTTTTATCAAGCGCGTTCCAATTTTCAAGATGATATGTTTGCCGGCTCACTTTCTTGCAAAGCTCAGCTAACCTGTGGGTATTGGAACTTTCCAGGCCGCCAAGCACAAACATTATATCCACTTGCTTGCACAACTGCACAGCGGATTCTTGCCTCTTGATTGCCTCTTTGCACAAAGTATTGATCACTTTCAGCTGGCTGAAACCCCGACGCCCTATCTCGCCGAGCATTTTGCCAAAGTGCTCCGGACTTTGGGTGGTCTGACAAACGACGCCTAACTTAGCATTTTCCGGCAGTTTTTGCAAATCCGATTCGTCAGCGACCACAACGACATCCCCGGCACAGCCCATCACCGCCTGAACCTCCGGGTGGTTTTCATCGCCGATAATTACCACTTTATAGCCATCCTCAGCTAACTCGTTTGCTATATGCTGCACCCTTTTAACCAGTACGCAGGTGGCGTCGACTATTTTAAGGTGCTTCTCTTTTAGTTTGGCTATTTGCCAGGGAGCAGCACCGTGCGAGCGGATAAGGACTGAGCCCGATTCTATGTCCTCCACGCTGTTGACGGTTTTCAGCCCGGCTTTTGCCAGTCGCTGCACCACGTCCGCGTTATGGATAATAGGGCCAAGACTGTAAACTTCCTTTTCCTGCGCGAGAATTTTCTCGGCGGTAGTAATAGCGTTTCTGACACCTTGACAAAATCCACACTTTTGGGCGACCGAAACTCTCATAGCACCTGACCGGCCCCGGGGCCGCCGTGCCGGCGGCAGCTAAACGCGCAGCCATAAATAAGCTATTCCAGAGGTTCAATATAAATATTGCGGTACTCTATGGGCGTGCCTTCGCTTTGCAGGCAAATCTTGCCCGATGTAACCGAGCATTTGGTGGCCATGTTCTGCAGCACGCCATTTACCAGCACCACCACCCAGTCGTCTTTACAAATGATGTCGTAGTTGTTCCACTGGCCGAGCGGCTTTTCACTGCTGGCCTTGAGTTTTACAACTCTGCGGCCCTTGACCCGCTCGCTCTGACTGCCGTGTTCGCGGAACTCAATCCCGCCAATCTCCCAAAAGTCACCGGCACTGCCTGACTGCAATTGACACTCCAGGCTTTTTGGCCAGACCAAATCCTGCCCGCTCATGTGAACGAGTACACCGTTATTGCCCCCTTTTTCGGGCCAGCGCCACTCCACATGAATAAGGTAATTGGCATAGTCTTTCTCGGTGCGCATATAACCGTTCGGACGCCCCTCACAACGAAGTATACCATCCTTGGTTGACCAGGTCTTTGTGACATCATGTGATGGATCGGGCACAAAGAGTTTCCAGCCGGCAAAATCTTTACCATTCCACAACATCGCCTTACTTTTCGGAGTGGTCGGTTCATCCTTTTTCTCCGCCGCGCACACCGGAGTAACCAGAAGAGATGTCGTCACCACCATTATTAGAACTACAATCAACCAGCGTTTCATAGAACTGCCCTTTCCCTTGAGTAGATTGTTCCAGTTTCAGATAAGTTGTGTCTTGCCGGGAATCGCCACCGCTGGCATCGGCAAGTCGCCGAAATCGTATTTCGGCGGACTCAGGTCCAGTTTGGAGGCTTTCATAGCCCAGTCCCAGCTCAGCGCCCGGCCCGTATAAGCGCTCATTCGGCCCATAATGCAGGTCAGCGTACTTTCGGCGATGCGCCTACCGTCGTTCAAAGCTTCGCCCTGGCGAATGGCGGCAATCTGGTCGGCGTGCTGACGCAGGCAGGGCTCGGCGTTATCCCATGCATATTCCACTTCCTCCCGGCCTTTGATGACTGTTCGGCCAAAGTCCATATAAGCCGAGCCTTTCGTCCCGACCACCCGCTGGTCATTTCGGTCGCTGCAGCCGTCAATCTGGGCGCCCATATATTCTACCCGCACGCCGTTAGGATACTCGTACTCGACCGCGAAATGGTCATAGACATCGCCGTACTCCGGAGCGGTTCGCACCTGTCTGCCGCCCATACCCATACATTGGACCGGATGTGCACCCATTGCCCAGTTCATCACGTCCAGATTGTGCACGTGCATTTCGACGATGAAGTCTCCGGAAAGCCAGGTTAAAAAGAGCCAGCGGCGAAGCTGCCACTCCATGTCGGACCAGGCAGGCTGACGCTCCTTTGACCCCCAGGTCAACATGCCGTCGCCGATTCTGACGCACTGGCCGGCTAGGATGTCGCCTATGGCGCCGTCACGGATGCTTTTAACGCCCTGCACTAAATGTGATATCCGCCGCATCTGAGTACCCGCCAGTATGGTCAGCTTTTTCTTATCCGCCAGCTCTGACGATGCAATCACCGAGCGCACACCAACCGGGTCTACCGCGACCGGCTTTTCCATAAATACGTGTTTGCCCGCTTCAATCGCAGCGGCCAGATGCGCCGGCCGAAAATGCGGCGGCTCCGTCAGTATCACAAGGTCCACATCATCACAGGCAACTACTTTCTTGTAGGCATCCCAGCCTATGAAACACTTATCCTCAGTGACTTTTATCTTTTCGCCAAGCCTCTTTTTCAGATTCGCCAGAGAACTGACGAGGCGATCTTTCAAGAGGTCGCCCATTGCAACGAGCTGCACATTGTTGCTAGAGTTCAGGCAATTTGTCGTATCGTATGTCCCGCGGCCGCCACAGCCTATCAGGCCGACGCGAACGGTGTCACTCCCTGCCGCAAACATCTTGCTCGCTTGCGAGGTCAAGGCGGCTGCACTAACTACGGCTGACTTCTTGATGAAATCCCGCCGGGACAGCCCTGACAGTTTTTTCGCTACTCTTGTTTTCATAGATTATCCTTTCAACCGACTCTCAGTAGGAATCGCTAAATAAGCGGCGTTTTGCCCGGCACAGCCACCGAAGCGTCCGGTGCCGGCCCTGATTCATAACTTGCCGGCGTCAGGTCCAATTTTGAGGCCTTCATAGCCCAGTCCCAGCTCAGCGCCCGGCCCGTATAAGCGCTCATTCTGCCCATGATTGCCCCCATAGTACCTTCGGCGACGTTTCGACCCTCGTTCAAAGGCTTGCCTGCTCGGATGCCGGCAATCAAATCCGCATGTTCCTGCACATACGGATTGGGATTGGGACCATCGTACTTGTATGCTTTAGGCCCCTCGATGTTGCCGGTCGTACTGTCGGTATATACGACGCCCTTTGTGCCAACCAGCCTCTCCGAGACTCTGTCGGTGCAGCCATTTATCTGTCGGCACATGCTGGACACCCGGACGCCGTTGGGATATTCAAATTCAACGGCGAAATGGTCGTAGATATTGCCCAAGGTGCGTACCTGGCGGCCTCCCATGCCCATACACTGAGTCAGGTGCGCACCGATAGCCCAATTGACGATGTCGATGTTATGGACGTGCTGCTCAACGATGTGGTCGCCCGATAGCCAGGTGAACCAGGGCCAGTTGCGGCACTGCCACTGGATGTCGGACATGCCAGGCTGCCGCTCATACCACTTCCAGTAACCCAGCATATCGCCGCCATTCCAATAGACTTGCGCCGCGACAATCTCTCCGATGTCGCCATTTTTTATCCGCTTCATAATTTCAATGTAATGAGCCTGGTGTCTTCGCTGTGTACCGGCCACGATTGCCAGGCCTTTCTTCTCAGCCAGTTCAGACGAGGCAATAATTGAGCGAATGCCCACCGGGTCTACTCCCGCCGGTTTTTCCATAAATACGTGCTTGCCCGCTTCTATAGCTGCTTTTAGATGTGCAGGGCGAAAATGCGGCGGCCCGGCTACTATTACCAGATTAATGTCACAGGCTATGACTTTCTCATGACAGTCAAAGCCCACAAAGCATCTATCCGCCGTCACCTTGAACTTATCACCTAAATTCTTCTTCAGCTCCCCGAATGAGCCGTCCAACCGGTCCTTGAAAAGATCACCCATCGCTATAAGCTCGACGCCGGGTGACGCATTGGCACAGTCCTGTACCGCGCCCGTCCCGCGGCCGCCGCAACCGATCAGCCCCACGCGGATGGCGTCAGAACCCGCTGCGAACATCTTGCTCGTCGGTGAGCCCAATGCTACCAGGGACACCGCCGCTGAGGTCCTAATAAAATCCCTGCGGGACAACTGCCTTGATTCTTGTCTAATTCTGTCTTTCATCGATAACCCTTTCGCTCAGTGTATGCGCTCAAAAATTACTCGCGGACTCAAATCATTCACCCTCGGCGACTTCAAAAGCAAGCATACCTACAGTCACAGACCCCGTCAAGCGCAATCATACAGGTCGCCTGCCTTGCAAAACTACTTAGTCTGGGTAGTTATGGTATGGTTTTTTACCGTGTTTGAGTCGGCATATATCCTGCATCTGGCGCAATCTGCAGGTCACAACCTCTGCCAGCTCTCGATCGCTCATATTCTTTGCCTGCTCGACGGTTATAGCTTGGCCGTAGCAAACTGCAACAGGAGCCGGCGAAAAAATCTTCTTATGCCTCGGCCAGCATTCAAACGCCCCGTCAATCAGTACCGGCACCACCGGCACTTCCGCCTGCCGGCACAGAAGGCCAAAGCCAGGCTTAAACGCTCTAATCCGTCCGTCGCTTGTACGGGTAGCTTCCGGGAAAAGGCAGACGCCGTTACCCTGTTTCAGTCTGGCGATGACGGTCTTGATAGATGACACATCGGGCTTATCCCTCTTTACCGGTATTGCGTTAAGCGAGCGAATCAGCAGGGCAAAAAACCTGTTGCGAAAAAGTGAATCGCGGGCAACAAAATGCAGATGCCGCCTCAAAGCCACGCCGCAGAATATCGGGTCGAGATAGCTCTGATGGTTGCCGGCCAGTATAAAGCCTCCCCGCTCGGGAACATTCTTTGTGCCGTAAGCACGGAAACGAAAAAAGAAAATGCAAAAGACTTGGCAACCCCATCGCGCCAGCCGGTACCACGCTCCGCCGCCATAACTATGGAGCGTCGGCGGCAGCGACTTCAATTCTTCCGTAAACATTTTTCTTCCACGTATCGCAAAGCCTTCTCGACAACCTCGTCAATACTTAGGTCGGTGGTATCGAGAATAATGGCGTCACCGGCCGGTCTTAACGGACCGACGGTCCTCTGCTCGTCGCTTTTGTCTCTTTGTTCGATGGCCTGCTGCACTTGTTCAAGGCTCTGGTTACAGCCTTTTGCCCGCAGCTCCGCCTGTCTTCTTCCTGCTCTTTCGCTTAAATCAGCCGTCAGATAGAATTTTATATCCGCATCGGGAAACGCTACCGTGCCCTGGTCTCTTCCTTCTGTGACTATTTTTTTCTGCGTTGCGGCAAATTCCCGCTGCATCTGGACCAATTTGGCCCGTACTTTTGGCGCAGAGGCGATATATCGTGCACTGGCAGTTATCTCTGGTCGGCGGATCTGTTCAGTAACATCAATTCCATCGACAAGGGTGCGCATTCTGCCTGGCACGGCCAGGAACTCAAACTCACTATTTTCTATAACCTGGAGAAGTTTCCGTTCATCGCTGAGGTCTACGCCGGCATCTTTGGCAGCAATTGTCACCGCCCGATACATCGCGCCGGTATCAAGGAAGGTGGCGTCCAGTTTTTCGGCCAATCGCCGAGCCACCGTGCTTTTGCCGCTGGCTGCTGGACCATCAATGGTAATGACCAAACCTGCCATAACAAGAACCGGGAAACCCCCAGTGAGGGTTCCCGCAGGGCGGGGTCCCAAACTGGGGGCTAAATATTGTTCCACGTTTTTCCCTGGGCTATTTTTACCACGATGATACTTGTATCATCAACCTGTCTAGCCAGTCCCACGAACCGCCTTCTGTAGCCCAGGATGTTTCTAATCATCTGCTCGGCTGGGTCCTTGGTGAACTTCTTCGCAGTCTGCAGCAGGTTTTCTCTGCCCCAGAGCTCGCCATCGAAGTTAGTCGCGTCAATCAGCCCGTCGCTGTAAAACAGCAGGCAATCGCCATCTTTCAATGGGCGAGTTTCAATTTCGTATTCTGCCCCTGCCTCAATGCCAAGAACAATGCCGCCCTTTTCCAGATACGTGGTCTGCCCGTCCCCTATTAGCATCGTCGGCTCGTGCCCACAATTGCAGTAAGTAATGCTCATATCCTTAACATCAACAATCGCGTAAAACAATGTCACAAATTCACCATCTCTACATTCCTGGCACATCATTTTATTAATCTTGGTGATGATTTCGCGGACGGTATCTTTGCTGCTTGTGCCATCTGAGTAAGCCCGCACAGCACCTCGAAATAGGCTCATCATAAGGGCGGCAGGAATGCCCTTACCTATCACATCAGCAATCGCTACGGCGATGCAGTTCCGGCCTACCCGGAGAAAATCGTAAAAGTCGCCGCCCACCTCGAAACAGGGGATATAAGCGGCTGCCACGTCCAGGCCTGTTATCCGCGGCGCTTTTTCCGGGATCATTCTTCGTTGGATATGCGCTGCCAGGCGGACCTGCTCAGCCACTCGTGCCCCTTCAATAGCCTGGGCGTAAAGTTTGGCATTGGTTATGGCTACGGCACACTGCGAGGCAACAGCCCTGGCTAATTGGATGTCGTCCTCTTCGAAGCATTTGGGGCTGGGGCTATACAGCCGAAGCACGCCGATCGGTTTGTTTCTGAAAACCATCGCTACGGTAAGCTGGCTGACCAGACCCTCCTTGATAGTTGCCTCTTTGTATTTGACCCGGTCATCGACCCGCATATCATCGAGCACTACCGCTTCGCCGGCAAAAGCAGCTCCAACCACGACATCATCTTTGGTTACCGGCCCTTTATTGCGGTACTCTTCGCTAAGTCCATACGTGCTCCGCATCTTCAAGTCATTGGTCTCTTCGTCCAAGAGACGTATTGAACATGCCTTAACGCCGACAATCTTCACCGCCGCTTCAGCGAGTCTGTCCAGGACCTCCTGAAGCGAGAACTTGCCCGCCACCAGCGTGGTAAGCTGATAAATCTGCTCGTCTCTTTCAATTTGTCCCCTTGTCTTTCTTGCCATAAGCCACCACTATCGCAAACTGACTGGATTATACTTGACTTGAAGCTGCGGGTGAACCTAAATCTATTCACTACACGCAGTCGCCAGCGATTGTTCGGTTGCACGGTCGATTAAAAGTGAGCCAGATTGCCAAACATGTAATTTTTAGGGGCCAAGTTCAAGGCGTGGGCTTTCGCTTCACCGTTCACCACATAGCCAGCGGCTATCGGTTGACGGGCTTTGTCCGCAACATGCCGGATGGAACGGTGGAAATGCTCGCACAGGGAACGCCCGACGATATCGATAGTTGTATCAGCCAGATACAGGATTCCTTCGCCGGCTATATAAGAAAAACCCTCGTCGAGGAAATCCCTCCAGACCCAAGATACAAAGAATTCAGAATAACCTTCTAAATTCTGTTTCAGCGTTCAAAGCTCTGCCAGTAGAACGGTGTAATTCTTGCCATAATACTGAGCGCACTTCGGGCAGGTCGTATAGAAAAAGTATAGCTTCTTAAGTTCTCTAGCCTTTGATTTGACGTAGGCCCGCATTTCTTTGGGTTCCCGCCGGGCGGGGTCCCTCGCCCATGCACCGGCATTTTTATACGGGCCTTCAAAAACTTTGGTCAGAAAAGTCCCCGATATTCTGGCCATTTCCGCCCCCGGCACACTTTTGCTGACTGCGATATAAATATCAGCTCCCCAGAGGGATTTTTCATCCGAAAGCATAAGTGGCTGCGGCGCAAGGGCACCCGCTTGCTTAATCATCTCCATGTTTCTGACCATCACTTTGCCGAAGTCTAGCGGAATATGCAGGAAACTCCTGACATGGTCTTTGACAAACAGTCTGTCCTGAAATGTTATTTCTTTTTCGTCCCAAGGCTCAGGATTGAACCTCGGACAACATCCCGTTTCTGAATCATAAAGTTTGTCCATAGCTATCTGCCTCCTTTTCTAAACACGCAGTTCAGTAAGGCGCTTCAGGCGTCGAGCCATCCACAGCAAAAATACCGCCGCTGCCAGGGCAACAAAAATCATTCCTTTTGTATTGTCCGTGCGGTTTTTATCAAGTTCTTGCAGTGGCGCCAACAGAATAAAAAAGCCGAGAGCTCCAGACGATAGTGCCAACTGATATTTTTGCGACAATGCGCCGCTGCCCGAAAGCCTCAACACAATCCAGCCAACGAGAATAACTAAGCACACCATTAAACCCATTGTCAATAATGGATGAATCCCTGTACGAGGCACCACCCAGACAAGAAAGAATAGCCCCAAAGTGCCAACAAAACCCACCAGCAAAAACCAGATTGGATGAGCAACTTTTTTGCTGCGCTCCTGACAAACAGCCCTCGGATGGGGCAGCCATCTTGCCAACATACACAACCCAATCGTAACGACTATCGCCGTGACGTAATGAAACGCTGGCGGACGGTAAGGGCTAATAAAGAGAAATATTAAAACACCGTTTATAAGCCACAGGGAAAATAGCCCGCAGAGCTTTCTTGGGCTGACCCACGTCCGCTGACAGTGCATCGGAAACATCAGGCTCACTAACATGACCGGAATAGCGATGCTAAATACCGCATGATACATAGTAAGCTCAGCCGCCCAGACCCAATTGACGCCGACCCAGCGGCCATAGCTTCCAAGCGGCCCCAAATCCATCCACGCTGGATCAAAAAAGCTCTTACACATCAATCCTTCCTCTGCCACTCCATAGGCCGCTCCGAGCATAAGCAGTGTCGGCCAGCTCTTATCCCAGCGATGTGTCAGCTCGCGGGCAAGAATAGCACCGCCGCCGTAAAGTACCGCCAGCATAACGAATCCGATCGGCTGGAAAAACTCCGCCGGCGGCGCTGAGCCGGATAGCAGCTCGCCAATCACCGGCGACAAGAGAAATAGTGCCAATCCAGGAGATAGAAGCTGCCGCCTCTTCATAGCAAAGATTCCATCTTCGTCCGCTGCCCCCTCACTTCACGCCAGGTTCGACTACCAGGACACAATCTTTCAACAGCTTCAGCGCGTGATTTTCCATCTGGCTTTCACTAATTCTTGTGTCATTCCAGCTTATAATCAAATCGAGACTTGGCATAACAACCATCGCCCGCAGGCCGCCGTGTCCGAAGCAGCCATACGTATCTACGGGGGCGTCGGGCCAATGCCGCTTTCCTTCACGGTCGATGCCATTCACCCACCACAGCCAGCTATAGCTGCCAAGATGGTCGCACTGATTATCCGGGATCTTTTCTGAGCCTATCGAGCGCTGAGCCGGTATCATTTCCGCCGCTCGACCGGCGGTCCGCGGAATCGAATTAGGCAAGGGACTTGTCACTGCCGGCGTCACGTGCTCCGGACTTAGCAGCCGTTTGTCGCCCCATTTGCCCTTGCGCAAATATAATAGTCCGAACCGTGCGAAGTCCCGCGGCGAAATCGCCAGCCGACCCGGCCGACCGCCCGTCCCAAAAGCCATAAAAGTCGGATTATCCTGGCACTCAAGAAGATTCGTAAGGTCAGGATGCAAAAGCTGGGCGTCGACCGTTTCGTAGCTGACGCCGTAGACCTTCAGAAAGAGCGTGTCCCAGAAAAGTGCCATCTGCCAGTCATTATATGCAAAGGCAGTCCCAGGTGCTTCGGTAAGTCCATAGCAAGAGGTCTGGTTGGCAAGGTGTCGCCAGACAATGTTGCGGTCTTTATAGCCAAGCTCTCTATTGATCTGATTCAGCCTCGGCTCCCACTTATTGACCTGCTCATCAAAACTGGAAATTTTGCCGTCCTCTACCGCTTTGAACAAAAAGTGCGCGTAAAGGGGTTTAGCTGCTGACGCGACATCTTTTCGCTTGCTCGCATCACCCCACGTATAAACCATATACCCATGCCGCACGACACAGCCGAACCCGCCGGCATAATCGCTCAGCCCTCTCAGCTTCTGCGCATCCAGGCCAACCTGGCCCGGGACAGCGATGTTCCATTCTTTGCCTGGGTAGAGGAGTTTTGCCTGGTCTGCTTTGACCTGACAAATCCCCAATCCAGCACCGGCTGAGAAAGCCAATATAAGAATTCTCAGTTGTTTCATCCTTTATTTTACCGCTGTTGGCGCCTGCGCCTGCCGCTGATTTATGGCCTCAAGAATTTTGTTCTTACTACTCTCAAAAGAAAACTTATCCAGCCGCTTCAAGATAGCGCTTTCGGCTGCAGAACCGAAGCCCGGGTTTCTTATTAGCGTCAAGAGAACATCCTCTTTTGCGGCTTCGAACGACAGGTTATCCAATGCCTCCTTGACCAGATGGACCTGGGCAGCCTCACTTAGTCCCTCACGGGCAGCGATTCTTTTGTACGCACGTTGTCTGTCAGCGTCAAAAGATAGTTTACTTATGGCATTTATCTCCACGATTGTTGGGTCATCGGCCACACAGATGACCTCTTCATCAGCGATAATCACGCAACCCGCCAGGCATACTGCCCATGCGATCAACACCACGACCAAGATACCGTTTCTCATTGCATACCCCTTCATTCAGATACAATGCCTGTTTTTGGACGCTACGCAGCACAATGGCTAAACTACACTGGAGCCTACCGATTTATTCTATCTGCCAAGGCCAAGACCGAAAGTGAAAAAGCCTTGACCGCCGCCGGTTTTCAGATAAACTCCCGGCGAAACCCCGCTTTTTGGCGGCAGCGAAAATAAATGACACAGTCACAAGCTAATTCGCCCGGCATCGAAAACTGGCTCAAACTAATCCGAGCAGACGGTGTCGGCCCAGTTACCTTCACAAAGCTTATAAAACGCTTCGGCTCACCGGACCACGCTCTGGGTGCTTCGGTAAGCGAACTTTCCAAAATAGACGGCATAGGCTTCAAAACCGCCGAACAAATCGCCGCCACCCGTGATAAATTCGAGATAGGCAAAGAGCTGGAACTGGCTGAGAAGCTCGGCGTCTGGCTAATCAACCTCGAAGATAAGCGTTATCCGCCGGTGCTGAAGCAGATTTACGATCCGCCGCCAGTCCTTTATATAAAAGGCACGCTCGCCCGCGAAAGTAACCTCGCAATCTCAATAGTCGGCACACGCCGATGCAGCCTCTACGGCCAGGAGCAAGCCTCCCGTTTTGCACATTTATTGGCTTCAGCAGGCTTTACAATTGTCTCTGGCATGGCTCGCGGCATAGATACCGCCGCTCATCAAGGGGCCCTGGCAGCCAAGGGCCGAACAATCGCGGTACAGGGCTGCGGCCTGGCAAACATCTTTCCGCCGGAAAACAAAAAGCTGTTTGAGCTTATAGCCGAATCCGGCGCGTGCGTGAGCGAATTGCCGCTTCGCTGCGAGCCGCTGTCGGAGAATTTCCCGCCCCGCAACAGAATAATCGCCGGATTGTCACTGGGAACAATCATAATAGAAGCGCCGCTCAACTCCGGAGCGCTGATCACCGCCGGGGCTGCGCTTGATAATAATCGCGACGTTATGGCGGTGCCGGGAAAAATTGACTCGCCGCTGAGCAAAGGCGCTCACCAACTGATAAAACAGGGAGCCAAGCTGGTCGAATCCATCGAGGACGTGATGGAAGCACTCGGCTATATCGGCGAACAACTGCAAAGCCACGTGACTGCAGCGGCGACACAGGCATCGGAAAAAGTGGAGGTTTCTCTGTTTGATGCAAGTCACTTCAAGCTGACCGACGAGGAGAAGAATATTTACAGCGGCTTGGACAAAGAGCCCCTGCACATAGATCAGATTATCGCGGATACTGATCTGCCGGCAGGCACCGTTAACGCCGGCTTGGTCTCGCTTCAACTTAAAGGCTTGATAAAGCAACTGCCGGGCAATTTGTTCCTGCGAAGGTAGCTTTCTGCAGTTATCGCACAGACAAAAGCCATGCCTGGACCCGTAACGCCTGATCCCGTTCCGCTATTCCAGCATCAAAATACGCTCATCAAGCATCGAACAAATGACGCCACGCCACAGTAATATAGGTCAGCATAGCTCGAGAGGGGGTTTTAACCGAGACCTTTATAAGTAAAACTGATTGAATGTTTAGCCAGAATTGTGCAAGTAGAGTTTACGAAAGATAGAGGGAAAAAAGCTGTTCTCCTATAAGCTCTTTCTTGACAGCCACTTGCAGCTCTACTTTCGACCGATAGAGCCGGCACTTGTCCTTTCTGAAATGTCTCAGCATTGACTACTGCCCATTCTCGGCTTAAAATAAACAAAGTTTTTATGCCCAGAACTACAAAAACAACCGGAAAGAAACGAGCAGAGAAAGAACGCACCAAGCTTGCTAAGGTCAAGACCAAAAAGCCTTTTGGTAGCTACCAGGAAGCTATAAGCTATCTATTTCAGAAGACCGACTACGAAAAACAAGAGCATCTGCGGTATAACGTAACGACCTTTAATCTGCATCGGATGGAAAACCTCCTGTCGCTATTGGGCGATCCCCACAACAAAATCCGTACAGTCCATATAGCCGGCACAAAAGGAAAAGGCTCGACTGCTACAATGCTGGCCAAGATGCTCGAAGCCAACGATTATAAGGTCGGCTTGTATACTTCGCCGCACGTGGTACACCTGCACGAGCGGATTGTTGTCAATTCCAAAATGATCAAAGAAACAGAAATGCTGGGCCTTTTGAACAGAATTTATGAGCCGGTTGAAAAACTGTCAAAAACCGACCCACCCACGTTCTTTGAGGTTATGACCGCTCTGGCGTTTATGTATTTTCTCGATAAAGCGGTTGACATCGCGGTAATTGAAACCGGTATGGGCGGCAGATTAGACAGCACCAACGTTATTCATCCTGAGGTCGTCGGCATAACCAGTCTGAGCATCGACCATCAGCAGCAGCTCGGAAAAACGATCGACAGTATTGCCAGAGAAAAAGCCGGCATTTTTAAGCCCGGCGTGCCCGCCATTACCGTTCAACAGGACCCGGCGGCAATGCGTGTCCTAAAATCCCAGGCTCTGGCAGTCAAGGCCCCGCTGAGTGTAACGGGCACCGACATTGATTTTTCATTTAGATTTGAGACCTCACGGGAGCATGGTCCACATACCCGAATCTGCCTGACCACGCCAACAAGCAGATTTGAACACCTGCGGGTGCCCTTGCACGGCAACCATCAGGCAATCAACTGCGGCCTGGCCCTGGCTATGCTGGATAAGCTCAAAGAAAGCGGCTACAAAATAGACAACGATAAGGCTACTGCCGGGCTCGACAAGGTCTGGCTGGCTGGCCGAATGGAGATGATCTACGATGACCCCAGAATCATGATTGATGGCGCCCACAATGCCGCCAGCATCCGGGCGTTGATACACGCCATAGGCCAGAATATACCCTATGATTCCATGGTGGTAATCTTCGGCTGCAATGGCGACAAGGATATTGAAGGCATGTTGCGGGAATTGCAGTACGGGGCCGACAAGGTCATTTTCACTCGCAGCAATTCGGTTAAGGCAGCATCTCCACAGGATTTGGCTGATATGTACACCGAAATCTGCGGCAAAATGTGCCAGACGGCTCTAACTCTGGGCGACGCGTTGCGAATTGCCGCAAGTGCCGTAGGCAGAGGCGACCTTATCTGCATAACCGGCAGCTTTTATCTTATCGGCCAGGCCAAACTGCGCTTCCAGCCTAACGCAGCAGCCGTCGGCGTATAACCTCCGCCCGGCCAAACTACGGCGTCATCGCTCGGTCATAGATGCGGACATCATCGATCAGGCCGGACCAGAAACTGCCAGGCTCAAGATTCTTGCCGGCGCCAATATTCAGACCGACATCTGAACCCGCCACGGCACTCTGAGTATCTCTGGCGACCTCTACATCATCAACATAAAGGACCCTGTTCTTGCCGTCGCAGGTAAGCCCGACACGGTGCCAGTTACCGTCGGTAACAATGGTCTGCGAGATCAATGGCCGGCCGAACCTGCCAGCAATTGTTAGCTGCGTCATTAGTTTACCTTCTATGGCGTCCGCCACGAGCCAATTCATCCCCCCTACTTGCGACACTATCGCCTGCCCCGGAGCACCGCCCTTGACCCAGGCAAAGACGCTGAATCCGCCTATGGCGGACGGGTCCAAGATAAAGGGCGTGCTGACATAGTCATCGGTGCCGTCCAATTCAAGCGCTCCGTTTACTTTGCCAGCGGCGGGCTGCCACGTTGGACCACCGTGAAGGACACCATCGCGTTTTTGAATACTATCGTGGGCGACATCACCGCCTGCCTCATCTAGCTTCCAGTGAGCTATCAAGCCAAGTTCTGGGACCTCCTTCAGCCAATACTCACTCATAAGGGCAATGTCCTGCGCATCGACGGCATTGTCGAGGTTTAGGTCGGAGCTCGGATCCCAAAGCTCATCGCCCGCCTCGGTCTTCCAGGCCGATGCCAATACTGCGAAGTCGGCAAAATCGGTGACGGCATCTTGATTCAGATCGGCATCGATGGAAACAGCCAGGGCTTTGATGCAGAAATTGGCGGTGTTGTCAAATTCATAAAGGTCTCGCCATCCTGAATCACTGCGATAATAACTCTGGCCCGGCTCCGATGTCGAGGGCACGAGTGCACCCTGACTTGCTTCAAGCTGCATCTTGCCGAGCGTGTCGAAATTGAAGCTCCAGATATGAATATCGGGCGGCGGAGGACCTTCAGTGTATGTAGGGCCCACATTCGGATCGTCCAACAGTACTTTGACCTCGGACGTACGGTCATAAGCGTGACCGCCGGCCGAGAGCTCCACGTAGACGTAGAAATCATTGTTCCTTGTGACAACAACCGGCGTGTTAAGATCAACGGTGTGAAATCCTCTGTGCGCGATAGTGCCGGATTGGGCAGTCAGCTCGTCCAGCAATTGGCCGCCTTCAAATCGGTCGTATATCGTGGCGTTGTAGGTGACGTTATCCGTGGCAGTGTAAAAGCTGACCGCAACAACCCTCTCTGCACGGCGGGGAGTAAAGACATTGAAAGCCTCGTTGCAGTCGGTTTTCGTGTCACGCCAGCCGTGATAGTCGTGGTAGTAGATGTGGTCGTAAGAATTCAACTGTGCACCCTGGAAGGAGACGGCCCCCATTTCTGGGTCGTGACCACAGTGTTTGTCGTAATACGATATCCAGAAGTAACCGGTGCCGTTCCAAGAGCGTCCCCAACTGTTTTTGATGAGCCATGCACCTGGCATAGGAGCCTGTGTTACCATGCTGTCGTCCCAGCCCACGATCGTAACCGAGTGGTTGGGCAGCATCCCATCGGACGGAGACTGGTAGTGTTTGCCGGCGACCAGGAAGCTGGCGGAATAGGCCATGCATGTCGCCACAGCACCATGGGTCACGACGGCTTTCTTGATTATGTCGATGTCTTTGAGGTTGGGGCCGACTGTATACCACTCAATATCGCGCACGTAGAGAACCTCATAGTCCTGTTCATATTTTGCCGGGGCAGAGACATACCAGGGAGAGTCAAGCTGGCCGTCAGAGTTGGCTCTGGCACAATTGACGGCGCCATCGCCTCGACCGATGTACGCCGCCGCCACAAGGTAGTCACCCCCCTGGTGAACGACAAGACCGGTGGCGCCTGTCGGCACCATATCGTCGTTGTTGTACTGGTTGAAACCATTCCACCAGTCCAGGTGGTACTCAGCCAGGTTGGGCGAATTGGTCCGACCAAGAGAGTCCCAGTAGCCCGAGATGAGCAGGTTGCTCTCGATAGCGGCCATTGTGCCATGACACCAACATGTGCCGCCAGTCTGAGACTTTACGGGTGTGACGTAACCCAGTAGCCGCAGATCATACGCTGGGGGCAGCGGATCACTGGTCTGGGTGCCGGCATATCCCATACCCACAAACAGAGCAATGATAAGAACCACACACTTGACTGAGAGACGATTTGAACTGACCATGTGTATTACTCCTCACTAAGTGCTACGGCGGCAACGGTTCACCCTTTTGACCATCGTTCCAGCATTGATAAGGTCACACCGCATACGACTTTCATTCAGACGACTCAACAGTGTTACAAATATAATCGTTTATCAAGAGTAAAAGCAGTATATTCTGATTTTCGGCCAGCCCTTTTACAGGCCACAAAGCCAGTAGCGCAAGCAGCACAACAAATCGGATTAGATTGGCCCTTTTCATTTGCATGTCCTCCCCTAAAGCTTTTCTCTTGCACTTATTCCAATGCAAGGCTGACTGATTTTGCAAGAATTTTCTGCGGCATTTTTGCAAAAAGCCCCCCGCTCCTGGATTAAGATATCCACAGATTTCACAGACGCCGTTCTGAGCGGAGCGAAGAATCCGGCCTCATGCCGGATGTTTCGGCTGCGCCTTAACAGCGGGAATCCGTGTTAATCCGCCTTACGGCTGGCGGATAAATCCGTGTCCGGTTAAAATGTCTTCCGGCAGGTTTACTCGCCAGATTTACCCGCCAGACGTATGGCGGGCAAGTGGCGGGCAAGTGCGGGGGCATTTTCAATTTGCAATAGGGAAAAATCTGGATTATAAATCAGACACGGGCTAAGACCGACTTTTTAGAGACGGATTTGCACTGACCAAAAAGCCACAGAGGACACAGCGTGCACCGAGAAAAGAAACAAATGCTCTGAGTGCTCTGTGCTCTCCTATGAACCGGAGCCGGTCAACAGATTTTTGGCATTAGCAAAC
>CAZMLE010000002.1:0-140062 GCA_964567045.1 uncultured Pirellulales bacterium | reverse complement strand
CGGATGTTTACGGAGGAATCAAAAGCGGCTTCATACAGCAACATCTGGAAAACGAGTGTCGGCTCATTTGGCAAAACGCGTGTGACATACGGCAAATGGCGAGACCTATTTCCATCATTTACCCCTGACGGCCGGTACCTGGTATTCAGCTCAAACCGCACCAGCAAAAATCCAACTTTGTGGCGGATAAGGCTCGATGGTGGAGGCGGCATCACCAATATCACAAGTACCTTATCAGAGGATTATTCTCCTTCTGTCTCGTCCAACAATGACATTATTGCTTACACTTCGAATCCTCCGGACGCACAAGAGCCGCAGATTTGGACGGTCGGCGTAAATGGTAGTTTAGCCACCCAGCTCCGTGAGGGCGAAGGTCCTAACATCTCGCCGGATGGAAAGAAAATCTTGTTTGTCCGCCCCGACAAGACAGCCGGGAAAAAACAGATATGGGTTATGAACATTGACGGCAGCGAAGAGACCCAGCTTACCCAAAACGTTGATCATGATACGGTCGACCCTAAATGGTCGCCTGACGGGCAATGGATAGTTTTCTCCTCGGATGAGGGCCTTGATTCGCAGAAAAACCGAACTTACGACATCTGGCTTATGGCTGCAGATGGTTCCAAGAAAACGCAGCTTACTACGAATGGTTCCAGAGATGATAGCCCGTGTTGGGATCGCGACGGCAAGTTCATTTACTTTAGGTCTAATAGGGGCGGCATTTGGAATATCTGGAGATTTGAACCGGTTATGCCCTGAAACAGCAGCTTAGTAAATAGTTCGTTGTTCATAGTTCATCGAGTAACGATGAACAATGAACCATGCCCCTCCCTTTAAGAAGGGGGCTTTTTAAGTTCTTCGATTTTCGGCAGGTCTTTGAGCGAGTTTAGGCCAAAGACTTCCAGGAATTTTTTTGTTGTGCCGTAGAGCATTGGCCTGCCTAAAACCTCGGCTCGGCCTACAATCTTAACCAGGCCCTTATACATAAGGCTGCGAATCAGCTCGCCTGCCGCAACGCCTCTGATGGCCTCGATGTCGGCTCGTATAACTGGCTGCTTGTACGCGATTATCGCCAGTGTCTCCAGAGCCGCGGGGCTTAGTTTGCTGTCGCTGCGTGCGCGAAGCAATTTTTGCAGCCAATGATTATAGGCACTCAAAGTCAACATCTGATAACCGCCGGCAATCTGCTCTATTTCAAAGGCGTGATTGTTGGCTCTGTATTTGGCATTGAGATTCTCAATATGCTGGCGGACTTGCCTTACGCCCACCTCAACGATGCTTGAAAGCCTCGCCTCCGACAAAGGCTCATCGCTGGCAAATAGAACCGCTTCTATGACCGACTCGACCGTCGGCTCGTCATTCGTCGCTCTTCGTTCGTCGCTCGGGATTATTTCATTCTCTTCTGTCATACATTCTTCCACGTGAATGGGTCCACATCCTTCTTACTAATTTTGATTGTGACCTGCTTTATTTGCCCTTGCAGTTGCTTAGCGAACTTCTTTAGTATAAACCGCTCCGAGACAGTGTGGCTCAGGCAGATACAGACTAGATCCGCCTGCTGTGCAGCCAGTGCCTGGTGGTGCTTCAATTCGCCGGTCAGATACAGATCAGGCTTTGCGCCGATAACCGCGTTGATAATCTTGCCGCAATAACCGGCGCAGACCGCTGCAGTTTTCACAAGTCGTTTTCCGTCACCGACTACGCCCACTGCTTTAGCACCGGTGCGTCTTTTGATTCTGCGGATAATCTGCTCTACCGATAGAGGCTGGGCTAATTTGCCGATTCGACCCAGCCCGAATTTATTCTGGCTATTGTGGAGCTTAAAGACATCAAAAGCCGGCGTTTCGTAGGGATGCGCCTTTTTCATCGCAGCTATTACCTGCTCAAGTTTCTCTGCCGGCACAACCGTCTCAAATCTTATCTCCAGCACTTTTGCCAATTTCCCTTTTTTGCCAATGGCTGGTCTGGCCCCTTCCAGAGGCAAAAAGGTTCCCGTGCCCTGAGCCTGAAAGCTGCACTTATTGTAGCTGCCAGTTGCCCCTGCGCCGGCAGCAAAAACCGCCTCTGAGACCTTGCCTACTGACTCAACCGGGACAAAAACGATGAGCTTGTAATTGTCTGGGCTGGCATAATCAACATAATCGCCGATCGGCTCGGCATCGTGAATACCGACAATCTCGGCAAGGCCGTCATTCACTCCGCCTACGGCTGCATCCAGAGCGGTATGTATTGACAGCACCGCAACCCCACGGCGAATTAGCTCGTAAACGATGCCGGTTGCACCCTCTGTGGTGATCTTCTTCAAGGCGTCCCAAATCACAGGGTGGTAACTTATAATAAGGTCGGCTTTTTGTTTTATCGCTTCGGATAAAACTTCTTTGGTGACATCAATGGTCAACAAGATGTTTTTTACATTGCTCTTTGGGTCGCCGATCAATAGTCCCACGTTGTCCCAGTCCTGCGCCAATTCAAGCGGGACGATTTTTTCGGTCGCTGTGGCAATATCGCTGAGTCTCATTCCTTTTAACCACACTGACGCTTAACAATTTCGTTAAAACTCTTGTGTAACTTTTTAGTCATAGGGCCAACTTTGCCGCTGCCCACCGTATGCTTCTCAATCTCGTTTACGGGCAAAACTTGCATAATCACATTGGTCAGGAAGACTTCATCGGCCTCCAGGCAATCGGCAATGTAAAGGTCTTTTTCTCTCAGTTCGATGGAGCTGTCAACAGCAATCTGGCAGATAGTTTTTCGCGCAACGCCTGCAAGCACCGGCGTTCTAATCGGCGGCGTGTACAGCACCGAATTCTTGACCAAAAAGACATTGCTTATGGACCCTTCAGCCAGACGATTATCTACGGTGAACCATAGAGCTTCGGTGGCCCCTTTCTGGTGTGCCCACTTCAACGCCAGCATCCGCGCATAATAGCTGGTCGTTTTATGTCCGCAAGTCGGTTCGCCCGGATTTTGCCTGAATGGACACAGCACAACCATAACGCCCTTTTTGTAATACTGCGGCGGATAGGGCTGCAATTTCGTGGCCGTAATAAGCAGTGTCGGTTTGCGCTGCTGGTCCGATTCAGTCATCGGGCCGCCGGTTAGCGTCAACCGCAGGCGGGCATCAGCGAGCTTATTCGCGCTAAGAACCTCATAGATGGCGTTGGTGAGATATTTTCTGTCGTATGGATTATTTATCGACAGGCTGCTTGCGCTGAAAAAAAGCCTATCTAAGTGGTCCGCCAATGCAAAAACGACTCCATTGTAGCTTCGCATCGTCTCAAAAACGCCCGCTCCATACAGAAAGCCGCTGTCGGTGACCGGGATGCAGGCCTTATCGATGTCGATCAAGCTGTCGTTTAGGAAAACTTTTTCGGTCATAGTTCGTATACGAATTACGCACGACGCTTTGTATTCCCGCGATCAGTGCTCTTGCTTTTGTGATTGTCTCATCCCATTCGGCTTGTGGGTCGGAATCTGCTACGATACCGCCGCCGGTTTGAGCATACGCCCTGTGGTTCGTGATAATAATCGTTCGTATGGCGATATTCAAGGACACGGCGCCGTCGATGCCGATAAAGCCAATGCTGCCGGTATAAACGCCTCTGGCTGTAGGCTCAGTTTCATCAATAATTTCCATCGAGCGGATCTTCGGAGCGCCGGTAATAGAACCGCCCGGGAACATCGCCTTTAGAACATCGCAGAAGGTAACCTCTCTGCGGAGTTGCCCGGCTACGGTTGCCACCGCGTGAAAGACTGTCGGATAACTCTCAATGGTTCGTGGCTGCACGACTTGTCTTGTTCCTGGCTGGCAGATTCTTGCCACATCGTTGCGCTCCAGGTCGATTATCATATTTAGTTCTGCCTGTTCTTTTTCGCTGTGTAGCAGCTCACCGAAATTGTTCACATTGAGTTGCCTGGCAATAGAATCTGGCGAGCCGGCTTGGTTTAATCTTGGGCGAGTGCCTTTAATAGGCTTGGTACTGATGGCGCCATCGAGGATGGTTATAAACATCTCCGGCGAGGCACTTACAATATGGTGCTGGCCGGCGTCAATGTACGCAGCATAAGGGCTTGGGTTGTAGTAGTTCTGCCAGTGAAATAGATCTATCGGCCTTGCATCAAAGTCACATTCAAATCGCTGCGAGAAGTTGACCTGGTAGATGTCACCGTCATAGATATAGCGTTTTATCTTCGCAACAGCCCGCAAGTAATAATCTTTACTCATATTGGAGTGAATTGCCGAAAAATCTATCTTGTCAAGGTCGGCAGGACCAGGCGGCTCAAGATGGATTTTTTGCGATTCAGCCACCAAATTTTCAAGAGTGACTAATTTTTCATCCGGTCCCTCGGTGTCGCCGGGCAAGTCCAGAGCGATCAGCCAGCAAGTTGTGTCAAGATGGTCATAGGCAATAACACGGTCGTAAAAGCATAATCGAATCAGTGGCAATCGCACGTCATCTATCGTCGTTGCCGGCAACTGTTCAACGTATCTTGCCAGTTCGTAACTGAAATACCCGATCCATCCGCCCCGAAAAATCCCCTTTGGCAGGACATTTTCGTGGTCTTCTTCAAGGCCGTATCGCCACAAGGCTCTATGCAGTTTTCCGAATGGGTTTCTTTGCCCGGCTCGAAACTCGAATATATCTTTTGGCTCACAAACCCAGTGACTGAATCTGTCGGCACGTGCCTTGGATACATTGCCGCCGAGAATCGAAGCCGATTTGCGCCCGGCAAAAACTTCGCTTAAAGCGGGCAGGTTTATCGGGGCAAGGATTTTTTTGTAGTGCAGTTTGCAGGCGATACTTTTATCTTTGCTGGTGACTATCCCTACCGTCATTATAGCTGTCCCGCTCTGAACTGCTCTATAATTTGTGGGCCTGAAGAAGTGCCTATTCTCTCTGCCCCCGCCTGCAACATTTCAAGAGCCTGCTTTGCGGTTCGTATTCCGCCGGCGGCCTTTATTTTACAGTTTGGCGCCGCTTGCTTCATCAGTTTCACGTCTTCGATCGTTGCTGCCCCAGCCGGGTGCAAGCCGGTACTTGTCTTTATGAAATCGACTCTGCAGGCGTCCAGGATTTGGCACGCAAATACTTTTTGCTGCTGGGTCAAGGCTGCCGATTCGATTATCACCTTCAGCACGACCGGCGGCCTCATCGAGCGGCAGATTTTTAGCACCGCCTCCACCTGGTTAGACAGGTATCGTGAATCACCTTCGATTATCGCCGCCAAATCAGCCATCATATCAATTTCATCGGCGCCGGCAAAGATAACATCTTTTGCCTGAGTGACCTTGACTTTGGTCGAATCTGCCCCGAGCGGCAAGCTCACCACGCTGCCGACTTTTACCTTTGTGTTATGCAGTTGCTCGGCAACCAACGGCACCCATCGAGGATTCACACAGACAGTATGAAACCCAAAGTCAACGGCCTCCTGGCACAATTGTCTGATGTGCTCTTTCGTAGCGGTCGCCTCCAACAGAGTCTGGTCAATAGCCGCTGCCAGTTGCGTATCCGATATTTGGTTCTCAGGATTGAACATTTAGCACCCAGAGGATGGTACACCATTTCACAAACACATCGACTATACTGAGTTTGCCAGGGTGTCGTCGCGGGCCAGCCAAGCCGGTCTCGAAACCGCCTTCGGTGGGCTGACGTTCTCAGGTTTATACTTTCCTGTAAGCCTCCAAAAATTCATCTCGTGTAATTCCGGATTGGGTGCAAATTATTCTTAACGTGGAGGCTTTTATCTTCGCATGACTTGGCATAGTCAAAGGAGTCTTACTCCCATCAGGGTTTTCACGCACCATCGAGATGTGCTCTTTCTGCCTTATGATTTGAAAGCCCAGGATTTCTGGAGCCTTTACTACTTTTCGCCCAGGTGCGTCGGCAGGGAACTTTGCCATCAAACCTCCACTCCGGCTTCGGCGACGAAGGCCTCAATAATTGGCGGCTCTATATCCAGCACTTCTTTTCCGAAGGTCTCGATATGAAAACGAATAGCAGACTTTATATCAGAAAGCGCCTCTTCGTAGCTGTCTCCCTGCCCAACTACGACCCCTTTCAGCCCCAATGGATACGCCACATAACCATCAGGGTGCTTTTCTACAACAATTTTGAACTGTCTCATGGGAAATTCCTCTTTTTTGAGTAATAGCGAATAACTTAAGATAACCGAAAGACTTCATTTGTGCAAAACTTTAGGCGAGGCCACAAACCATCATTTTTTACATATCCTTTCTCTTTGAAAAAATCCACCGCGTCGGTCAGGTTGTTGAAGACTCCTGTTGCTGTCTGTGTGACAAATACCGAAGGGCTTTGCTTTGATGCCCAGACTACGTACACTTCTTTGGCAGCTTCATGAGCGTGCTGTAGTTCTCTTTCCACCCCGCTGGATATCGCAGCTCGCCCATCCGACAGCGCGGGAATGAAGCTAACTATCATATCCGACTGCTCGATCAATAAAAAATCGCGGGCGTATATTTGACTATTGATGTCGCGCTCAATCTGCTCAATCTCTCGCAAATCCAATCGGCGTTTTTGGCCCAGCGTTGTCACCTCGACAAAGTCCAAGCCCCGCTCTCTTGCCTGCTGCGCTTTCTGGGGCAGATATGATTCTTCCAGATCGCCGGGATCAAAGCAGATAAAAAGCTGCTTCATTAGTTGCCGGAACTGGCCGAGTTCTTTGGTAACGCTCTCTAAATTCGCAACGCCGGTCATAGGAAAACTCAGGTACGCTTTTTTGCAGTGTTGCTCAAAAAGCAGCTTGTAGAATGTCTCGACAGTCTCTTGTTCACCGCCGCGGGCAAGACAGTAGAAAGGGACATTCTCGCCAACGCCCTTGCACAGCATTTCCGTGCCGATGATTTCTTCTTCCCGCCAGACGATCAAATCTTTCAGGCTGTGGTCGATGGGGTGTTCATCTGCAAGCCGGGCACGCAGGGCAACAATGCCGTCTATCAGGCAGATGTACATATCGCCGCCGAGATGGCGCATCTGGTCGAAGTCAAAGGCTGGAAACAATCCGTGCCGCCAGCGGAAAGTCGCGTGGGTGTTGACTATCAGATTTTGCACACTTTTGGCCTTTGCGATAATATCTTTGAAGACGCTTCGGCGAAGTGAGCTTAACCTTTTCATCGGTATGTCGAGGATTTTGCCGGGCGGAATATCAGGCGCTTCAGCGTACATCGCATCACCGACGTTGCACAGCAGCACATCTTTTCCTCTGTCAGCGGCAAATTGGCAGACTCTTTCAAGATAGCTTTTCTTGTCAACGCCAACCATCCCCGTAACAACTACTATCATCTCGTATCTCGTCTCTCGTGACTCGCATCTGGCAGTTTATTCGGGACAAAGTCCAAAGGCTGCAATTAGAGGTTTTTCAGTCTCTGCTGCATGTCGTAGTCTTTTAGTGCCGCGATCAATTCGTGTATGTCACCATCCATTATCTTGTCCAGGTTGTGCAGCGACAGGTTTATCCTATGGTCGGTTACACGGTTTTGCGGGAAGTTATATGTCCTGATCTTTTCGGATCTGTCGCCTGAGCCGATCATAGTTTTGCGTTGCGACTCGCGCTGGGCCCTTCTTTGGCTGTCATAATATTCGTAGACTCGAGTTCTTAGGATTCGCCAGGCCTTGGCGCGGTTTTTGTGCTGACTCTGCTCATCCTGAATACTAACGGTGATTCCGGTTGCGATATGTTCGAGCCTGATGGCACTACTGACCTTGTTGACGTTTTGCCCGCCTGGGCCGCTTGCCCTGCTGACGTGCTCGGTAACGTCGTTGGGATTTATCTGGATGTCAAGCTCCTCCGGCTCAGGCAGCACTGCAACCGTGGCTGCCGATGTGTGGATTCTGCCCTGTGCCTCGGTTTCGGGCACTCGCTGGACGCGGTGTGCGCCGCCTTCATAGCCCAGCTCGGACCAGACGCCCGGTCCTTTTATGCTCAGGATGACTTCACGAAAGCCGCCTTTTTCCGTGCTGCTGAAATCGAGCTGTTCGATCTTCCATCTGCGGTCGGCAGCGTATTTCACGTACATATTGTACAAATCGCGCGCAAAAAGAGCCGCCTCTTCTCCGCCGGTGCCCGGTCGTATTTCCATTATGACCGAATCAATGCCCATCTCCTCTGCCATCACCAGGGTGTTCTGGATTTGTTCAAGTAACACGCTGGTTTTCTCCCGGAGATGATCAAGCTCTTCTTTGGCCAAAGCTCTAAGCTCTTGGTCTATTGTAGTATCTTTCAATATCTGCTCGGTGTCTGCAATCTGGTGTGCTGTCGTCTTGTACTCGGAGTATTTTGCAACTATTGATTTCAGTTTGCCTTGCTCTTTAGACAGCGCTACCAGCCTGGCTGAATCGGCAGCAATGGCTGGTTCAGCAAGCTGTTTTTGGATCTCGCGGTAGCGTTGCTCAATCTGGTCGAGCTTGGTCAGTAAGACATCTTTTCTTTCGGTCATAACCATGAACGCGGTCCTCTGAAAGCAAAAATAGCGAATCCCGCTTCGCGGGAAACGCTATTATCGTCAAAAGGGCAGCTATTGTTGTTCGTCTTTTTTGCTCTTTTTTATGTAGCTTGTGCCGTACTTTTTTTGGAATCGCTCTATTCGGCCGGCAGTATCGACATATTTTTGCTTGCCCGTATAGAAGGGGTGGCACATGGAGCAAATCTCAGCATGGATTTCTTTGGCCGTACTGCGGGTCTCGAAGGTGTTGCCGCAGCCGCAGTGAACTACTACTTTGTCGTATTTTGGATGTATTCCTTTTTTCATGACTTCAACTCCACGAAATAACAAGTTGTCAGTATTTTACCGTCCTAAGCGGACATTTCAATTGAATTCTTCGAAGCGCGTGCAGTATGGTTAAAATATCGTTTTGCGGCCCTAATTTTCTTGAAATGCCGGCTCACCAGGTGTAAAGTAAGTTGCAGTCGGAAGGCTGCAGCAGTGGGATTTGTCGGCGATTTGTTTTTTGTGTGTCAGTTAGGGCGATTAGCTCAGCCGGTAGAGCATCTGACTCTTAATCAGATGGTCGCAGGTTCGATTCCTGCATCGCCCATTAGAGTTTCTACCAGCCCTTTTTACTGAAAATTACGGGGATGGTTTGTAGCAGTATAGACACGTTCAGTAGCAAAGACCTCCTCCGGATGTACAAATAGTCGTACTTGAGTTTGTGGTCGGGTTTCAAATTGTAAAAGCTTCTCACCTGAGCCAGTCCCGTCAGCCCCGGCTTTACGGTCAGTCTTATTCCCTGCAAAGCCTTGTGCTGGCTTACAAAATATGGTCGTTCGGGCCGAGGCCCCACTAAGCTCATATCGCCCCCTAACACGTTGAACAACTGGGGAAGCTCGTCTAATCGTGTTTTTCGCAGGACGCTGCCGGTCGGCGTCACTCGCGAGTCGTCCTCGATAGCCCAGATGGGTCCGGTGTGCTCTTCGGCGCCGTTTACCATTGTTCTGAACTTATACAGCGTAAAAATCTTTCCATTTTTCCCCACTCTTTTTTGCTTATACAAGGTCGGCCCCCCACAGACGATTCTGATCAGCAAGGCTATCACAAGCATCACTGGCGCAGCAAGAAAGAGAATTGTAACAGAGCCAACAACATCCAAGGCTCGTATCAGGATTTCACTGGCGTTTGGACTCTCTGATACTGAGGCCGCCGACGGATAAAGAAATGTGCTGTGTTGAATGATCCCAGTAGCAAACGTGCTGTCGATAGCGATCGCTGAATGCCCATTATCGCTATTTAGTGTTTGGACAGCCGATAACGTTTGTCCCCCACTTTTCGGGGTGGCTTTCTGAAGGTCCAATCCCTGCGACATAGATTCCCCCATCCCTGGTCAAGTCCCCAATAGTGTTTGTGTCAACCCATCTTCGCCGTTTCTAATCCATACCACACCTCCCACCGTTCAAGAAAACGTTCCTCAATCACATTAGACAAGCTATGCACTATGATTGTAGGGCTCAAGAGTGCAGTTTCAAGGAAAAAGTCGGTCACAAAAAAATTTTAGTTTACAGCCTGTGACCATAGCGCTTTCTGCGAACGCTGGGTACCAACGGCGTCAAATACTGTTAAACTTCGTTCAGAGCCTCGCTTACCCACACATCTGCAAGCGTACCCCCAATTGGCAGCTTCAGTTCAAAGTTATTCTTTATTATCGGTCAATCCCCAGCGATAACTTGACAATTTTTGGGCCGAAGATTTGAAACATGTATTTGTCGCTGTTTTTGGCGCACCTCGCAGATACTCCTATCGCCAGGTTTCGCGCGCAGGAATGACAGGCATCAATTGCCTTGCGACAACGTACTATTACTTGCTTTGCCTGCGACAATGAACAATGCCTGCCAAAGCTGATACACCGATGCACGCGATGCCAGCTCCTTGAAAAACGCTGAGCAGCCACGAGCCAGGCGGTTCCAGGTTCAACATTTCGCAAACGTGATTTATAGATGCAGTGCGCACCAAAATAAAAGCCAGCATTATGACGATGCCGCAGAAAGGTAGCCATCGCTGTCGCCATACGCCGCGCATCGCCCATCCTGTGAACACTACTAACGCCAGGCTTATTGTTGCAAGGCCTGTCACAAACCACATCTGAATAGCGCGCCGCTGCGAATACCATCCATTCCTTTTGGCCACTTCTCTGGCGAGCGCCTCTATCAAAACGTGAAGGTCTAATTGCTTATTGACACCCAGCACTAATAGGCTAACCGCAAGGGTCCACCAAAATGCACGATGCCCTCTGTGGGTTTCTGCACAGCGCGCGTAAAGACAGCAAAGTAAAGCTGTGGCGATAAATGCGGCAGCTATCAGCCACCCTGTGACGGTGGAGTCGCCGCTCGCCCGTCTCCATCTATCATACACCGTGACGCCAAGCATCAGAATCGCCATGCTAATGCCCACAGAAAACTGCCAATCCGCTATATCTCGGCTCTCTTCATGCAAGTAATTCTACGTATTTTGACCGCGAAGGCAAGTTTCTCGTCTTGTGCGTTCTTCTTGAAGTCGCATTTTGCGACATCGAGCTCTGGCTGAGGCGGTCGGCACTGAAGTGCTCTAAAGTGCCTAAAGTGTCTAAAGTTAAATTTTAGGCACTTTAGTCACTCCAAATTTTAGGCACTTGATTGGATGGGCACTTTAGTCACTCGACACTTTAGGCACTCCGCGCTGGGGGCCGCGAGGAGAAAATCAAAAAGGCACGCAGAAGGTGATGCCAGTTCAAAAAAATTCCACGCCGACTGTTAGTCTAATTTGCGTTCAGGTCCCAAAACGACCTTGCTCTTAGCCTTATAGGGGCGGATATGGGAAACAATCCACGTATACTCAAGTGCCGCTTTTGAAAACTCTTGACTTTTACGCGTTAATACGATACTATATTATTAAAATCCATTCTGGGGGGTAGTTAACAGAATGGGGGGTGGCTTAAGGTTCCTTGTCACATAAGCAGGTCAAACTGTTTGTTTATGCGGTGGTGAGGATTATGAAGCAACGCGATTCAATATTTTCTGGATTACAGAGTCTAATCTTAATCGTGGCGGCTGTGATCGGTGGTTTGCCGCTTGTGTCTTATTGCAAAGATGCCCGCCCAGGGCAGGTTACCCTTTTTATTCAGCAAACGCCTTCTCAAGGTGGCACGATAACTCCGAGTGCAGGTTTTCATCACTTCGCACCAAACTCACAGGTGACTTTGACAGCGGTTCCACGGTCAGGTTATCAATTCACTTACTGGCTTGGCGACGTCGGTGACCCGACCGCAAGCAGCACAAGCATATTTCTTAATAGACCGAAGGTTGTTGTTGCGGTATTCGAACCTCTCGAACAGGATTACTGTGCCCAAGGCCCGTCGATACGTGCCAGCGGTGCGGGGGGTGGCGCTTTCGCCTCGGAGGGTGATTACGCATGGAACGGATCGATGTGGCTTGGCGGCGGCACAACTGCCCCGGAGGGGCAAACATCGAGTTGGCCCACCTTCCCGGCGGCAGCAATACCAGAACCAGGCACGCTCATATTACTTGGCTTGGGTGCGGTACTTTTCAGAAGGAAAGCCTGAGCCGGCCGACTTAGAATAGTCGCGTGCTATCGAGCAAGAAAGTGACTGGGCCGTCGTTGATGCTGCCAACGTGCATATACTCGCCGAAGACCCCTTTTTGCACGCCTACGCCCTGCTCGGCAATTAGCTCAATTACTTTTTCGTAAAGCTGCTGCGCTACTGCCGGTTCGGCTGCGGCGTCAAAACTTGGCCTACGCCCTTTTCGGCAGTCCCCGTGAAGCGTAAAATTACTGACCAGCAGCAAGTGGCCGCTGGTCTCAAGCAGACTTCGATTCATCTTGCCTGCCTCATCCTCAAATATCCGCAGGTTCACCAGCTTTTCGGCCATAAACTCAGCATCTTTGAGGCTATCTTCCCTGCCGACACTCAAGTAAACCAGCATGCCCTTGTCGATCCTTGCGACTGATTCAGCGCCAATTTTCACTTCTGCCTGCAAAACCCGTTGTATGACTGCCCGCATAGCTGCCCTTTCAGGAGCGATTTTGTCGAGAAAAACTGTGTAACCTGTGGTTCTAAAACCACGGCGATGACACTGCTCGGCGGATGTGCAGCTCATCTATAACGGCGTTGCCCTTGTGCGTGACAAGGTAGAGAACCAGCTCAGCGATTTCGTCCGGCTGGATAAGGTCCTGCTTTTTTATGTCCGGACGGACTTTTTGCACTAACTCTGTGTCCACTCCGCCGGGACAAAGTAGATGCACGCGGATATTTGAGCCCTTAAGCTCCTCAGCCAACGATATTGTCATCCCGCGAAGGGCGTGCTTGGACGCCGTATAAGCACTTTGAAGCGGATAGCCTTTGACCCCTACCACCGAAGCGATATTGATAATGTAGGCTGCCTCGGCCTTTTTTAATAGCGGCAGTGCTTCTCGGCATAAGATAAACGGAGCACGGGTGTTGACCTGGAAGCAGCGGTCCCAATCCACCGTCGCGGTCTGCTCAAGTTTCGCTGAGTGGGTGACGCCCGCGTTGTTAACCAGTATGTCCAGGCGGGCAAATTTTTCGCCCGTTACCTTAACCAGGTTCTTGACAGCCTGCTCATCAGCCAAATCAGTAACTACAATCTCTGCCTTTCCGCCTGCCTGTGTCACGAGCTTAGCAGTGTCTTTTAGTCTGTCGCCTGAGCGTGCAGCCAAAACGACTGTCGCGTTTTCTTTGGCTAGCGCAATGCTAATAGCTCTACCAATCCCCCTGCTTGCTCCTGTTACCAACGCAACTTTTCCAGCTAATCGCTTTGGCATTTGCCAATATTCCCAAAGTGGTGCCGGGATTATAACCTAAAATTATGGCGGGCAGAACCTTGCTCTTACACCAAAATGCTCGCTTAAAACATTTGTCTTGATTTTCGCCCGCGGATAGGGTATATTTATTGTCGGTTTCACGCTCTGATGTGACTAATCTTTGGTAGTGCCATGAACCAGAGAAGAGGATTCACACTTATCGAACTACTGGTGGTCATCGCCATCATCGCTCTTTTACTGGGGATTCTTTTACCTGCGCTCGGTGCCGCACGGGAGCAGGGCCGACGAGCCGTCTGCAGCCAAAATGAGAAGAACACCGCACTGGGCTTGTATTTGTACGCCAACGACTACGACGGCAAGCTGCCTCTCAACCAGGTCGACCGCTGGCTTTTTGACGTTTCGTACTGGACGACAGATATCGTCCTGAGGACCGGGGCGTTCGACCGGCATATTTTCTACTGCCCATCATGGCGGCAGAGAGACAATATTATCTTTTGGCGCTACGGAGAGAATTTTCCGGCTGGGACGCCGGAGAACTCCCCGCGGCCCGAGCCTCAGGATGAAGCCACCCGCAAAGACATGCATCGCATTATGGGATACTTCTGGTTCATCGATACGGTGGCTGGCAGAAGAAACCCGCCCATGAGCGCCGACAACAGACATAAGGAATGGGTCAGGTCCGTCATTGCGACGCAGAGCTCTGCCGCAATGGTGGAGTTGATCGCCGACGTAACCGCCAGCAATGGGCCGGACCGGTCGCAGTCCGACTTCACTAAGGCAACCGGCGGCTGTTGGTCACGCTGGCAAGTCTACGACAGAACAAACCATCTGAGAAAGGGTTCACGGCCTGCCGGCGGAAATATCCTCTTCGTTGATGGGCATGTCGTATGGCGGCCTTTCAGCGAAATGGAGCACCGCTGGTTCTGGCAGTATGATGCCAATCCCTGTTTCTGGTGGTGAAGAATCCAAATCAACTTGCACGGTGCTTTGACATGTTTAGCGCCGACCCAATAGAGTTTTGTCCCAGCGCAAGACCTTTATGGTGCTATGCCGGTTAGCCATTTCTCGGCAAAGATAATCAGGTCTTGCCAGTTGACGCTCCCATCGTTAGTTAGATCACAGCCCTGGCCGCACCAGAAGCTGCCGTCGGCTGCAAGCCAATGTTCAGCAAGGATGCAGAAGTCGGCAAAGTCGGTATCAGCATCAGCGTCGAAATCCCCGATGACGAACTCCCAGGCTAAGTGCGGATAGGCTACACCCTCGCAGATGAGCCAGATGTCTTCTGTGCCGTTGCCCGTCTCGCCCACAAAGTCCCACCCGGCATCGACAAATGTGCTGGATGTTTGCATCTCGGCTGTGGTCTTGCCCGTGCCAGCGGGACTGGTGGTTAGGGCGGAGGTTTCCGTGTCCCAGAAACAGCCGGTCACGAGGCGAGGCCATCCGAATCCCACCAGCCCGCCGCCCCACTCGAGGCGCGCGGTGACCCGCCCCGTAGAATAGCAGTTCCTGATCGTGCCGCCCTTCTCGCCCACCAGGCCGCCGACATATTGGTCGCCGATAGCCTCAGCGGTCGAATAGCAGTCCACAATCGTGTCATTGCCTTCGCTTAATCCGACCAGGCCGCCGACCCACACCTTACCGCTGACGGTGCCTTTCGCATAGCAGCCCATGATCATGCCATGCCATCCGTTCTCTCCCGCCAGGCCGCCGACCTCCTTGTCGCCGCTGACGGTGCAGACAGCGTAGCAGTCCTGAATAGTGCTATCTGCATTGGCGCCTACCAGACCACCAGCACCCCCCAATGTACCCTTGACAACGCCCGTCGCGTGGCTGTTCACAATGGTGGCTTCGTCATTGCCTCCCAAGAGACCTCCAACACATTCGCGGCCTTCCACCGTCCCCTCCGCATGACAGTTCGTGATGACACCCTGAAAACTCTTTCCCACTAGGCCACCGACCGACTCATCGCCTATCACACGCGCGCCGCTCACATAGCAGCACGTGACGGCACCCTCGTTCAAACGGCCCACAAGTGAGCCAACGTAGAGTCCTCCGGCCACATTGGGATCGATCAGTCCCACATTCCTGATCTGCGCGTCTGGACCTTCCACATACCCGAAGAGCCCTGCGCAGGACCCATTGGCAGACGTGTATCGGAAATTCAAGATGGTGTGGCCATTGCCGTCGAACACGCCGGTAAAAGGAGTCTCCCAATCAGGCGCGATGGTGTTGAAGGCACGCCTGGCGTCCTTGCCGTCGAAGGCCGACAGATCGATATCCGCCATAAGCCTGAAGCACTTGTCCCAATCGTTGGGTTCGGCGCCGATGGCATTCATCTGCTCAGCAGACCAGATTTGGTAGGGGTCGTTCGGCTCGCCGGTGCCGCCATCGTACTTGGAGTACTCATCGGCGCCAATGTCAATTCTAGCGCCGGTGAACCGAGGTCCGCCATAGATATCCGATTCGGGCTTGTTCGGATCGGCCACCAAGTTCGGGTCTCCCGCATCGATGCAGGGCGAGTTCGGCAGGAGGTGATAATCACCGTCCACCCACGCATCGTCATTCGGATCGTCCGGCGTGCCGTTCCGTTCCCAATGGCCCGGCGCGACGAAGCACGGATCGGCGTCGATATTCCCCTCGCCCGGCCAGCCGCCACGGACATTGCTGTACGTAGCAGTCACACGGGAGGCATCTGTCCCGCCAACCTCACTACCGCCATTCCAGAGGATGCAGTTGGTCAAGCGGGTGACCGCCCAGAAGTGCGAGAGCAGCGCAGCACCCTCAGGGGCGGCGTTGGCCGCCAGAGTGCAATTCGTCAACGTCGGCCTGGCAAGATCGTTGCGGATCGCTCCACCGGCCTCCTTGGCAACGTTGCCGACGACAAGGCAGTTGGTCAGCGTCGCATAGCACGGCTCACCGTCATCCGCTGCATTGTACATCGCCCCACCAGAGTGAGTGGCGCGATTGGCAGCAAACCGACAGTGATCGAAGACCGGTCCGTACCAGGTCGAGAAACTATAAACGCCCCCACCCAGCCGGGCCCTGTTGTGGCTGAATTCGCAGCCGATCAGCATGGGGACGACCCACTCTTCTTCGCCCCCGAGGTTGCACACTCCACCCCCGCGATTACCCGCGACACAGCCGATGAAGAGACAGTTAGTCAGCGTAGGGCAGCATCCGCCCTCATTGTGAGCCGTGTTGCACATGCCGCCGCCGTCGGCGGCCGCGGAATTGTACCTGAAGGTGCAGTCGGTGAACACGCCGCCTACATTGTCGTTGTACACCGCCCCGCCGGACTTGGCTGCGTTCCCGCTGAATGTGCACTGAGTCACCTCGTGGTCCTCATCAGAGCCGTTCTTGTATATTGCACCGCCCCATGATTTCGCCGAGTTTGCGGTGAATGTACAATCAGTGAGGACGAGATTGTCAGCATGGTCGTACCACAAGCCACCGCCGCAGTCGTCTGGCCAGGAGCCATCCGCCTGGCCGCCCGAGATTACGAACCCATCCAGAGTCGCCCCAGCATTGAGTCTCTGGCTGACGAGGACATGATAGCTGTTATCCTCCGGTGCATTCGGTATGCCTATGTCGCCGCTAAGGATGCTCTGCTGCCGCAGAACGTTTCTGGCATTCGGGTCCGGCTGGCCCCATCCTGCGTACCCGCCTTTGAGGCTGGCGCGGTCAACCAGGTGGAATGATGCCCGGCGGTCGCCCAGCGCCTGGTTCTTGCCTTGATCCGGCCTGTAGACGCCCTGGGCCACGCGGATTTCCACCGGCTTGGGCGAGCTGTTCGCATCGGCCAGAGCATCCTGCAAATGCCCGTAGGCATTTACCCAGCTTGTGCCGTCGTTAGCCCCGGTGGCATCCTCGTCAACGTAGATGATCTTGCCGTGAGCAAGTGGGCACAACGACATTGCCATGAACAGTATACAGATTGCCCGCAGGACTTCTGACTTTCGAGTCGCGTTCGTATCCTATTCCTCCTTCTGCTCCTCTTCATAGTGTACAGCGCATAGCGTAGAGCGTATACACTAAACCCTGAACGCTAAACGGTTTCTCACCGCTTTGATCCAGAGTATAGCAGATGTAGACTGCCCGGGTCAAGAGGCAAAAGATGCACTCGGTCGGACGCATACTGACTTCCAACGGGGGTCAGCTTCGAGAGGGCGCTGCCATCTTCAGCGCCGGCGTGGCGCAGGCACAAGAGAATCGTCTAACTGTGTTGTTCCAGGTGAGTAGGTACCGCTCTGTCTGCCAGGCACATATCTTTGTCCCTGGTTGTAGTATGTATCCCGTCGGCCAGGCGAGCCGGCAATTTCCTTTTCCAGTGCCTGAACGAGTTTATCGTGCCGCTTTTGCCGGTCCAGCAGAACGCCGTCAATCGCAGCAGTAGTCTTGTTCGCTTTTTCGTCAACGGCAATCTTTCGTATGGGGATAATCTGCGCAGCGACTTGGTTGTGCACAGCATCTGCTAAATCCAATCTGCCCTCCGGGTCTCTTTGCAGCCACATATCTATCTCGATTTGATTTGTCCCACCTGTATTCGGCGCTGCCCTCTGCAAAACGCTAGGTGCGCCTTCGCGTCCGGCAAATCCATCCTGTTGTCTGACGCCTTCTCTCGGCAGCCGTGTTCCACCGTAGTAGGGCGTCGTGCGACCTCTTGTCGGCTGCTCCTGCTGATAACTTTGTCCGGTGCCGGAATATCTGCCACTATACCGGCCACGTGTGCCTCTAATCGGCCTTTGGGCTTTGATTTCCTCTTCCATGTCTGCGACGAGTCTCTTTAACTGCTCTTGTCTGCCTAACAGCAGGGCGTCAATCGCGCCGGTAGTCTTGTTGGCCTTTTCTTCGACAGCAACATCTCGTATGAATCGAATTTCCGCCCTGACCTGCAAGTCCACTGCTCTTGCCAGCCCAACTCTGTTATCAGTTCTTTTCTCCAGCCACTCGCGTACTTCATACCGGGCCCTGCCATCTACCTGTGACAGTGCTTTATCCAGACCCTCAAACGTCTTGATCCGGGCAATGATTGCGTTCGGATCAGCAAGTATGTTTGCCAGAGCATTCGGGTCGGACTTTGTAACGGTGCTGGTATCCGGCTGCCTTCTTATGCCAGGAGCAGGCGAAGTTGGCCCTTGCGCCTGTTCTGTAAGGCTGTAAAGTTGGTCCTGTGCCCAGTTAGCTGGCGGCTCTTTAGCACCGTGCTTGAGCAATAGGTCCACGATTTCTTTATCGCCTCTTTTTTGCGCCAGTGATAGCGCGTTCTCGCCCCGACCGCTTATGGCATTTATATCGGCACCTTTCGCAATCAGGAGTTCAGCCACATCTTTCTGGCCGGTCTCGATGGTGAAGTGCAAAGGTGTTTGCCCAGAGTTGTTTTTGGCGTTGACATCGGCGCCTTTATCAACGAGGAATGCGGCGATCGTCTTTTGCTGATTACGAACCGCTGTGTACAGTGGCGTCCAGCCCATCATATTTTTTTCATTGATATCGGCGCCGCTTGAAATGAGTGCTTGAACGTTGTTCATGTCACCATCTACTACCGCCTGGTGAAGTGACTTAGCTGGTCTGCCCCCGTCTACTCCGGCAAGTACAAAGCTGGCGCCGCAAGACAAAACTATCAGCAAAGTTGACGTTGAAATAGTCAAACGCTTCACGGCACATCCTCCGAAATGCAATAGTGTCAAATATAGTTTCTGCCTGGTCATTCCTGGGCGAACCGAGCCACCAACATATCAATTATACAGGAAATTTTCAATTCCCACTGTCAAAATTGTGCAATTTTGGGCAATTTGTCCGGCTTTCAAATCTGTTCTAATGATGCCAGTCCGAGTCTTTCCGTGATGCTGTCAAATTCATCCAGCGAGTGAAATTCGATGATGATTCTGCCTCTTTGGCCGTCCTTTCGGGTTTCTATGGTTACTTTGGCGCCGAGCTGGCTGGTCAGTTTGTTCTCCAAATCGAGGATGTGCGCCGGCTTGGAGCGGACGGTTACTCTGGCTTGGCCGATGCCCGCAAGGTATCTTCTGACCAGCCTTTCAACCTCGCGTACGCTCAGCCGCCCTGCCAGTGCCCTGTTTGCTAATTTCCGCCGAAGTTCGTCGGTAGGTAGGGCAAGTATCGCCCGGGCGTGGCCCATTGTCAGTTGGCCGTCGGTTAGCATCTGTTTTATCTCATCCGGCAAGTCCAGTATTCGCAAGTAGTTAGAGATAACAGAGCGGTCTTCGCCCAGGCGTTCGGCGGCTTCAGCCTGCGTCAAGGAGAAAGTGCTCAAATAGTTCTGGTAAGCCTTTGCCCGCTCGACAGGATTAAGATCGGTTCGATGTATGTTCTCAACTATCGCCAATTCGAGCAGCTCCTCATCCGTTGCCTGACGGACTAAAGCTGGTATCGTTGTCAGCGAAGCCAGCCGGGCTGCTCGAAACCGGCGTTCTCCCGCAATTAACTGATATGCCGGACCAACCGGGCGAACGATGATCGGCTGAATTACGCCATTGGCTTTTATCGATTCAGCCAGTTGGGCCAGTTCCTGCTCGTTCCACGTTGTCCGTGCCTGGTAGGGGTTTGGCGAGATTGCGTCGATGCTAATTTCTCGCAGCGAACTGCGTAACTCCTTGTCCGGCGGGAAGTTAAGCTCTACGCCAGAATCGGGCATTAGATGATTTGTGTCTGTGGGGCTGGATATTATAGGACCTATCAGCGACTCAAGCCCCCTGCCCAGATGCCTTGGTTTCTCTTTTTTCTTGTCAGTCATCGAATTGCTCCTTTTACTTCCATCGACAAACCGTTTTGCCACCGCTGCTGTCAGCCGGGCTTCTGCACTTTCACTTAAATCATATTTCGGATAAATCTCTTAAAGTTCTGCAATTTTGCTCCGGCAAAAGAAGATTTTTCGTAGAAAATGTCTCACGTGAAACAAGCTGAGAAAGAGGCGAAGATATTCCCCGATAACGGTCGAGGCTAAGACTCAAGATGTGGGAACCGGCAAAATCGCCAAGAGACAGCGTCTGTGCTCCGGCAAGTGGTTGGCTCCTGCGGCAGCATCAGATTGAACGATTCGCAATGCCCGGTGGTTTCACGTTTCTGGTCGCGGCTCCAAGTAGTGCTTTGTCAGAGATCCACTGATGGACGTCATTCTGAGCCATTCGCTCCGCTCAAGAGCCTCTCCTGAAAGGAGTGAAGGAGTAAACTCGGCGAATAATCTCTCACGCCTTATGCCAGATGATTCGCCTATTGGCTCAACGTGACAACTCCTCCATTGCGAGCCCTTTAGACCGAAGCAATCTTAACCTCTCATAGGCGAGACAGAGCGATCGACCAGTTTGGTTCGCGCATGCGGCTCGGCAAGTGCACTGGTTTCAGCATCGCAGAAGTCCTGGCATTTAGATTGTTGCCCGGCAAAGCGTTTCACGTGAAACAATCGCCCAGCCACGAGACAGCGCAAATGCCAATCAGCGCACTCGTCTATACTGGTAGACCGCACGCAGCCGAACGCGCAAATAGACGCATCAGATGTGAACCGGGGGGGCCCCAATAGCACCAGTTGGTAGGGGGGTGTTTGAGACTGTGGACTGTAGTAGTAGCTTGTCGGTAGCTTAAACTGGCTATTTAGTTAGTTGTAAAGAGACCAAACCTGCCGCGGGTCACAATCACTACAGGGTGCTGAACGTCGGCCTGGAGTCCCGGAGCCCATCCTGGGGCGCACAAGAGTTCCTGGGTCGGGCGTAAAAACACTTAGTGGACTGCACGCGAAATGCAAAGCCCGCGAGCGTTCGCAGTGTTCAACGCCGTGGGGGTTGCGTACGCGACCGGTATGTGGTATAAGGGTGATCGTCGCAAGGAATTTCAATAACTGAATTGTACCAGGGTGAGGCAAGTGGAAGTTGCAGAGTTAAAATCAGGCATAGCAGAGTTAGCGGCCCGGATTGAGAATATCCGGGACTGGCTTTGACTTTTCGGGCAAAAAGTCCCAGTTCCAAAAGCTCGAAACACAGATTTCCAAGCCGGGCTTCTGGGACAATCCCGATGCTGCTCAAACCATAGTTTCTCAGCTAAGTGCTCTCAAATCGGTGGTCGAGCCGGTGGAAGAAATGCAGCAGGAGGTCAAAGACATCCAGGAGCTTTTCGAACTGGCGGCGGCTGAATCAGACCAGGACGAGATGGCACAATTAGATGGTCACTTGCAGACGCTTGTCAAAAGGTGTGCGCAGATTGAGCTGACGGGGCTTTTATCCAGGCCCGAAGACGCAAAGAATTGCTTTTTCAGCATTCACGCCGGCGCCGGTGGAACGGAAAGCTGCGATTGGGCAAGTATGCTGCTAAGAATGTATACCCGCTACTTTGAGGCCGGTAAATACAAATACCGCGAGCTTGATATTACGCCCGGCGAGGAGGCCGGCATAAGATCGATTACTCTCGGCGTGCGTGGCCCGTTCGCGTATGGCAAGCTCTCGTGCGAGGTCGGCGTACATCGGCTGGTCAGGATAAGCCCGTTTGATGCGGCCAGCCGCCGGCATACGAGCTTTGCAGCGGTGGATTGTGTCCCGGAGTTTGATGAAGATATTGATATTGAGATAAACGAAGCCGACCTGCGGATTGATTTTTATCGCGCCAGTGGGGCCGGGGGACAGCATGTAAATAAGGTAAGCTCAGCAGTGCGGATAAGACACGAGCCAACCGGCATCGTGGTGCAGTGCCAGAATGAAAGAAGCCAGCATAAGAATAGGGCTGAGGCGATGAAGGTGCTCAAGGCTAAGCTTTACATGCTGCAGCGGCAAAAGCGTGATGCTGAACTGGCCAAGCTGTATAGCGAAAAGGGCGAAATCGCCTGGGGCAACCAGATACGCAGTTATGTAATGCAGCCTTACCGATTGGTGAAAGACCATCGAACCGGCCTCGAGACAGGCAACGTCCAGGCGGTGCTGGATGGAGACCTTGACGAGTTTATCGAAGGCTATCTGCGGCACCGGGCAAAAACCAGGACAAATAAGAACAAATAGACAGAGAAACACAATAGGGCAAAGGTTGAGAAAATGAAGGAGATTATCAACGTCGAAATGCGGACACGACAGGCTGATTTTGCCAAGTGCGAAACGGACCTGCTCGCGGTCGGGCTATTCTCAGACGTTAAAGGACTTGACAAACTGAACGCGGAGCTCAACAGAAAGCTCGATGGCGCGATAGAACGGCTGATGGCATTGGGCGATTTCAAAGGCAAAGAGGGAACCAATGCGATCATCTACAGCGACGGCAAGATCAGCGCCAAAAGACTGATGCTGGTTGGCCTGGGCGAGAAGAAGAAAGCAACCCTCGATACGGTTCGCAAAGCTGCAGCCAATGCGGCCAACAAGGCAGTAGCCGCGAACATACCAACCATAAGTCTTGCAATGCACCGGGCGTTTGGAGGACAGTTCGATTTATCCATGATGGCAAAAGCTATGACCGAGGGGGCCTACTTTGGCAGCTACCGCTATGATGAGTACGTCACCGAAAGCGAAGAACCACGCTTAGCTGCGCTTAAGATGGAAGTGGTTGACTCAGACCCGGTGAAGGCAAGAGAGCTGGATGCCGGTGTTGCCAACGGTGTTATTATAGGACGGGCACAGAGTTATGCCCGAACGCTGGCGAATCGGCCGGCCAACGTAATAAACCCGGCGAGATTGGCAGCTACAGCAAAAGAATTGACGCGGGACATGAAGAATCTAAGCTGTACCGTATTGGACGACCAGCAGTTGGCGGCCCAGGGCATGGGCGGCTTGTTGGCGGTTGGGTCCGGGTCTGGGAATAAGCCAAGACTTGTCATTTTGAAATACAGTCCCGCCGCCCCCGCCTCTTCCTCGCGGAAGCCAGGAGCGGGGGCAAAGACTCAGCCCAAGATTGCCCTTGTGGGCAAGGCGATAACCTTCGATTCCGGAGGCATAAGCATCAAACCGGCAGCCGATATGGACGAGATGAAGCTGGATAAGACGGGCGGAATTGCGGTCCTGAGCACGATGAAAGCACTGGCAGAATTGAAGCCGCCTTTGAACGTTTTGGGAGTTATTCCCTCGGCTGAAAATCTGCCCAGCGGGACAAGCTACAGACCCGGCGACATCATTACCACTTACAGCGGCAAAACCGTCGAGGTGCTCAATACCGACGCCGAAGGCAGGATGATACTGTGTGATGCTCTGGCGTACGCCGTCAAACAAAAGTGCGATATCATCATTGACATTGCGACATTGACGGGAGCCTGCATGGTTGCTCTGGGCACTTATATGGCGGGACTATTCGGCAACGACGAAAAACTGTTAAAGCAGTTGCAGAGGGCGGCTGAAGAAAGCGGCGAAAAAGTTTGGCCCATGCCCAGCAGTGATGAATACGCGGCAGAAATGAAAAGCAAAATAGCTGATTTGAAAAACATCGGCAGCAAATGGGGCGGAGCCTGCACAGGGGCTGCGTTCTTGAGACAGTTTGTAGGTGACGCTAAATGGGCGCATCTTGACATCGCAGGGGTGGATATATTCAAAAATGCCACCGAATATACCGCAGAAGGTTCAAGCGGCTTCGGCGTGCGGCTGCTGACCACCTACCTGATGGAATTGGCACGTAAGGGCACTTAAGTGGGCAACGAGAGCAAATTAATAGATACCGAGCGGATCGAAAAAGCTGTTGCAGAGATACTTGCAGCGGTTGGCGAAGACCCCCGGCGCGCGGGATTAAAGCAAACGCCCGCGCGCGTGGCAAAAATGTACTGCGAACTCCTGGCGGGGATGCACAAAGACCCAAAGGAGCATCTTCGCAGCGTCTTTAGTGAAAGCTACGATGAGATTGTTCTGCTGCGCGACATCCCTTTTTACAGCATCTGTGAGCATCACTTGATGCCGTTTATAGGCTCAGCTCACGTTGCCTATTTGCCCAAGGGCAAAGTATTGGGGGTCAGCAAGTTAGCTCGAATCGTAGATGATTTTGCCCGCAGGTTGCAGACTCAGGAGAGGCTTACCTACCAGATTGCGGATTTTATAATGGACAGCCTAAAGCCGCAGGGCGCTGCGGTGGTGATAGAGGCCTCACATAGCTGCATGACCATTCGGGGCATAAAAAAGCCCGGCTCGGTGATGGTAACATCGGCACTTCGAGGGATATTCAGGAAAGATCCGAAAAGCCGAAGCGAGCTTCTGAGCCTCATACATAACGGCACTCGGTAAAACGAACTAGAAACCTAAAGTGTAAAACTCGAAACTTTTGAGCTTTTAGCTTTTAGTTTTACCTTTTCGGAAACGTGATATGCATACGCTGGCCCGGCAGGTTCGGTTTTCAATCAGTCCTTTCTTGCCGCACCTGCCCCCGCGTCTCCCGCCGCGAGGCGGGGCGGCGGGGGAGAACGAGGGATTTAATCCGTATGCATCCAAGCCGGTGGGCGAAGGGTTATCGCTATACTTCGAATTGTCTGTGGAGCTGGCTGGTAATGTTGCCCCGGCGACAGGATTCATAGTTAACGTAACCGATATCGATAGCAAGGTCGCGGAATTTGCCATACCAATTTTTGCCCGGCGATTGAGAGCGAATTTCCAACAGGGCAAATCTGTCGGGCTGTCTGCGGTAGCGGAAGTGCTGCGGTCGGTGTGGGATCAGTTGGCCGAGCGGTTCGGCAGCGCCCGGTTGAACAAATTAAGCCTGAAGCTCAATCCTTTCAGAGAGCTTGCGGTAGACTCCGAGGAGCTGGCAATGATTTATTTTAGCGAGAAGTTTGCATTTGCAGCAGGGCATAAGCTATGGAATGACCAATTTAGCCAGAGGCGCAATATTGAGATTTTTGGAAAATGCGCAAATCCCGCCGGTCATGGGCACAACTATGTTGTCGAGGTTACGATAAAGAAACCGACAAACGGGGGTGACCTTTGCATTGGCGATTTTGAAAGAATTGTTAATGACCAGCTTATAAAAGTACTCGACCACAAGAATCTGAATGTGGACGTTGCTGAGTTTGCCAGGACTATTCCTACGGTTGAGAATATCGCTGCTTTCGCATGGAACAGACTCGTGGGCAAATTCGGTGGGGCGACGCTTGCTTGTGTCACCGTGTGGGAAACGGACAAAACTCGCTGCTCGTACTACAAGTGAACTTTCGTATTTTTTTGAATCGTTACAAAAACTGTAAAAATAAAAATGGCCTGCCGATGAAAGGGATAGAAACGACCCCTTTTCATGGAGGCCAAAATGGATATTTCTACTCTCACATCGGCTTGGGAGGCAATTATCTTGACCTTTTGTCCTGTCTTTACTCAACCAACCGCAAGTGTTTTCATCGAACTGGCCGCAAAGTAGCCGGCGCTGCGTGGTGGCCAGACCCGGTGCTTTCGACAGCAGGCAAGGTTGTTCACTGCTGGGGTTTGAATCTGGTAGTGTTGACTTTGCCAGTAACACCTGCTTGGGGCGGTGAGCCATTGGGACTTCCAATCAACATGAGATTTCACCAAAAAGATGCAGATAATCTGATCGACCTGGCACAACAGATGCTTCTGGAGGTGACCAGTTGGTTCCCACAAAGGCAGTTTTTGGCCTGTGCGGACGGGTTTTATGCCTCTTTGGCTGGGGGCGAGCTGATGCAGAACCAAGGTAGTTATATGGTACAAGGTTTCTCAGAAGCCAGTGTTGCTTGTAATCAGCCGCTGTCAGAAGTTGTTATTGAAGTATTCCGGCTTGCCGTCGTCACTGTCGTAGCGTGTAGAATCTTCGCTGTCAGCACCAACCGTGATTCGCTCGATGCGCTGGGCGTATCTACTGTTGCTGTCCACTGTGACCAAAATCGCATTCATTTTCACGTCACCGGTGGCAATTTGGAAGGGATACGGCATCTGGGTTCTAAATGATTTCAACACGCTCTCGACGCCCCGGCCCAGCACCGAATCGTGAGCCCCGGTCATGCCAATATCTGTAATGTAGGCGGTGCCCTTGGGCAGGATTTTTTCGTCTGCAGTTATGACGTGGGTATGAGTGCCAAAACACAGGCTGACCCGGCCGTCCAGGTGATAGCCCATCGCCAGTTTTTCGCTGGTGGCTTCAGCATGAAAGTCGACGATTACGATATCGGCTTGTTGTTGAACCTTGGGCAGGATTTTGTCTATGCCGGTGTATGGACACTCAGCAGGCCTCATGAACAGCCTGCCGATCAGAGCAACCACGGCTACAGTTGGCCCTTTACTGGTCTTATAAACAGCAAAACCCCTGCCGGCAGCATGCTCGGAAAAGTTCGCCGGGCGGGCAATGTTCTCGGCTGTTTCCAGAGTCTCGATTATCTCTCTTTTACGGTAACTATGGTCGCCCAAGGTGATCAGGTTTACGCCATATCGCAGCAATTTGTCGTAGATTTGTGGGGTTAGCCCGGAGCCGCCCGCGGCATTCTCGGCATTGGCGATCACGCAATCGATCTGGTGTTCCTTCACCAGCGTCTTTAGTTTCTCGGCGACGATGCGCCTGCCAGGCCGGCCAACTATGTCACCAATGCAAAGAACGTTTAGCTTCATGTTCCTATCTCGTATATCGTATGCCGTGGGGCGATAAAGTTTTTTGATCAGGCTCGTGATCATACAACATACGATTTACTTAGCGTACTCGATGCAGCGGACCTCACGCAGCAGCGTCACCTGGATTTCGCCGGGATAAGTCATTTCAGCTTCAATCTTATTGGCGATGTCACGGGCTATTTTCATAGCTGCGCCGTCGTCAACCTTCGACGCATCGACGATCACGCGGATTTCCCGCCCGGCCTGGATGGCATAGGCGTTCTCAACACCCTTAAAGCTGCCGGCGATTTCCTCGAGGTTTTCCAGCCGCTTGATATATCTTTCAAGCGTTTCCCTTCTGGCGCCGGGGCGAGAGGCGCTAATTGCATCGGCTGCACCAACCAGCGGGGTGTAAGGATTATCCGGTGGGATGTCGCCGTGATGTCCGGCGACGGCGTTTAGCACGATAGGCGATTCGTTGAACCGTTTTAGGTAATTTGCACCTATGGCCGGGTGGCTGCCCTCAACCTCGTGGTCGATAGCCTTGCCGATGTCGTGCAGCAGTCCTGCACGCCTGGCCATGGAACCATCCAGCCCAAGCTCGTCAGCCATGACCTGCGTCAGAAATGCGACTTCGATACTGTGACGAAGCACGTTTTGGCCGTAGCTGGTCCTAAAGCTCAAAGCCCCGAGCAGACTGAGCACCTTGTTGTTCAATCCTCTCACGTTGGCCTCGACGGCAGCGTCTTTACCGAGCTGCAGAAGCTTAAGGTTGACGTCTTTTTTGGTCTGGGTGACAAGCTCCTCGATCCGCGACGGATGGATTCGCCCATCCTGTATCAGCCGCTCCATTGAAAGGCGGGCAACCTCCCGCCTGACCGGATTGAAGCCGCTTACTACAATCGTTCCGGGCGTATCGTCAACGATGACATCTACGCCGGTAGCTTTTTCGAACGCCCGAATGTTGCGGCCTTCACGACCGATGATTCGGCCTTTCATATCGTCATTCGGGATATCGACTGTCGAGACACTGACTTCGCAGGTTTGCTCAGCAGCGTACCGTTGAATGGCGGTGCTGATTATTTCCCGGCTCTTTTCATCAACAGCTTCGGTAACCTCATCGACTTTACGGGCAATTAAGGCGGACATCTCATGCTCACACTCATCTTCGAGGCGCTTTAGCAGCAGCTCTCTGGCCTCATTGATGTCCATAGCGGTAATCTTAAGTAGTTGATTCTTCTGTTGTGCCATTAAAGCCGAGAGCTGTTTATCCTTCAGCTCGACATTCCGCAATCTCCGGTCGAGCTCCTGTTCCTGCTGTCTAAACGATTCTTCCCGCTTCTGAAGGCCTTCAGCCTGGCGTTCAAGAACGTCCTCACGCTTGGCTGACCTTGTCTCAGTTTCCCGCAGTTCGGCACGAATCCGATCAACTTCAGCCGTGAACTCCTCTTTTCTTTTGATGGTTTCTGCAGCAGCATCGAGCTGAGCAGATTTAATTATGTTCTCCGCTTCCCGTTTGGCGGCTTCGATTTGTCGCTGAATATCTTGCCCGAGAGTTTTGGCCCTGGTTTTGTCGACTATCTGTTTGACAATTACTGCAAGGCAAATTCCCAGAGCGAACGCGACAACCGTAGCCGCTATATCCGGCAGCGGAACTGCCATAAGTATCGCTTCCATAGTTCCGACCCTTTTCTTAGACTCCGAAAGCAGCTAAAAAAACCACCACGCGGGACGGATTGCGGGATTCTCGGCAGGAAAGATTCAAAGAAAGGCGGTGAATTACGAAATCCTTTTCTTCGTGCGCAGCGTCAGCTCTCTAAGGCACAGCGGCATCTGGCGGTCGAATTTTCGATACAAACAGCTTCGTTTTTTGCATATAATTAGCTGATTTTATGCTCAACACCGACACCCAATCGCTGACAACCACACGCTCTTTTTCCAAGAGATTTCGTTCCGCGCACAATTCACTTTCCGCCATCGTGCAGAGAGCTTAGCACCAAAGCCAACCTCGCTTCTGCAACAGGCGCCGAAAATGTCTTTGTAACTTAACTACCGTCAGGACATAGCCTTACAAAGATTCCCGTCCTACCCGTCCCTATACAAAGCAACAACGAATTGCTACAGAAGATACGGGACGAGCTACAGTCTTGTTCGTCATCGGCAATGTAACTATATGGTAGAGCATTTCCGGCCGGTGGTCAACGAAAAAAGGTGTAAAGCCTCAAATAAATTTGGGGGCTAAAGATTTGACAAGCCAGCGACGCAACAGTTCTTCTATAGTTCTCTGTTATAGTATTATTAATAGTAGTACGACAATTCTGTCGCAGTCGAAAACCGTTTTTGTCGCAGTCGGACCGCCAATTGTGTCGTAGATCCCCGACATTTTTGTCAGGGTTTGCTCACTGGGATTGCGTGCGCTTGGGGATGTTATCGAGCTGGTCCATTAGTTTGGCGATAGCGTACTGTGCAGCGCGGAAGTAACTTGACCTGGGCATCCAGACGCCGGAACTAAGGTCCGGCCGAGGCTCTATGCCATCCGCAATACCCATCATAGCAGGCCCGGCATCGCTATGCGAGGAGAACTTCGCCGCGATTCTCACCTTTGCACTCCTTACCGGCCTGCGAATCTCCGCGGCCTTGACGATGCAGACCGTTAGCTCATTCTGCCCATTCGGGTCGATTTCAAATTTACGGGCAGCCAGACACTTGTCGAGCTTCTCTCGGCAGTAGTTTTTCACTTCGCCGCCCACACCCGCCTCACAACAAAACTCCAGCCGGGCATGGGTAGGAACAGTCCAGCCGGCAGGAATCTCCCAGTCCGTTATGTCGATCTTAAAGTCCGAATGGGCCTTACTGACAAGTTCGGGCGGAAAACTTTGCTCAAGACATCTTTCCTGCGTACTGCATCCACAAAGTAGCAAGGCCAACAGAACCAGCGTCATCAAACGCAGGAGCAGTCGCTTGTATCCTCTTAAAACGTCGCCCAAGCACATAAATCCCGTCTCGGATTTATCCGCCAGATTTACCCGCCAGATTTACCCGCCAGACGTATGGCGGGCAAGCGGCGGGCAAGTGGCGGATTTATTTTATCTTTCTCTCCGGTCCAAAAAAGAGGAACCACGTCTCATTGTACGTAGCTGTGCCAACACCTCGCTTCTTTATCACCTTTTGGCCTACAGTCTTAGCGAAGCTCAATTCAACATCGGCCTTGACCTCTTTCCACTTCCAGAAGAGAAACTCCCCCTTGTCGGGGTCTGTCCCCGCGACGTGGATCAAGCAAGAGACGGTAGAATCCGCTGCTGAGGGGTCATCGACAACTGTGGCGCCTAAGGTATCCAGTTCGGAAAGCACCGCTCCTGAGACGTGCTGCTTGCCCAGGTCCGCGGCCCCCACCGCTTTAACATCGAGGTAGACTTTCTCCGGCCCCAGGAAGGACTCATCTATGCCGGCTTGCTCGATGGCTCTGGTTGTGGCTGCGTTCAGGGCTCTCTGATGCATCGCTGATAAAACGCCCACGTTGGTAGGCGGCAGTATCTCCGTCTTGGTTGCGCAACCGGCGGCCCCCATTATGAATAGAACAATCGGCCAAATAACGACCACCTTTATCAATCTTTCCGCCAGAACCTTCATATTCTTACCCTTTCATGAAAAATACCGTGCTAAAAAACGCTGCCGAAAACCTTCGCTATTTCACATATACACAATTGTAAATTCACAATTGTAAATTGACAATTGAAAAATTCGCTGGCAGTTGACACCGGCCAGCTGTGCTGATGAAAAGGATTCTGCGTAAACTCTTGCCGAATAGACTCTAATAAGGTCTTGGGGAGAGACGCTATGCGAGTGATAGAATTTCTGGATAAATCGAAAGTAAGGTACAAAGTCAGCCAGCACCATTCAACCTTTACCGCTCAGCACATGGCCGCCGAAGAGCACGAGCCGGGCCGATACGTCGCCAAGCCGGTCATCGGAGTAGCCTTGATCTCTGCCGCTGGATTAGAAGGTATCGATGCGCTGCTCTCCACCGTACAAATGCCGCCTGGCTTGCCGGTAGCAACGATGGCTATTGGCAAGGCAGGCGCGAAAAACGCCGCCCTGTTCGCGGTACAAATCCTGGCCCTGACAGATAAGAACCTGGCCAAAAAACTCGCCCAGTTCAAGAAAACTCAGCAGCAAAAGGTGATCGAAAAAGATTCAGCCTTGCCGTAATTCTATCAACCCAGATTAACACGATTTAAAACTGGAATTATCCGGAATTTAACAAAACTGGCGTTTTTTGGTTATTTTCCCGAGGTGATGTTCATTTTTAGGGTAAAACGTGGCTTCGCAGGTCATCTTGTAGAGTTTGGGGAAAATAGGCAAGAAAAAACAGGTTAAAAAAGCATCAAAAATGCGCAGGAAATGACAGGAAATTTGCAAAAACGCGCGCTTTTTGAGCAGAAATTGACAGAAATTTACCATTTTTTTCAAATTAACATTTTGTTGATATGGGAGAAATAGAGAACCCTATAGTCAGTGGCTTGATGCTTGATGCTCGACACCCGAGTTTCATCGTGCATAAATCGTAATGCGTGTCTGCTGATTCGTATCTCCTATTTCGCTGGTGAAGGCTAAAGGTGTGGCGATAGGTGCAGGTGTTGTAATTGATGATGGGGTAAAAATTGGCAAGAGTAGCGTGATCGACAGCGAATACCACTTTGGCGCCGATTTTTATCAGTTTCTCTTTGAGTGTCCTCAATGACCAGTCCTTTACGGTCTTTGGTAAAGCCAAACGTCTGGAGGAAATTACCCCACTGGTTGACATGGTACGGAACAGCCGGAACCACCCCGATGATACGGATTTTTTTGGCCACAGAGATTTTTTATATTTTGGCACAGACGCCGTCCTGAGCAAAGTCGAAGGAGCACACAGAGCTCACAGAGATATTCGCCACGAAAAAGCACAAAAGTTTTTGACACTGATTTACACAGATTGACACTGATTAACGCTGCTATTTAATAACAAAAATAAATCTTAGTGCCTTTGTGACCCTTCGGCGTTGCTCAGGACATGCTTGGTGGTAAAGCGCCGAAGTTTACCCGCCTGCGGCGGGGCGAGGCCGACCGTGCCATGCCCCTAATAAATTGAAGCAGATTTTCTTGTTCATTGTTCATTGTATTTTGTTCTCCGTAAGGAGTCCTTACGGACATTGTTTTTAACTACGAACTATACTTGCCCTCCAAAGCATTTGCGACGGAGGGAACAAAAAACTCAGAACTAAAAATGGTGTCAACAGATTTCTGGAGGATTGTGTCTTACTTGGGCTGAATGTTTTTGTGTTTTTTTCTTACCACTGAAATTATTTTACTCAACCCTTTCTCTATTCTGTAACTGATTCTTAGCGCCTTATCTGGTTTCGCCCGTTCTTCTGCAGTCCATTTCCCAACTGTGGAAACGAGCAGAAAAGCTACAATGACTATACCTGCTGCAATAAACTTATCGATATAAGTTCGGTCTATCATACATGACCTGAGATTTCCCATATTAATCCGCCAGAGGCGGATTAAACGCTTGGCTACATAACCAGGGTTTTCGATTTCATAATAATACCAAAATCATCCTCGAATTGCCAAAGTCCAGACCGCTTGACCGGTTGCTAGCCGGTCATACCCCTGAAAACAATCACACCCCAGACTCAGTTATTTTTCGCCTTGAACTGGCCGCACCAGTCATCAGGGCTCGCGCTCGGCCACCCGCCTTCCCTTTGCACGTTTCCCGTATTCTGGCCCCTCGGTACGAATATATATTGAAAGACTGGGGGTTGAAAACGACACCTACTGTTTTTTGGGTCGTAGAACTCGCACTCAGAGCAGTGTCTTTCACCATTACTCATAAATATCTCCTTTTGGCGTTACTGTTTTCTATCTGCAAATCAGGTCTATTGTTAATATCGGTTTTCGGAATTCTACATCATTATGGATAATCTGGGGACATCATACTCATTTCTCCCAATTAAACGCCTGGCTACGCAACCGAGCATTGCAATTTCATAATAATATCAAAATCTTCCTCGAATTACAATCGTTAAGATGGCAAGGCCATAATCCCGGATTTCTTATTTTATATTTTAAGGGCTGACCCCCTATTTCCCCAGTAGCTGTCCCCAGATTTCCATGTGGAGCGCAGCGGAACCGGCGTAGTGTTCGATGCGATTGTTGGCCTATTTCAATCTCTTTCTTGCAGGTCGCACTTCGTAAAGGGCGTGGTCTTCCTTGACAAGGCATGCATGCGCGGTGGATGCCCTTTCAAATTTCAACTCTGTGTTTGCGAAGAGGTCGGTGTTCTCGGCCTTCAAGTATCGTGCGGCCATTCGGCAGTATTCGGGATCTATCTCAACCCCGATGCTGTTGCGGCCCGTTCGGAGGGCCGCAACCATCGTTGTGCCAGACCCGCAGAATGGATCGAGGACGGTGTCCCCCGTGAAAGAGAACATCCGCACCAGGCGTGTCGCCAATTCCAATGGGAATGGAGCCGGATGGTGCTTGGTGGAGGCTCCCGTAATGATCCATATCTGTTGAAACCAGCGGTCAAACTCCTCTTTGGAGATTCTGCTTGCATCGCGTTGCTCGCCACTTGGCTGGCGGTAACCTCCCGGTTTTCTCTGCATCAGAATGAACTCCATGTCATTCTTGATGATGGCATTCGGTTCATATGGCTTGCCAAGGAACTTCGAGCCGTTTGAGACTTCGTATGAGGCGTTTGCTATCTTGTGCCAAACGATGGGGTTCAGATTGTCAAAACCGATGCGCCGGCAGATAACACAGATGTCCGCATGAAGGGGAAATACGAGATGGCGCCCGAAGTTGCGTCGCGCCACGCAAACATCACCGACAACGCAGACAAGGCGGCCGCCGGGAACGAGAAGACGGAACACATGCCGCCAGACCTTCTCTAGTTCACCCAGGAACGTTTCGTAATCCTGAACGTGTCCGAGCTGATCGGGATTCTCGTTGTAGCGCTTGAGATTCCAGTACGGGGGCGAAGTGACGACGAGATGGACGGACTCATCATCCACGTACGACAAATCCCGTGCGTCTCCGTTGATCAATCTGTGAACTGTTGGTTTCATATCGTCAAATAAAAGTTGACAGATGGGCGACGAGAACTTTGGCAAAGCGTTCAACCGACAGATCATCTGCGGGCGTCTTAAACTCGCCCTTGATGCCGTCTGTAACGGATGAGGTGATAAAGGCCGAGGCGGTGTAATGGCGCTCAAGGACGAGTTTTCGACAGAACAGCTCATAACGGCGCATGTATGATGCGCCGACAAACTCGGGGAAAACCTTGAAGTGGGGTTCTTGGACGCTTACGGTGCGGTTCGATGCCTCGCAGTCCTCCAGCATGAAGAAGTAACCGAGGAACGGTTGGGGGCTTTCGAGGTATGCATGCTGCCGGAAAGCGGTCCAGAGGTCGAGAGCGCTTCCCATCGCCTCTTCTGTCCGATTGTTGAAGTTGTTGCCGAAAGAGGGGCCGACTTGTGATTTGGCCTCAATGGCGGCAATCAGGGTTCGATTGCGGACGATGAGGAGGTCCCATTCCTTGGTGGGACGGAAGAAGCCGGGCAGCTCCACGGCCTTGTTTCGGAAAATGCACTGCTCGGGAATGCCGGCATGTGTGATCAATTTGGTAAAGAGGTCGATGAACCCATCCATCTGCGCGCCACTGGTGACGGCACTGCGCAATCCCTGATCCGCCTTTCCGCTGTCTTCTTGCTTCCGTCGCTGCGCCGACCGCGTCTGCCAGTAGTGGGCCACCGCCTTGGCGGTGTGCTTGGCGATGTCCTTCATGATGTCATCTATATTCATGCGGCAACCCTATCAGGTTCATCCTTCATTATCCAGTGGCCAACATTGTTTATATTGACCCGCGTAACATCCCAAACACCATTGCGCCCGCCCCGAGCGAGTCCCGACAGGTCGGGACGAGTCGAATGGGTTCGCCTCGGGTGTAATCCATTTCTTATGACCCGGGGAATATCAATTATAACTATGAGCATAATATAGCAAAATCCGGCACTATTTCAATCTTGACTTTCCCGTTTTGGCGGAGTGGGCTTGTTTAGCCGTGTTAATCCCTCGACCCCTCGGCTTCGCTCGGGACAGGCTTTGCTCGGGACGGCGTCTGTGTGAATCCGTGTCTCTAAAATGCGGTAGAACTTTTGTTGCAGTTTTGCGTAGTACCGGGTATAATATAAATGTAAATCCGCCACTTGCCCGCCAGACGTATGGCGGGTAAATCTGGCGGATAAAAGCGAATTGTTTTGAAAGCCGTCCAGGTGCGGCCCTGACGGAGTGAATAGGGGGCGAATGGCTTCGACCGGATGGCGGAGAGGCAGGCTGCATGTCCAGGACGCCGGTTGGCCTGGCTAATCATCCGGCAATAAACCTAACTGGCAACTATCAGTTGCGAATGGCCGCCTAATTCGGCGGCCCGTCCTGCCGGACCTTGCCTGTGGGTCTGGTAAGGGCGTCAGATAGCAGGCTGCTCCTGACGGTTTTTCGGGCCTGAGGGATAAGATCAATTCCGGAATAGCTGAGCCGAGAGCCTGTCGTTTGGCGCTCGGTAAGGCGAAAGAATAATAAAGCGACTAAGCATGTAGAGACTTGTCTTGAAGCATCTCGGGACGGGGGTTCAAATCCCCCCGCCTCCATTTTGTTCTCATAAGCTCTTTTCGTTAAAGAGGTTACGACAAGCAAGTGCCCAAAAATGCCCGCGGGCGTATGTTGGATAACACTTATCAGTGATGCATCTTATCCTCACAGGGGTATATCCCGGCAGGTCGGGATTCCCTTCCAATTCCATTGCCAGGTGTGAATTTCCTTGATACATAGGAGTGGGGTCTATAGACTAAAACTTCGCCGTAGATTTGTGAATGTGAACTCAAGTGCCAAGTAATTGTGCCATAATGTATGAGGTACCATAGAGTCCCGAATGAGACGGTGCGGCGGCTGCCGTTTTATCTTAGAGGGTTGCTGCTGTCGCTGCACTGGGGCCGATTGTGTACATCCAGCCAAGAGCTGGCGGATTTAGTCGGTGTCAGGCCTTGGCAGGTAAGAAAGGATTTTTCCTACTTCGGCGATTTCGGCACGCCGGGCGTGGGCTATGATACTGAGAGACTTGCAAAGGAAATTAAAAAAATCCTCAGACTTGATGTTGTGCAAAAGGTGGCTCTGGTAGGCGTGGGCAATTTAGGGTCGGCTATTTTAGCATATACGGGCTTTGGGATATACGGTTTTGATATTGCTGCTGCTTTCGACATCGACCCTAAAAAAGTCGGCAGGAAGATAAAAAATATTGTGATTGAAGATGTTTCAAATTTGCAGGCGTTAAAGAAGCGAAAGATTAACGCTGCGATTATAGCTGTCCCCCAGGAATCCGCTCAGCAGACGGCGGATGCGCTGGTTAAGGCAGGTGTAACAGGCATCCTGAATTTTTCTCCGTGCTACATAACGGTGCGCAGGAAAGTTAAGGTAATAACAATTGATATCGCGATGGACCTTGCAAGGCTGCCCTACTATATGCCGGCAGGTTAGACTGTGAAACAATAAAGGATAGTTGTTAGTGATTTTTTTAGTTGTCGGTTTTTGAGTTATTAGGTATTTTGTGTTATTTCTGGTAAGGGAAATGGAAGCAGTATTTATAAGTTCGTTAAAGGTGCTCTTGGATGCTGTTGCCGAGGAGATGGAGCTTTATGTTCCCAAGAAATCAGGGGAGCATTTTGTGTATACCAGGTACGACGCTTCCGCCGAGAGTGGGGTGGAATTCAGCAATATACGTGCCTGCATGCCGGTAAAGGAGTTTTTGTTTCCGCTGCGTGGGCTTGCTGCGATTTTCCCTGCGCCATTCAAGGCCGAGGATATAAAGCCGTTTGCTGTCTTCGGGCTTAAAGACTGCGATTTACGTTCGCTCGAGTGTCTGGATAAGGTCTTTTTAGAAGAGGAGTTCCGCGACCCGTCTTATGTGGCGAGGCGGGAGAAGATGTTTATAATTTCGTCAGATTGCTTTAAGCCAGGCGAGACTTGTTTCTGCAACATTATGGGGGGAAGGCCTTTTTTGCAGAGCGGCTTTGATTTGAATGTCTCGCAGGTAAAGGATGGATTCATCATCGAGGTCGGCTCGCCAAAGGGCAAAGATTTCGTAGAAAAACACCTTGAGCTTTTCACCGATGCTCATGACGGTGCGCTGGCAGAGCGGGACAGAAACAGGGCCGAGGTGCAAAAGCAGCTTGAGCGACAGAACGCGGACCTGGAATTTGATGTGCCGACTAAAGAGATTATGGAAAGCGGTCAGGATTCCGATGCCTGGGATGTGGAGGCGAAAAGCTGTATTGAATGCCAGGCCTGCACGCGAGTGTGTCCCACGTGTCACTGTTTTTACCTTTACGACATCAAGCAAAAGGATTACTTTAGCAAGATGAAGATGTGGGATAGCTGTATGAGGTGTGCATACGCTGCGGTTGCCGGCGGTGCAAACCCGCGTAAGATACTTGGCGACCGGCTCAAACACCGTCTTATGCACAAGTTTTGTTATTTTCTCGACAGATACGGCATCCAGATGTGCGTCGGCTGCGGTAGATGTGTTGATGCAGATGCCGGAGAAATAGACATCCGGGCGATATTAAAGAAGTTATACCAGGAGCTTAAAGGCAAAGATAAGGTGAAAGCAAAAGTTGCACAATGAACCAAAATCTCTACCAACCTATAATTGGTGAAATTGTTGACATTATAGATGAGTCCCCGACGATTAAGAGCTTTGTCGTGGTGCCGGAAGAGGAATTTAAGTTCAAGACAGGCCAGTTTGTGGAGTTGACTTTGCCTGGCGAGGGTGAGGCGCCGTTCACACCTTCTTCGTCGCCGGCTGACACCAAGGAGATGGAAATTACCATTATGAAAGCCGGGCGAGTGACAGCACTATTGCACGGGTGTAAGAAAGGACAAAAGGTCGGGATTCGTGGACCTTACGGCAACGGCTATCCGGTTGACGATTTTGCCAACAAAGAAGTCTATATCGTCGGTGGCGGCGTAGGTCTAGCGCCGATTCGGTCCCTATTCTTGACGCTGGTGGACAGGATAAAAGACTTCAAATCCGTGGTCTGCCGATTCGGAGCAAGGACGCCCGACGATTTTATCTATAAAAAGACCCTTTTTGACCCCTGGCAGAAAATCGACGGCGTGCAGGTTAAGCTGACGGTTGACAAGGGGAACGACAAGTGGAACGGCAATGTCGGCGTCGTAACTACAATACTCAGGTGTGACGATGTGGAGATTGAAAATGCAGTGGCGGTAGTGTGCGGGCCGCCAATTATGATGAAGTTTGCCACCGTAAAACTGCTGGAGTTTGGATTCCCTGCCCGCAATATTTACCTTTCGATGGAAAAGAATATGAGCTGCGGAGTGGGCAAATGCGGCCATTGTATGATTGGCAAATATTACGTCTGTAAGGATGGCCCTGTGTTCAGGTATGAGCAGATAAAGGATTATCCGAATATCTGGGATTAATATCTGTCATATATTAAAACGAGTATCGGGAAAGATGTCTGCGAAGTTAATAATAGATTTAGCGAAATGCAAACCTCAGAGCGAATCAAAGGTGCGGTGTTCATATAAACATCATCCAGAAAATAACGGATTTGACCGGCTTTTAGAGATGATTCGGTTTGCTCTGATTTGCCGCAAATGCAAAGCTGCACCGTGTATTGCTTCCTGTCCGTGGGCAGCGCTGGAGAAGTTGCCAAGCAAAGATAGCGATGAGGGTGTTCTCAAGCGGGCGAGTATGTTATGCACCGGCTGCGGAACCTGCGCGATAGCGTGTCCATTCGGGACAATATATCCCGACCTTATACCATATCCCTCCAGCGTTTGCGATGTGTGCAAGGGCAGATTATCACCGGGCGAAAAACCGTTGTGTGTCAGGACCGCTCAAGATGGAAGCATAGACTACCGCCAGGTCACAGTCGAGGGCGATTTGGTAGAGGTCTTTGACGACATAGTTATTCGAGTGACCGGCGGCACTACATGGCAGCCATTTTTAAGGCAAACACAAGAGGCAAAAAGATGAGCGAAGCGTTAGAGAGTCTGTTCTGGATTTTGATTTTCCCAGGCTTTCTATTTACTGTTGCTTTCGGCCTGGTCGCTTCTTGGATAGTCCGCAAGGTAAGCGCCCTTGTGCAGTGGCGTGTGGGTCCGCCATTGTATCAGCCATTCGTGGACGTAATGAAGCTGATGGGCAAGGAAATCCTTATACCACAGGACGCTCAGCGAACGGTTTTTCTGGCAGCACCCATTGTGGGACTATCGGGAGTGTTACTACTTTCGACAATGCTGTGGCGGATAACTATCGAGCCGACAAAGCCGTTTGTCGGTGATATTATCGTGGCGATTTATTTGATGGTACTGCCTTCGTTGGCATTGATTCTGGGCAGCTCAGCCAGCGCCAGTCCACACGCAGCGGTCGGCACAAGCAGGGAAATGAAACTTGTTATGAGCTACGAGTTGCCGCTTGTTCTGGCCTTTGTCGTGGTGATTATAAAGACGGCTGGACTAATCAAGTCGGAACAACAGCTCGACTTAGCTGCGATTTCCCAGCATACGCTGGTTCTCAGCATATCCGGATTGCTGGCGTTTTTGGCTGCGCTATTGTGTGTTCAGGCAAAACTTGGGCTTGTCCCATTTGACATAGCTGAGTCGGAGACGGAGGTTGCCAGTGGTGTAATTATAGAATATTCCGGGGCCTTGCTTGCCATCTGGAAGATCATGCAGATGATGATGTTAGTGGTGTTGCCGTTGTTTTTGGTGATGGTATTTCTGGGTGGATTTGGCACGAAGGGGTGGGGACTGGTGTGGGGTATCGGCAAGTACGTGCTGGTGCTGGTTTTGCTTATATTGATAAAGAATACAAACCCGCGAGTGAGAATCGACCAGGCGATGAAGTTCTTCTGGTTTTATTGTGGGGGCGTGATGGCTATCGCTATTATACTGGCCACGATAGGCAATTATTATGGCATCGGCTGGTTGTAAGCTTGCCCTGAGTGAACCCGAAGGGGTGAATCATGAGTTGGAAGATATGGTCATTAAAGAAGTCACCGTGGGTATTTCACGTTAACGCAGGGGCGTGTAACAACTGCGATATCGAGATTGTTGATTTGCTGACGCCAAAGTTTGACGTTGAGAGGTTCGGTATCAAACTGGTCGGGTCACCCCGGCATGCTGATGCATTGCTGGTAACCGGCGTGGGGACCCGCCAAGCCGTAGTGCGTGTGAGAGAAGTTTATCGCCAAACGCCGAAACCCTGCGTTGTGTTTCTCATCGGCGCCTGCGCTTGTGGCACAGGCATATTTCATACGGGCTACCACGTAGCAGGACCCCTTGATAAGATAATTAGACAAGAAGATGCTAATGCAATCATCGCTTATGTGCCGGGTTGCCCGCCTAAGCCGGAAGCTATGATATCCGGAGTAGTGAGGGCCCTGTCGGCTTTATGATATCGTCATGCGTGGCGCGTGATGCGTGTCGCGATAATAACAGATAGGAAATTATGAACCAGCAAGAGCTAAATAACAGATTATTGGAAATAAAGGATAAACTTATTGCTATCGAGCAAAAAACTGATAATAGAATATTCCTTCCCTGTCAAGCCGAAGACGCTTACGCCGTCAATAAGTTTTTGTTCGAAGATGTTGGTTGCCGGTTTGTAATTGTTACCGGCATTGATTCTGACGATTGTTTCGAAGTGCTTTACCACTATTCGTATGACGAAACCGGCTGTGTGATTACCATAAAAGCGTTCATCCGCGACCGAAAGCTTCCTGCGATTGAATCTATTACGCCGTTTTTGCCGGCTGCGGAGTGGATTGAAAGAGAGATACACGACATATTAGGGATTGATTTTAAGAATCATCCTAATCTGAGGCGACTGATACTGGCCGATGACTGGCCAGAGGGCGTATATCCGTTAAGGAAAGAAGTGAAGAAATGAAAGAGAGCATCAGAAAACCGGTTCTTGCGGTGGGGCCCTTCCATCCTTTGCAGGAGGAGATGGAATTTTACCAGTTGACCATCGACGGCGAAAAAGTAACCGACATAGATGTGAGATTGTCGTATAACCATCGAGGCATAGAGAAAATCAGTGAAACGCTGCAGTTTGACCAGGTGCCATTCTTGGTTTCCCGTATATGCGGCATTTGCTCCGCTTCGCATCCTTTAGCTTATGTGCAGGCGGTTGAAGAGCTTGCGGGGGTAAAACCGCCGGAGCGGGCATTGTATGTGCGAACGATTATCAATGAGCTTGAGCGCATCCATAGCCATGTTCTGTGGGCGGGCCTTGCCGGGCACTTTATCGGCTACGACACGGTTTTTATGTGGGCGTGGAAATATCGCGAGCCGGTGCTGGACCTGCTGGAAGAAATAAGCGGCAACAGAAACCAATATGGAAACGTTAAAGTTGGCGGCTGCAGAGAAGATGTGCCCGACGAGCTTAGGCCGAAAATACTAAACGAAATGGATAAGATCGAAAAGAAAATAAATATGCTCATCAAGGCGGTGATGGACGATCCTGTTATTCATGCTCGAGTTAAAGGTGTGGGTGTATTGACTAAAGAAGCTGCCAGACAATACGCCGTAACAGGTCCCACCGCCAGGGCCAGTGGCATTGCTATCGACGTAAGACGTGACGACCCCTATGCAGCTTATGATGATTTGGACTGGAACGTAATTACTCAGCCTCAAGGCGATGTTTTCGCAAAGGTCGTTGTCCGTCTGCTGGAGGTTCTGGAGTCCATTAAGATTATCAAACAGGCTGTAAAAAAGCTTCCTGGCGGCCCTATAACTACCGAGGTCAAGGAAATCCCGCCCGGTGAAGCGGTAGGTCGCGCGGAAGCTCCGAGAGGCGAAACGTTCCATTATGTCCGCAGCGATGGCGGCAATAGGCCAATTCGGCACAAGATTAGAGCGCCCAGCTATGTTAATGTGCCCTCGTTTAAGGCCTCTTGCATAGGCGCAGATATCGCTGATGTTACTATTACACTGGCGGCGGTGGACCCCTGCTACAGTTGCACCGAAAGATTAGCCGTCGTTGACCGACACGGCAGTGTCACACATGATTATGAAACGCTGCTGCGGCTGAGTCGTGAGAAAACTGCACGGATTAAAAAGGAAATTAGCGCACCAGAATTAATCCGCCAGACGTACGGCGGATTAAATTTGGAGGACCAATAAGTTGGAAGTAAACATTCTGGCTTTCACTGTTTTTCTGCCGTTGATTGTTGGCTCTGTGCTGCTGTTTTTGCCAAGCAGAATGAAGTATTTGTCTGCGGTCCTGACGCTAATTATTTCGGCGGTCACATTCGTGCTGGCGATTCGGATATTTGCTGTCGGTCAATCCAGCTACTGCTGGCCGGTGCTCCAGATAGGTGACTTGAGTTTAGACCTATTGCTGACTGTCAAGCCGCTGGGAGCATTCATGTTATTGTTCGCGATGGGCTTCGGCGTACTAATAACCTTGTATTCATTGAAATCTATGGCCAGCGCAAATCGCCTGAACGAATATTACGGTGCGGTTCTGCTTACAATAGGCGGCTCGGCTGGGATACTACTGTCCGAGCATTTACTATTCTTGCTTATATTCTGGGAGATTGTTACTGCTTCGCTATACCTTATGATAGCAACGGGCGGAAGAAATGCTAACTTTGCCGCGACGAAAAGTTTTGCAATGATAGGCGCATCCGACGCCGCTTTTCTATTGGGGATACTGTTGGTATGGGCGATCTCAGGGACATTCGTTATATCGGATGTTAGCATAGAAACGACCTCTGCCCTTTCAATTATAGCTTTCTTATTACTATTGACGGCAGCTATTACCAAGGCGGGGGCGCTACCTTTGCATACGTGGCTACCCACCAGCGGTGAATATGCGCCGGTTTCGGTGATGGCGCTTTTGCCGGCTGCGATTGATAAGCTTTTAGGGATTTATCTTCTGGTAATAATCGTGCGAGAAATTTTTGTACTTAAGTCGGCAGCCCTAAGCATTATCCTGGCAATCATCGGTGCAGCCACACTTATTATTGCTGTGATGATTGCGATGGTTCAGCACAATCTCAAAAAACTATTATCATTCCATGCCATCAGTCAGGTCGGCTATATGGTGCTCGGGATAGCGACAATGACACCTGTTGGTATCGCAGGCGGCGTTTTTCATATGCTCAACAACGCGATATATAAGTGCTGCCTGTTTCTTTGCGGCGGGGCAGTTGAGCAAGAAGCAGGCACGGCTGAGCTTGATAGATTGGGCGGGCTGGGTGGAAAAATGCCGGTTACATTTGTTACGTGCCTGATTGCTGCTTTGAGCATTTCCGGCATACCGCCCTTGAACGGGTTTGTCTCCAAGTGGATGGTCTATCAGGGCGTAATTCAAATGGGGACAACGCAGGCCGGCGGGCAAGCTCGGCTGTGGCCTATATGGCTTGCCTGTGCTATGTTTGGAAGTGCGCTTACTCTGGCTTCATTCGTGAAACTCTTACACTCGATTTTTCTATCTCGATTGCCAGGTGAGCTAAAGGATGTAAGAGAAGTATCACCTTCGCAGACTATCCCGATGATAGTACTTGCAGGGCTATGTGTGTTTTTCGGGGTTTTTTACTCTGTGCCGCTGACAAAACTTATCTATCCCGCCTTGGATATAGAAGGCGGCGCAATCATATTCGGGACGTGGGAGTCAGTTCTGGCCACAGGGCTATTAGTATTCGGGGTAGTTGTTGGCCTGCTCATTTTGCTTGTCGGGTTAGTTTCCAGAAAGGTCAGAATTGTGCCCACCTGGACTTGCGGAGAAGTGCAGCCCAATGAACAAATGATAATACCGGGGACAGGTTTCTATAAGACTGTTTCGGCAATGGGCGGATTGAGACAGCTTTACGCCGGCCAGGAGAAAGGGCATTTTGATTTATACAATCAAGGCGGCAGAATGGGTTTGATATTGACGGAGCTTCTGCGGTGGCTTCATTCGGGAGTTTTGCCGATGTATCTGACCTGGGTGACCTTGGGGCTGCTGATAATTCTGTTTGTACTTTGCAGGATTTGGTGAGGAAGTTATGACTATTTTCTATATTCTGCTGGTGTTCATGATAATTGCCGCGATTATTGCGGTGGAAACTACGGACCTTCTAAGTTCGGTGATCTGTGTTGGTGCTATTGGCATGGGCGCCTCTTTAATGTTTCTATTCCTGCGAGCGCCGGATATAGCCATAACGCAGATTGTGGTGGAAGTTTTAGGTTTGATTATCCTGATTCGGGCCACAATTGCTCGTGACTTGACCTTTATCACAGGCGATAGAGAGTTTTTTGCGGTGGTTGTTTCAGTGGTGATTATCTTTATCATCTTCCTGGCGGGCGTAGAAGTCTTCAAGACCTTGCCCGATTTCGGAACGCCTGTCTTTGCAAAGGTGGACGGGTCTCCTTCACAGACGTACGTGGAGAAGGGCTTAGCACAGACAGGTGCAGCAAATGTCGTCGCCGCGATAATTCTGGATTATCGTGGTTATGATACGCTCGGCGAGGCGACTGTGCTGTTTACTTCGATTCTCGGAGCCACGGTTATACTGCGGGCAAAGAGCAGAAAGCTCGTGGAGGAACCAGACAAATGAACCCGTTAGAAACGCTATAACGAGGTAACGAAGAATAATGAGGTAAATATGGAACAAGAACAGCGAAATTCCAACGTCATCCAAAAAGGGGAAACTTCTAACGGGGTGAAAGGGATGACAGTAATAGTAAAAACCATCGCAAGTTGGGTGAAGGTGCTCATTTTTCTGTTCGGTATTAATATTGTCCTTTTCGGCCACCTCACCCCGGGCGGCGGCTTTGCCGGCGGTGTGATCTTAGCCTCCTCTTATGTGCTGCTAATGCTGGCATTTGGCAGAGAATTCGCGGAGAAGAATCTGTCCCTGCCTCTTGCCTCGAGGCTTGATTGCCTGGGTGCGCTTATGTTTGCCCTGGTAGCGATTTTGGGCCTGGCCTTTGGGGGGTCCTTCTTCCTTAATTTCCTTTATCAAAAGTATCTGCCCGGCCAGGCCTTGCATCTTGTAAGCGCCGGCACTATTCCGCTATCGAACATCGCTATCGGCCTAAAGGTCGGTGCGTCACTGTTCTTGATTGTTCTCATTCTTTCGATCAGTTGTAAAGGCAAAGAGTGCAGATTCGAGTAGCTAAATTAAGAGGAAAAAAACCAGAGATTTCACAGACCCGTCCTGAGCCGGGTCGAAGGATTACACAGACCTGCTTTTTAACCGTGTAAATCCGTGTAAATCCGTGTCTAAATTCAGAGGAGCAAGAAAACGATGCCTTATGCACTATGTTTTTTGCTGTTTATGATCGGGCTGTATTGTGCAGTTGTCAAAAAGAATATGGTTAAGATTGTAATCGGCCTGGCGGTTATGGAATACGCCGTCAATCTTTTCCTGATTATGCTTGGCTACCGAACAGGCGGCACAGCACCAATCGTTGACAAAACCTATCTTGAAGCGGGAACAAATAAGATTGTCGCCAGCTTCATCAACACCTCGGTCGACCCATTGCCGCAGGCCCTTGTGCTTACTGCAATCGTTATCAGCCTTGGCTCATTAGCACTTATCATTTCGATATGTATTAGAATCTACGGGAAATACGGCACCTTTGATATTACCGAGATAAGGAGGTTGAGAGGATGACCAGATTGCTGCCTGCCTTTGTTGCAATCCCTCTGGTAATGGCGTTTGTGCTTCCCGTTTTCGGCAAGAAAGGCAAGAGTGCCGCAACAGTTTTAGCCAATCTGGCCACGATGACACTGCTTGTACTGGCTATCGCCTCTATTGGTAAATCGGGCGTTTACCAAGTGGGTAACTGGTCCATTCGAGTCGGAATTATCCTTGTCCTGGATGGTCTAAGCTCCCTTTTGCTTTTGGCTATCAGTGTCGTTAGCGCCGCGGCGATGCTCTTTAGCGCAAGATATATGGAGCAATACACAGCCAAATCGAAATACCTGAGTCTGTTTATGCTTATGGTCGCAGGGATGAACGGAGTGGTACTTTCCGGAGACATCTTCAACCTGTTTGTATTTCTGGAGATTGCATCGCTGGCCTCTTATTCGCTTGTGGGCTTTGGCTGCGAGCATGAAGAACTGGAGGCGTCCTTTAAATATATGGTTCTGGGTAGCGTTGCTTCTTCACTTATCCTTTTTGGGATTGCCCTGGTTTACGGCAATACTGCCTCACTTAATATGGCCTGCATCTCAAAAGCTATCCAAAGCTCAGGTTTAAATGCCGGCCTTACCTTTGCTCTTAGTTTGTTTATTGCGGGCTTCGGACTGAAGGCTGCTTTGGTGCCGTTCCATGCGTGGCTGCCGGACGCGCACCCATCGGCGCCGGCTCCGATTTCGGCGATGCTCTCGGGTGTGCTGATAAAAGCGCTTGGTGTGTATGCGCTGTGCCGCGTGCTCTTCAACATCTTTGGTGTGTCGGTTTCACTCGGCTGGCTTCTGGTGGCGTTGGGGCTTTTGAGTATGATTGCCGGGGCATTTCTGGGGATAGGACAGTGGGATTTCAAACGATTATTAGCTTATTCGAGTATTAGCCAGATAGGATATGTCATACTTGGTATTGGTCTGGGCGCAACTTTAATTGCTAAAAAGGCCAACCCGGCATGGGCCTCTCTGGCTATCCTTGGCGGTCTGCTCCATCTTGTCAACCACGCGGTGTATAAATCCTTGCTGTTCTTAACCAGCGGTTCGGTGGAAATGTCAACCGGCACAAGGCAGCTACGAGAAATGGGCGGTCTTGCCCAGAGAATGCCCGTAACACGAGCGACCTGCACCGTGGCATCAGCCTCCATTGCCGGCATCCCGCCTTTTAGCGGGTTCTGGAGTAAGTTGATTTTGGTAATCGCAGCGGTTCAGGCAGGTTTTTACTGGATTGCGGCAATAATCGTTTTCGTAAGTCTGTGCACCCTGATTATGTACTTGAAGGTTCAAAGATACGCTTTTCTTGGCGAACTGCCGGAAAATCTTCAGCAGGTAAAAGAAAATAAAGGCTCGATGCTCGCCGCAATGGTATTTCTGGCTTGTTTGTGCGTGCTTATGGGATTGCTTGTGATAGTGCCGTCTTTCAGAGAGAGCATACTTAACCCCGCTGTGAAGGTGCTGACCTCCGGACCTGATTATTGGAATACAGCCGGAATAATGAAAATGTAAGCAACAGAAGCGAAGACAATATGAGGCGACTTATATATTTTGTTTTGGCGTTTATTGTTTGGGTGGTAGTGGCCTGGCCGTTCGTCGATGGTAAAGTTAACCTTCAAGTAATGGTCGCGGGCCTGATAGCATCTCTTCTTGTTGCTATTCTATTCCACGAAATGCTGCCCAAAGAGCATCGCGTATTTATTTCACCTGTGCGAGTGTTCTGGTTTCTGGTTTATGTGCCTGTATTTTTCTATTTTATGATGAAAGCCAACTTCGATGTGGTGTATCGTGCCCTGCATCCTGCGATGCCTATAAGGCCCGGGATAGTGAAGATAAAAACGAATCTGAAAACAGACTCTGCAATCACTGCGCTGGCTAATTCCATCACTCTGACGCCAGGAACTATGACGGTGGACGTAACCGACGATGGTTTTTTGTATGTCCACTGGATTAATGTCCAATCTGATGACGTTGAGCAAGCAACCAAGCTTATTGCTCAGACGTTTGAGTGGTTTATAAAGAGAATCTTCGAATAGAAAGAGAAAGTTATGATAACAGTGTTTTATATTGGCTTATGCGTGTGTTGTTTCTTGTGCCTCTATCGAATAGGTCGTGGCCCGACCGCTCCAGACCGAACTGTAGCTATCGATATACTGGGAATTGTAATTGTGGGTTTTTGTGGTCTCTTAGGAATAGTTACCGGAAAAGATTTTTATCTCAATGTTGCTCTGGCGTGGGCTTTACTTAGCTTTATAGGCACAATCGCACTGGCAAAGTTTCTGGAGGGTAGAAGTTTCGATGAGTGACATTGCTGGATACATACTGATAACGATTGGAATTACGTTTGATATATTCGGCTGTATCGGGCTGGTCCGCTTTCCGGATGTATATAACCGCCTGCAGGCTTCCACAAAGTGTGTGACTTTAGGCACCATTTTACTTTTGCTGGGAGTTTCGGTGATCAGCGGATTCGGGGCAACAAGCGCAAAAGCGATAACCTGTGCCGTGTTTATATTGATGACGTCGCCTACGGCTGCCCACGCAATTGCCAAAGGTGCATATTCTTCGGGGATAAAATTGTGGGAGAAAAGCGTTGTTGATAAATATGCAGAGCAGGTTCGAGTTGATAAAGAAAGTTCGTAGTTCGTGATCGGTGACCGGTGATTTGTGAGTCGTGGTTCGTGATTTACACGAAAATGCGTATTGGATTAAGTGCAGGAGTATGGAAGTGCGGTTGCCAAAACTGAGAGAATTAAAAGAAGCTGTTACAGCGGTTTTTTCGCCGCGATTTACCACGCGGTTTCCTGACCAGCCGTGTGTAGTGCCGGAAAGATACAGGGGCAAGCCAGAATTTAATACGGATACCTGCATCGGCTGTGGGGCGTGCGTGAACGTCTGTCCGACGGAGGCATTGACGCAAGCCGATGACCTCGAAGCTAATCCGAAGGTTCGAAAAATTACACTCCGATATGATACGTGCATCTTTTGTGGCAATTGCCAGGAGAACTGCACTACAGAAACAGGAATAAAGCTTTCAAACAAATGGGACTTGGCCGGGCTGGACAGGGCAAGCATGGCTGAAACCCACGAGTACGAACTTGTGCTATGCGAAAAGTGCGGTGCATTAGTGGGGACTAAAAAGCATCTGGTCTGGCTTTATGAAAAGCTTGGACCATTGGCCTATACCAATCCATCATTACTACTCGCCAAAGGTGGGCAGTTTCCTACAAAACCAGAAGATGCCGAGCAGAAGCCGGGCAAAGAGACTATGCCAAGTGATTTTATGCGAATCTTGTGCCCTAAGTGTAAATATGAGCTGAACATCCGGCTGTAAGCCCAGTAACAATTTCTAATTTGAAATTTCAAATTCTTTAATGGGCACCGACCAGGAATTATTCAAGCAGCTAAGTAAATTTCGCAGCTCGAGGACCGTTATCGTCGGAATCGGCAACATTTTAAAAGGCGATGATGGGGTGGGGCCGCTCGTCTGCGAGCAATTGCAGCAGGCCAGTATGGGGGTCGAAATAATAGATGCCGCCGGTGTCCCTGAAAATTATATCCAGCGAATCATAAAGAAAGCTCCGCAGAACTTACTTATCATTGATGCTATTGACTTGGGGGCCCCACCTGGAACGATAAAGATATTCAAACCCCAGCAGTTAAATTCAATCGTTACTTCCACGCATACGCTCTCGCCTCGTTTGTTTGCTGACATGGTGGCTCAAAGCATCGAAGTTGGTGTGTATTTTATCGGGATTCAACCGGCGCATACTCGGCTGGGCGACTCTATGTCACCGCAAGTACATCGGGCGGCCCGGCAACTCTCACAAACCTTAATTGAGGTTTTTTCCCTTCGATACGGTCGGTTCCCTGACCCGCCGAATCGTCAAGTGTGCAAAAAAGAGGCTCCATTTTTCATGAAGAGTCCATTTCTTGGGACAACCTCGTAGGAAGATGCTGTTAGGTGTTATTGGAAACAGCATCTGTTATGATGCCACCCCCTTGAAACGGAGGGCTTGGCCTTGCTGGCTCCAATGGGGTCATTCGGATTGAGCCAAACCGAGTGGTGTGGAAGCAGAGTACCGGTTGACGTGACAACGCTCTTTATACTAATTCAAGATATTAATTGCCGATAGCGATTCCTTCGGTCTCGGCTACGCCTCGACCTCAGCAATACAGCACGAACAAGGTGGAGAACTCTCTAATTGCATCTGGTACGTAAATCGCGGTCAGGTCAGAGCCTCCACGCCCGGTATAGCTATCGGACAGGTAATTCATCGGCAAAAAGGCCCCAACTGGCCAAATCTGGGTTAAAATGCCTAAAATTCGGAGTGACTAAAGTGCCTAAAATTGTGGAATATGGCTTTAGCTCACTTTAGACACTTTTGTTGGCCTCCCACATCGCGAAGCGGTTCCATGTGTGCCGAGCATGTTCGACAGCTTGGGGGTGGAAATCCTCAGAGGGGCTTTATCAATGGTCCATCGCTGGCTGCCTGGCGTCGGCTGCAAGAATAAAGGAAATGCATTTGCTGTCCCAATGGTGTAAAATGCTTTCAACTTCGGCCTTAGACCACTTGATCTGGTTTGGCTGGCAGGTTTTCGCAGGCTCATTTATCATGCTGCCTGGAAAATATAGATGCCAACATTTGTTTCAAGACTGTTCAGCAGGATTGTCCCAAGTCACCTGCTTGCAAAATTGCAGGCTCGTCCCCCGCGTCTTCTTGTCGAAGACAAGAGCGGGGGCTGGCAAATCCGAAGTCTGCTATTCTTTGTTCTGTTCTATTTGTATCTTTGGCTTGAGGTAGACACGCGCCTGATCTATCATGGTGCTGGCGTAATCACCAATTTCCCAAGCTTTTACAGAGGCTGGGCATTCTTTCAGACGTTTACTTCCTACCCGGGTGGGCCTGTAGAATATCTCTGTGCTTTTCTGTCACAGTTGCTTTGTTACTCCTGGCTGGGGGCGCTTGTCGTTACCCTGCAGGCATGGTTGATTTGCCTTTGTATCGACTACCTTGTCAGGATAGTCGGCTCGCCACGACTCCGCTGGCTTTGCTTTGCCGCACCGATTCTTCTGCTGATCAGCTACAATCGGTACACATATCACTTCGTCACCACGATGGCTCTGTTGGTTGCTCTGATTCTGGCATGTCTGTATCTACTTTCAAGGCGATACCGAGCCCTGGCCGCCGGCGGGCGAGCTTCAAGGCATTCCCATTTGCTTATTTTCCTGGTCTCTTCAGTGATGCTATATTACCTCGTCGGCGCCGCTTTTTTGCTTTTCGCAGCAATTTGTACAGTTTATGAGATGTTTTTCCAGCATCGCTGGAAGACATCGCTGTTGTACCTGTTGGCCGCCGGGCTGCTGCCGTACATCGAGGGCACTATCATCTTCGGCGTAAGTATTGTCGATGCCTTCAGTCGAGAGATGCCTTTCTCCTGGAGAATTCTCTGCTATGCAACTCGCAGGCGTGCGGTGACTTTAGTCTACCTGCTTTACGGTCTGCCACTTATAACAATCCTAATTTGCGGGCTTTGGCTCGCACTGGCAGATATGCTCCGTTCCGCGGCCAAGAGGGCCTCAAAGGCTGCGCCGGCGCCCAAATCTCCAGGAAAAGCACGCCGTAGGTCTTCTAAGCTGCCCGCGAGGATAGCTGCATGGTACGAAAGCTCTCCAAGACTCATTTGGACCGTCGAGTCGCTGGTTCTAATCGCACTTGCGGGCGCCGCTGTCCAATTTTCACGCAATGATGAATTGAAGACCCGCTTCCAGGTGGACTACTATGCTTACCACAAGATGTGGCCGCAAGTTCTTCTTGCTGCTCGCCGCTACCCCACCGACCCCTTCGTAGTCCACGCGGTTAATAAAGCGTTATTTCACACCGGACGCCTGGGCTACGAGATGTTCTCTTGGCCCCAGGACCCGGATTATCTGTTTCTGACAGATTCAAACTACGAGTGGGTGCACTGGCATACTTTTGATGTCCATCTTGATATCGGCCTTGTCAATATAGCTGAAAATGCCCTCACCGAATGCCTGGAGGGACTGGGAGACCGCCCCATGGTTTTGCAGCGACTGGCCTTGATAAATATGGCAAAGGGCAACGTCGGTTCGGCGGGAGTATATCTCGGCGCGCTTAGCAAAACATTGTTCCACGCTCGCTGGGCCAACCAATATCTCAAGCTGCTCCGGGCCGACCCAAACCTCTCCACAGACGCCGAGGTTCAGCACCTGCGTTCACTGTCGCTGGATAAAGATTATCCGACTCTTTCATTGCCAAAAGAAAAAGTGCTTTCTTTGCTTTTAGACAAGAACAGCCAAAACAGGATGGCCTTTGAGTACCTGATGGCCTGGTATTTACTGAATAAGCAGTTGGGCAAGTTTGTAAGCAATATCGACCGTCTGAGAGGTTTTGGCTATCTCGAACTTCCTACGCACTATGAGGAGGCCGCCCTTATCTATGTATACGGCACAGGCAAGGCCGTTGCTCTTGGCGGTTACCAGCCCAGCCCTACCTTACGCAGGCAGATTGAGGATTTCAGTCGAATCCTCCGTGCCTACGGTGCAGACAAGCGCGCCGCCTTTAGTGACTTGGCAAGAAACTACCGTGACACATATTTCTTCTACTATATCTACGCATCTCCAGGGACCAGCAAATGATTGAAATGCCAAAGAAGCGAAAAACTCAAAGCGAAAAGCTAAAAGGTATGGAATTCGACAGTTTTTCGTTTTACGTTTTACGTTTTACACTTCCACTGTTTTTCGTTTTTGGTTGTGACAACGCTCCAAATGAAAATTGCACTTCTGTCGGTCGGCCTCCTGGAATTCGCCCCGACTATCGTGACACTGTTATTCCCCCCAATATCGCGCCTCTGGATTTCACGGTGGAAGAACCTGGTTCACGCTATTTTGTGCGTATATATTCAGACCAGGGCAATCCCATCGAGATTTCCAGCAGAACACCCAGGATTTTGATCCCTCAAGACTCGTGGCATAGTCTCCTGGACGCAAACCGTGGTCGGCAGCTCTCAATCGATGTCTTCGTCAAGCAAGCCGCTTCTGCATCTTCGCCAAATGCCCAGAGTGCCCCTTGGCAGCGCTTCAGCACCGTAACGGCTAAAATCGCCAACGAAGACATTGATGCCTTCTTGGTCTACAGAAAAATCCGACCAGGCCATCGTGTCTGGAGAGATATGGGTATTTATCAGCGGAATTTGCAACAGTTTGATGAATCGCTTGTGTTGGATAACGGCTACTTTAAGCAAGGGTGTCTGAACTGCCACACATTTTGCGGTAACCGTACAGACAAAATGCTGATTGGCATTCGCAGTGTCGACTACGGCAGTTCAGCCTTACTGGTCGAAGCTCGCCCGCCGGCGGCCAGGGATGGTCGCGTCAGCAAGATTGGCACAAAATTCGGATATACCTCGTGGCATCCGAGCGGCAACGTGGCAGCGTTTTCAGTGAATGACGTGCGTCTATTCTTCCACTCCTCTGCACGTGAGGTCCGCGATGTAATGGACTTCGATTCCTTCCTGGCTTACTATTTAGTCGATTCGAAGGTTGCCAAAACTTCCCCTGATATCGCCAGAAAGGACCGGCTCGAAACTTATCCCACTTGGTCGCCTGATGGTCAGTACCTGTACTTCTGTAGCGCGGAACGGCCATCATCCGACCCCGCCGACATCTTTCAAAACTACAGCCAGATCAAGTATGACCTTGTCCGAATAAGCTACGATCTTGCCCACGACCGGTGGGGTCAGTTGGAAACCGTCCTTTCAGCCCTGCAAACGGGTCTAAGCATTCTTCTGCCGCGGGTAAGCCCGGATGGCCGATGGTTATTGTTCTGTATGTGCGATTATGGTTGCTTTCCAGTCTACCAGCGTAGTAGCGACCTGTATATGATCGACCTTGCTGACGCACAACAGACCGGTCAATACAAGTACCGCCGACTCCAGATTAACAGCGACCAGAGCGAAAGCTGGCACAGTTGGTCGAAGAACAGCCGCTGGATAGCCTTCAGCAGTAAAAGACAATCCGGAGTATTCACCAGAATTTACATTAGCTATGCAGACGCTGACGGCCAGGTCTATAAACCGATAGTCCTTCCACAAAGAGACCCTGCATATTATGACTCATGCCTGTGGACGTATAGCCTCCCTGAGTTTGTCACCGAGCCTGTCCGGGCCACAAAGGAAAAACTTGGCCGGGTCGTCCGCAGCTCTGGCCATGTGTCTGTTGAAATGCCGATAACGGCGGCCACACCCAAAATCCAGCCGCCTGGCCCCAAAGACCAGCCCTGGATGGGCGAAAGGGAATAACCTGTCTCCACAGTTTTGAGTTTTTAGTTTTGAGTTTTTAGTTGCTGTCGGAGTACAATCGCAGGCAAAGGCACAAAGTGACAAAGTCCTCTGTGTCTTTGTGCCTGTGTGCCTCTGTGCCTTTCCAGGGTGGAAGGTGTGAAGTAAATGCGCAAACGCAAAAGGAACGGCAAGAAATCATGGTACACCCCCCCAACGGGGCAGATGCAGATACCACCATCGCATATCTGGCTGTTCCGCATAGTTGCTGTTACCATCGTTCCGATTCTGTCATTGTTATTGCTGGAGCTAACACTGCGCGTGGTTGGCTATGGCTATCCTGCGCGTGCGATCGTAAAATGTCGGATAGATAGTTGTTCGTATTGTTGTGACAATGTCAGGTTTAGCTGGCGTTTTTTCCCTCCTTGCCTTGCACGTGAGTCAGAGCCATTCATTTTCCCTGCAAAGAAACCCTCCGATACTTGCCGTGTGTTTGTGCTGGGTTCTTCTGCTGCCATGGGTACACCCGACCCGGCATTTTGTTTTGGACGCATGCTGCGAGTGATGCTATTGGACGCTTATCCCGGTGCAAACTTCGAAGTTGTTGTAACGGCGATGGCTGCAGTAAACTCGCATGCTGTGTTAGAGATAGCTAAGGATTGCGCTAAATACGAGCCTGACCTATTTATTGTCTATCTGGGCAACAACGAAGTAATCGGCCCGTACGGTGCCGGTACTATCTTTGCTCCGCTTTTGAGGAGTCTGTCGTTTATTCGGCTGAGCATCGCTTTCAGAGCGACCAGGCTCGGGCAGTTGGTAACCAATTTAGTTGAGTGGGTAAGTCCGGGCAGCAGGAAGCTTTCGGTTTGGCAAGGAATGGAGATGTTCGTCGCAAAGCAAATAAGGGCTGGCGACCCTCGCTTGAAAATTGTTTATAAACACTATCAAAACAATCTTCTGAGTATATGTAAGGTTGCCCGAAAGGGCGGGGCTAAGGTAATTCTTTGCACATTGGGTGCCAATTTGAAAGACAGCCCACCCTTTGCGTCTTTACATCGGTCCGACCTGAGTGACGCCGAAAAACGTCCCTGGGATAAAATCTATCAACAAGGTAGTGAATACGAAAAGGCTGGCAAGCACACTGAGGCTGTCGAACGCTATCTTGCCGCTGAGGTAATCGACGATAGCTTCGCCGACCTGCAGTTCCGGCTGGGCCGATGTTACTGGTTCCTGGAACGCTACGAGCAGGCCCGCCAGAGATATCTCAAGGCTCGAGACCTGGATACGCTCCGGTTCCGCGCCGACACTCGAATCAATGGGATTATTCGCACTGTCGCCGGCGCAACAGCGACAACGGGCGTTTACTTGGTAGATGCGGAGGAACTATTCGAACAGGCCAGTCCACACCGGACCTGCGGCCAAGAGCTGTTTTACGAGCATGTGCACTTGAATTTCGCAGGTAACTACCTGCTTGCCAAGACAACATTCGAGCAGATGGAGAAAATACTGCCGGAGAAGATACAGCGCCGACGGGCAAATGACCATCCATTATTAAGCCAGGTTGAGTGTGCAGAGCGTCTTGCCTACACCGATTGGGACCGGTACAGAATCGAGGACGAGGTATTTCACGGCTTTGTTACTAGAGAGCCGTTTACTAATCAGCTTTACCATGCTGAACGGATAAGACGAATGGAGGGCGAGTTGCGGGCGCTGAAAGCAAGCATGACTCCCGATGTGCTTGAGGCGGCTGCTGCGAAGTACGCCAGAGCGATTCAGAAGACGAGCGAGGATTGGTATCTCCATTGGAAATATGGTAAGCTGCTGGCGGAAGATTTGAAAAACTACGGAACTGCAGTTGAGGAGTTCCGCGCCGTTCTGCATTTTTTACCGCACTCGTATATAGGATATGATGCATTGGCGTCGGTGTTACGCACACTTGGTGACCTCGATGGGGCCGTTGCCCATTATGAAAAGACTATACGGATTAAACCCACATGTGGCCGGGCGCACTACTACCTGGGTTGGGCATATCAGAAGCAAGGTAAACTTGACAAAGCCACTACACACTATTTTCAAGCAGTCTATCTTCAGCCTGACTATGTGCCAGCCTATAACAATCTTGCGGAGATACTATACCGGCAGGGCAAAATTGATAGCGCTGTGCAAATATGCCGTAGAGGGTTGCGTGCTGTACCGGGTAGTGCCATTCTGCATTCCAATCTGGGCATGCTTTTAGATACACAGGGACACAAGGAGGAGGCACTGAGGGAGCTTCAGACCGCTGTCCAATTAGACCCCAATTCTACTGATATCCGCAGAGTGTTCAACACCATAGCGGGCAAGAGATCCGGCAGACTGTGAATGCAGAACATGGTTGGGCAAGTTTGCAAGCAATATTGACCTGCTGTTAGCTAGCGCCTCAAAACAGCTTTTGGCTCGACTTCCGCCCATTGCAGGCCGCCTATTACCGCTTGGGCGATATTACTGAGGTGGTCGCCGATCTTCTCAACGTTGTCAACCAAATCAATAAATATCAGGCCAGTCTCAGCCGAGCAAATTCCATCGGTCATGCGTTGAACGTGGCTGCGGCGAAAATCAACCTGCATTTTGTTCAGGTTGTTTTCGTTGACCAGAGCCAATCGGGCGGCGGCGGTATCGTTATTCTCCAGAGCTGTTATGATATAACCGAACATCTGGGACGCCTCTTTTCTCAGTTGCTCGGCCTCGGCAAGAGCTGAGTTGGTGAAGGAAAGTTTCTGCTCGATCTTTCGTTGGGCAATTTCGACGATATTGACGGCGTGGTCGCCGATACGCTCAAGGTCGTTGACCGCGTGCAAAAGAACCGGCAATTCGATGGATACCTCTTCGGATAGGACCCTGCTCGACAATGCTGAAAGATAAGATGTGATTTCAAACTGTAGTGAATCCACAACATCTTCTATTTCTTTGACCGAGCCAAGTTTCTTTCTGTCGTCCTCTATTATCCCCTCGATTGACTGGCTGAAGGCTCTCCTTGCGGTTTTTGCCATGTGGGCAATTTCGCGTTTGGCCTGCTGCAGAGCTATTTCGGGCGTATCGAGAAGATGCTTCTCAAGCACCACCGGCGCCATCGCTATCTCACTCGGTCTTCTTGGCACTAACTTAATCGCCAGTTTTTCCAGCAAGCCCGACATCGGCAAGAATATGCCCGAATTAACTACATTGAACATCGTGTGGCCAACAGCGATTTCTGATGCAATAGTAGTGGGCCCAAGCTCCCAGGGAAAAATCATCTGAACAAAAGCACGATACCAACCAAGAGAAACGAATGGATAAGCGATGACCGAGCCAAGGACATTGAACATCGTGTGTGCCCAGGCGGCGCGCCTGGCGTTCCGATTTGCCTGCGATGCCGCAAGCTGGGCGGTGATTGTGGTGCCGATATTTGCTCCTAAAACAAACGGCATCGCAACGTTAAACGCCGCTTCCCAATTAGTGCCGAAAGCCCCATTCATTGCTAATATCTGCACAATCGCAATGGATGCGGAGCTGCTCTGAATAAGCATTGTTATCACCGTCCCAGCCAGAACAGCCAGCAGCGGCTTATTGCCAAGAGAAATAAGAAGCTCTTGAACGCCCTGGCTTTTCTCCAATGGGTGGAATGCGTCTTTCATAATGCCAATGGCGAGAAACAGGATGCCAAATCCCAGTATTATTTGGCCAAGGCTCTTTGTCCTTCGCGATCTGCCCCCCATGTGCAGGAAAAATCCTAAGCCGATGGCCGGCATCGCGTACATTGAAATATTGAGAAACTCGAGGCCCGACACAGACACCAGCCAGGCTGTTGCGGTTGTCCCTACGTTGGCTCCGATAATCACGCCTATCGCCTGCTTGAGTGTAAGCAGCCCGGCATTGACAAGACCCACAACCATCACGGTTGTGGCGGAACTCGACTGAATCAACGATGTAACGCCTGCGCCGACAAGAAAGGCGGTGAGCCTTGTTTTGGTCATTGATTCCAGGATGTTCTTGAGCTTTGGCCCGGCGGCTTTTCTTAGTCCTTCCGACATCAACACCATGCCGAATAGGAAAAGGCCCAACCCCCCGATTACGCCGAAGATCATTTCTCTGATCATATTGATTCTTTACAAAACCGTCAAAGAGCCGAAAATTTTGACAGAGCGATTTTTTTATCCGTTTTCACCGGATAGGTCAAGCAACTTTTTGCTGAGGGGCAAAGATTCAGCGAGCGGCCCCCGCTCCTGGCTTCCGCAGGAAGACGCGGGGGCGGCAGGCCTATTGTCCTTGCGGGCAGTAATTGGTAATATTACGAGCGAACAAGACAATTGAAAATTGGAAATTGGGAATTTACAATCAAGTTTGAGTATTGCAGGCTTCCATTTTGTTGCGTCGGTGGATTTCGATCCTCTTCTGCCGAGCCAATCTGCGCCGATATTCACGATTTCTGTCGGCAGATGGGACGTGATTGTAAGTAACCACATGCTTGTAGTGGCGGCGGCTGCGCTGCTGCTTCTGGCCTGTATCCCTGTGGCGACCAGGCCGAGGCGGATGGTGCCGGCTGGATTGGCGAACCTGATTGAATCAATTTGTGTATTCTTGAGAGAAGAAGTGGCTAAGCCCGTGATGCGTGAGCATACCGACCGTTATATCGGCTTCGTTTGGACTATTTTTTTCTTTGTTCTGAGCCTCAATTTGCTTGGGATGGTTCCATCGGAGAAAATCATCGCTCTGCTGACAGGAAGGGAGAACCATTTCGGCGGCCCCGCCACCGCAAACATCTACGTCACAGGCGGACTGGCAGCGGTAACATTCCTGATGACTCATATCTACGGCATCAGACAGCAAGGATTCGGGCACTACATCATCAATTTTGCCCCGCGGGCGCCATGGTGGATCATGCCGCTTCTGTACTTTCTGGAAATCATCACCGCATTTGTCAGGCCGTTCACTCTTGCGGTGCGGCTTTTTGCCAATATAATAGCAGGCCATATTCTTATGGCCACGCTCTTGGGCCTGATATTAGTCTTCAAGAACTATTGTGCCGCGGTTGCTTCGGTATCGGCCGTTGTTGCGGTGTCATTCTTGGAGCTGCTTGTAGCGTTTATCCAGGCGTTTGTATTTACGTTTTTGTCCACGCTTTACATTGGGTTTTCGATTTCGCCGGAACATTAATGGTAAAGACCCCCCAGTAAACTGGGGGGCTAAATATTTGTCATGGAGGTTTAGAAAAATGACATTTTTTTCAGGTAGCATCTTGGCGGCGACGGGGACCAGCGTTTCGGCGCTGACTATTGGGGCGGTGATGCTCGGTTGCGATGTGATAATATTGGCCGCCACATTTGCAATTGGTTGGATCGGAAGCAGAGCCGTCGAATCCATAGCCCGCCAGCCGGAGGCCGGGGCGCGCATATTCTCTACGATGGTTATCGCCGCCGCCCTTGTTGAAGGAATCACATTCTTCTCGTTACTTATATGCTTCTTGGCGCTTTACTGGATGCGGTAAACGTTGAAGTGCCTAAAGTGGTCTAGAGTGCCTAAAGTGAGGCTAAAGTTGAAAGTCATAATGTTAGGCACTTTAGTCACTTAACACTTTAGGCACTTTACCTCTCTGTCAAAATGGCACTGCGGATATTTACGACAGTTTTAGCAGTTTTGTTAGTCTCGGCCAGTGCTTGGGCTGCCCAAACCGAGCAGGCACGCCAGCCAGCCCCCGCATCTCCCGACGCGAGTTCCTTCGACCCGGCTCAGGACGGGCGGGGCGGCGGGCAGGGGCTTTTCAGCGGGTCATTCGCCGATGCTGTCTGGACAGTTGCTGCCTTTGTGGTGGTGCTTGTTATCCTCAGTAAGGTGGCCTGGAAGCCGATGGTGGAAAGGCTAAACGCCCGAGAGCGGCACATCCAGCAGCAGATTGACGCCGCCAATAACGCTCGCCAGCAGGCGGAGAAACTGCTCGATGAATACAAACAACAGGGCACAAAGATTATTAAAGACGCCGCCGACCAGGCCCAGCAGCGACAGGAAGAGCTTCTGCAGAGGGCTTGCCGGGAGGTCCTGGCAATCAAGCAAAAAGCTCAAGACGATATTGAATACGCCCGCTCTGCTGCGCTGGAGCAACTGTGGGCCGAAGCAGCGGAGATGATTTCCGCGCTGTCGCGGGAAGTCCTCGGTCGCACGGTAACTACTGAAGATGACTACCGCCTTATCCAGGATGCGATAGGGCAAATCAAACGGCAGCCAGACGGCAATAGACAGATATGATAAGTACCGCTATACGCCTGAGAGAAATTTACGCGCAGAGTCTTTTCGAGCTGGCCGACCAACAGCAGAGCGTCGATACGGTGAAGAGCGACCTCGACATTTTGTCCGGCATCATTGGGCAGGAAAAAGATTTCATCAAGCTGCTCGATTCACTGTATTTTTCTACAGACTACAAAGAGCAGTTGGTGCAAAGGCTGTTATCGCCGGTAGTTGCCAACCTGACGACAAACTTCCTCATGGCCGTCATTAGACATGGCCGGGCCAGGTTTCTAAGCGACATTAGCGTTAGGTACGGTGAGCTGTGGGACGCATATCACGGATACTACCATGTCAAGGTCACAGTGCCCAATCCACTTGAGGATGGACAAGTGAAGAAGCTCTCCGACGACATCGCAGCGGCGATGAATAGCAATGTCAAACTTGAAGTTGCTGTCGAACCCGAAATTATCGGCGGGGCCATCATCCGCTGCGGCGATAAGGTGATCGACAACAGCATTAGGAATCGAATTGATGTGGCCGTCAAGACGGTGATAAGCCGGATCAAAAGTAGAAAGTAACGCCAATGAAATTCGATTTCACCGAAATAAGCGGTATTCTCAAGCAGGAGATCAGCCAGTACAAAAGTAAGCTGGACGTCTCCAAGGTCGGCCGGGTGGTAGAGCTGGCGGACGGCATCGCGCGCATTTACGGACTCGATGATGCGATGGTGGGCGAGGTCCTCCAGTTTGAGAATGACGTCTTCGGCGAGGTTTTTAACCTCGAAGAGGACTCCGTAGGCGCCGTCATCTACGGCGATTATACGAAAGTCAAAGAAGGCTCGGATGTGCAGGCCACCGGCAAGCTGATGTCGGTCGCCATTGGTGACGAGCTGCTGGGTAGAGTTCTCAACCCGCTGTGTGAGCCTATAGATGGCGGCCCGCCCGTGCAAACTACGGCCCGGCGGTTTATCGAATCTGAGGCCCCCGGAATCGCCCAGCGCCAGCCGGTCAAACAGCCGCTGCAAACGGGCTTAAAAAGCATAGACTCGATGATCCCAATCGGCAGGGGTCAGCGAGAGCTTATCATCGGCGACCGTAAGACGGGCAAAACGGCTATCGCCCTTGACGCCATAATTAATCAGAAGGGCCAAGATGTAATCTGCACCTACGTGGGCATCGGGCAAAGAGCATCAGCAATTGCTGAGGTTGTCGAGACCCTGAAAAAGTACGATGCTATGGCGTACACGGTCGTCATCGCCGCCTCGGCTGCGGATAGCGCTGCGATGCAATATATTGCACCGTATGCCGGTTGCGCGTTGGCGGAATACTTTATGTATGAAAAGCATCGTGACACGTTGTGCGTTTATGATGACCTTAGCAAGCACGCCATTGCCTACCGCCAGTTGAGCCTGTTGTTGCGGCGGCCGCCGGGACGCGAGGCCTATCCCGGCGACATCTTTTATCTGCACAGCCGTCTTCTTGAGCGAAGTGCAAAACTTTCGGATAAACTCGGCGGCGGGTCGCTGACGGCGCTGCCCATTGTCGAGACCCTTGAAGGCCAAATCTCAGCCTATATACCGACAAACGTCATATCCATTACCGATGGGCAGATTTATTTGCTGCGGGAGCTTTTTCACGCCGGCGTAAGGCCGGCAATAGATGTCGGAGTAAGCGTCAGCAGGGTCGGCGCCAACGCCCAGGTTCCGGCCATGAAAAAAGTGGCCGCAAAGCTGCGCCTTGACCTCGCGGCATTTCGTGAGCTGCAAAACTTTGCCAGGTTGGGCACGGAGCTGGACCCAGCCTCGCAGGCTCAGCTCGACCGCGGCAGCCGGATGGTAGAGCTGCTGAAGCAGCCGCAATTCTCGCCCATGTCGGTCGGTGAGCAGGTGGTCACCATTTATATAGGCTCGGTCAGCCTGCTCGATGACATACCCGTAAATGTCGTCGGCCAGTTCGCGACCAAATTTCTGCAGCATCTGGCAAAGGAGCAGCCGCAGTACGTTGATGAAATAAACAAGACTAAGGCCTTCAGTGATGAGCTTGCCGAGAAAATTGCCGCTGCGATAAAGCAATTCAAAGCGACAAACCAGTAAAAAGCGGCTATGGACGATGGTTGGGACACGCAAAATACTTGGCCGCCGTAAAGCGGTCAGCAATATCTGTAGGCTGACCCGCACGATGCAGATAGTCTCAACCGCCATGTTCAAGTCTTACTACAACAAATGGCTGGCGGTCGCGGAGTACCATGATGCCCTGGCGCAGGCGGGGTATCTGCTGGTTACTTCCGAGACACCGCTGGAGCATCCCTTGCTGAGGGAGAACTCCTCGGGCAGGTCCGCGGTTTTAGCCATCAGCTCGAGAGCCGGGCTTTGCGGGCTGTACAACAGTTCCATCTACAAGATGTTGGAGACACATTTGAATCTGGCAAAGGCATCGGGCAGGAAATTGGATATCTACGCGACCGGCGGCAGATTGATCAACATACTGTCCTCGCATGGCCTTGCGCCTACCGAGCTGTACAGCAATCTCGATGAGATACCTTCGGATGCACAGATTCACCAGATAGCTGATGATTTCATAGACCGCTACATCGCCGGGCAGCTCGATTACTTTGGGGTTCTGTATATGGCTTTCCATTCGCCCGGCCACCAGCGGGCACAAACCAGAACCATTATGCCGCTGACCGAGCTGATTGACGATTTGACTACGCGGGCAAAAGTCATCTGGCCCTGGGAGCAAGTTTTTGAAGATTTCTATATGTCACCGTCACCGAAGGATATTATCGAAGGTCTGGCAAGGATGATAATGCACGCAACGATAAAGGATTGTTTCTTGCAGGCCGCGCTCTCGGAACACGTGGCACGCATGATAACCATGCGGAACGCCACAAAGAACGCAGAAGATATGATCAGGGACCTGACCGCCCAGTACAACCAAGCAAGGCAGACGCAGATAACAAGCGAACTGCTTGATATAATCAGCGGCACCGGAGCTTTAAGATGAATAAAGGCAAATTAATACAGGTAATGGGCAGCGTTTTTGACGCCAAGTTTGCACCCGAGCACGTGCCGGCTCTATATAACGCTGTCGAGGTCCGGGGCGAATTCGGCACCGGCAAAACCAGTCTTTGGGGCGAAATCGAACAGCACATCGGCGAGGGTCGAGTAAGAGCTATCGCCCTGGGCAGCACTCTGGGCCTTCGCAGGGGAATGGATGTCATAGATATCGGTTCGCCCCTTACTGCGCCTGTCGGAAAACAAACGCTGGGCAGAGTCCTCAACCTGCTCGGTGAGCCCATTGACGAAAAAGGCCCTATAATAACCGAAACGCGAAACCCGATTCACCGTTTGCCGCCAAGATTGGTGGACCTGTCTGTGAAGACAGAAATGTTTGAAACCGGCATAAAAGTGATCGATCTGCTATGCCCGTTCGTTCGCGGCGGCAAGATGGGACTATTCGGCGGCGCGGGCGTCGGCAAGACCGTCATCATTCAGGAGCTTATCGCCAGAATCGCGACAAAGCATGGCGGATATTCCGTCTTTGCCGGCGTGGGCGAACGCACACGCGAAGGCAACGACCTCTGGCTGGAAATGCAGCGAACACATATCGGCGACAGCCAGGATACGGTATTGGATCATACGTGTCTGGTTTTTGGACAGATGAACGAGCCGCCGGGCGCGCGATTTAGGGTCGCTCTTGCCGCAATGACCCAGGCGGAGTATTTCTGCGAGATCGGTATCGGCGACACCCTGCTTTTTATAGACAACATATTCCGGTTTTCGCAGGCCGGCTCCGAGGTCTCCGCTCTATTAGGGCGCATCCCATCTGCTGTGGGCTACCAACCAACTCTTGCCACGGAGATGGGCGAATTGCAGGAGCGAATAGCCTCCACACGAGCCGGCTCAATCACCTCCGTGCAGGCAATATATGTGCCGGCGGATGACTTGACCGACCCTGCTCCGGCAGCAACGTTTTCACATCTGGATGCCTTTGTCGTGCTCAAACGCTCCATCACACAAAAAGGTATTTATCCTGCGGTTGACCCACTTGAAAGCACATCTCGAATACTCGACCCTAACATCGTAGGCCAGGAGCATTACAGTGTTGCCGAGATGGTTCTACAATGTCTGCAGCGGTACAATGACCTGCAGGACATAATCGCAATCCTGGGCATGGATGAGTTAAGCAAAGAAGACCAGACAGTTGTCGCCCGCGCCAGAAGGCTCGAGCGATTTTTCTCTCAGCCTTTCTTAGTGACAAAGCAGTTTACGGGCCTTGAGGGCAAATATGTGCCCGTTGCCGATACAATCCAAAGCTGCCGGCAAATCTGCGAAGGTAAAGGCGACAAACTGCCGGAAGAGGCCTTTATGTACGTCGGCACTATAGACGATGTCATTCATAAGGCTGCGACGCTGACGGCCAGATAAAGCAAAGGTGATTTTTGCCGGGGAAAAATTCATTTGACTGTGTTGTGATTGGACCGTCCGGCAAGCTGCTGGACTGCAAGACGACCTCTGTTGTTTTCCCTGCTCACGACGGCCAGGTTGGCGTGTGGTACAATCACATGCCGATGTTCTGCAAGTTGGGCCTTGGAATCGTGCGGGTGGCGCACGCGGCCTCCGAGACCGAACCCGCCGGCGGCGGGCAGGATGTACTGCTGCTGGTTGATGGCGGCTTTGTGGTGGTCTGCTCAAATCTATTGAAGGTCATATCCTATGATGTCGTCTCCCCGGCAGTGCTCAAACCGGAAGGCATCGAGCAGATAATCGCCGGCATCAAGATCCGCCTCAGGCGGACCGGCCTGGCCGACCCAGACCAGCACCAGCACCTATCCAAAAAGCTCGCCCTTCTGCAGCACCTGCAATCCTATTGTCCATTTCCTTCCGCATAATACCACTATATGGTATCATGCCCGAACTAAAACCTTGCCGGCGTGGCTAAGGTGAAGATTAGAATCTCAGTCAGAAAAAGGAGATCCGCGCGATGAAACAGGCAAAGACCGAAACGGTGGTGATGAGTTTAAAAAACATTTTGCCCGTACTGGCAGTGGTGCTTGTGATACTGGCTACCGGGGCAAAAGGCCAGCAAAGCCTCGGTGACATTGTCAAAGAGTACGGCTTCGATTGGATCATCGGCAAATGGGCGGCCCAGACCGACGAAGGGAACAAGATTCAGGTCATCTACAATTGGCAGTGCGATAAGCACCTGGTTACTATAAATCTTAAATGGCCCGACTACGAGCATCGTGGCATGATCTTTTACGCGCCCGGCAAAGACGAGGTGGTCCAGATTGGAGTGGATAACAAAGGTAGCACCTGGCAAGGCACGTGGGAGGTGGATGGCGATAAAGCCCGCGTGAGAATTGAACAGACCAAAGCCGACGGGCAAACTCAGAAGATGGCCATCGTTTACTCAAAAGTAGATGCTCGGACGATGAAAACCGAGGTTTACGGCGTGGATGAAACGGGCAAACTTACCGGTGAGCCGCGGGGCACGCTGCAATACAATCGCAAAGCCGTCAAGGGCGAAAAAAAAGCAGCGGATAAATCGCGCGACACTTCCAGGAAGAAAAACAAAACTAAAGGCGCGGTCTAATCCGGTCGAGGAATTTAGATAGCTGAGCTGATTGTAGATGTCGGCCTATGAGCCCGGGCGAAGGAGCAGCGTTCTTTCGCCGTGCTCGTACAGTTTCCAGCCCCTATCAAGGTAAATCGCTTCCATCAGGTCCCAGATCGGTGTTTCTTCATCAGCAAGTTCGAGCTTTTGATTCTCAATTGACCGATCCGCAACGATGCGGGGATTGGAATCGGTCTTTGCGGTCAGTAGCTCGCAAAGCTCAGTGACATTGTAGTTTCGCTCTTGCGGTTTTATCTTGCGGTTAAACGTCCAGAGGCCGACTTTGGCCTGCTCAGTCACCTGCGCCGCCGGCATCTCTACTGTCACTTCACGGCCAGAGAGAACTTCTATTTTGGTCGCACTCATAAAGTAAATAGGGCCGGCAAAGACGCTATAAGTGCCCGGCGGCAGATTAGCAATCTTGAAAACATCGCCATCCAAAACAGCGTTGCAGTACAGAGCGTTTTTCTCTAAACGCCCCAACCGATGGTCTTCGGGTCCGTGCACTTTGCCGTCATTCCATGCGAGCAGTCCCACATTTCGGCTGATAACCACAAAAGGTGGTATCTGTGGTTTCTTAACAGGATCGTCCGGCATTCTGATTGCCACGCTGGTCTGATAGTCTGCCGGGTTGATCTGTAGGTCTTTTGTCTGCCCAGCTTCTATTTGGACTTTTGCCGGACCGCCATAGTACGTTACCTTGCAGGTGTCCAGCGGCAGCCTTACCATTCCGGCAGGTGGGGGCGTATACTTGTCGGTTATCGCAAACTTTATCACATCAATTGAATATGCGCCGCTATCCAGTTGCATAAAAGAAAAGCCTGTCGTACCCAGCAACGATTTTTGGGCGGGCGTCGGCTTGGGTTTTTCAATCGAGACACTGGATGCAAATGCCGACAGGTGCGGGTCTCGCCCAGGGGGGATGAACCGGCGTCCATCCAGCGATTCCAGGCGAAAGAGCCAGAGGTCTTGCAACGGATTGCCGTCGGAATCTACAACCGTGACATTGATCTTTGCAGCCGGTCTGAGAGCGACCCGAATGTCAGGTTCGGGCATACCTTCCTGAAGCGCAACTATTTGATCGTGCCGGACAAATTCAGGATGGGTGACTACCAATGGGTGGTCACGAAAGGCAAGACCGTCAAGCTCGAACCGGCCCTGCTGGTCGGTTTCAGCCTTGGCAAAGAGGCCTTGCTGACGGTGTCTGCTGTAGTTGGACCCGCCCGAGTCGCCAAAGTCGCCGACTCCCACGTATGCCCCTGCCAGCGCTTCGCCCGTGACAGTGTTGACCACAGTGCCGCAAATCCGGCCACGATTTGCCGGTGAGGTCTCACTCGCGGATATGTTTCCGGCGGCAATGTTAGCCGATGCGACAGCACCGGCACAAGCAATTGTAGTAGCTACCAATATAGGAATTAGTTTACTTGTCATTTTCCTGCCCTTTCCACCAACTCAATTGAGATTTGGATTTGCTATATTTTATCACAGCCGCTTATATCCCCCGTATGCTATTGGCTCTTTTGCAGCGGTTCGTAGAATTTTTCCGGCCTTTGGCCGAGCGTATTGGTCAGTGTGCCGAGGTTTTCGATGGTGCATTCGATGGTGTCGCCGGGCTGGAGGAATCTGCCGGTAGCCATCGCGACGCCCGACGGTGTGCCGGTAGCTATTACATCGCCCGGCTCGAGCGTCATTATGTGGCTTAAAAACGACACAATATCAGCAACCGGATAAATCATCTGCGAGGTATTTGCCTTCTGGCGAATTTCGCCGTTGACGGTAAGTTCCATATCAAGATTCTGGACGTCGCCAATTTCATCTGCGGTTAATAGATATGGCCCCATCGGCAGAAAACCATCCGCCCATTTGCCGTTCAGCCAATCGTAAAATTCGTCCCAGGGCCGCTTCGCCCGGCCTTTGGCAAAAGTCACGCTACGAGCGGAGACGTCATTGGCGATAGTGTAGCCGGCCACATATTCAAGCGCATCATCGGGCTTTATGCACTTGGCTTTCTTGCCGATTATTACCGCAAGCTCAAGCTCATAATCTATTTGCTCGCTGTAGGCCGGCCAGGGTATTTCCTGGTCAGGCCCAATTATGACTGTCGCCGGCATAAGAAACGGCCTGGGCACAGTAGTTTTGCGGGGTGAGTCCGATAGGCCCAGCGAGAGCCCGGCCTCTTTTATGTGCTCGCTGTAGTTTCCTGCAAGTGCGATTACTTTACCCTGGCGGGGAATCGGCGCCAGCAGCTTGACCGAGTCCAGCGGCATCAAAATGTCGCTCGAACGGGCCAATTCCGCCAGCCTGTTAAGGCACGATGGGCCAATTTCTAGGATTTCTTTCAGGCTGCGAGGCGGATTTGACCCTGCCCAGACCGCTTGTACGTCGATTAGTCCTGCGTCGGTCAGTATTGCGCAGGAAACTGATTTGTCTCTGGCGTACGTGACTAACTTCATTTGTCTGCCCTTACCGCTATCTGTCGATTGCTGGGGGCAATTGTAGCAAAAATTCCTTGAAATGGCAGCGGCGAAAGCTTTATAATGTGCCCCGAAAGTAGACTGTTTTTCAGGGCTGGCAGAATGACCATCAAGGAAATTTGGACAAAAACGAACGACTGGCTGAAGGCCCACAAGATTTCGCCCGTCACGGAGCCGCCGCCTGAGGTCGATGACGAAGGGTTCATCGCGCAGGATAGCGACTCGGAAGAGTCGGCTGGCCAACAACAGACAGAGCAAGGCGATAAGATTGTTGTAAAAGCTGCCCAGCGAACGGATAAAATCCAAACGCTGGAAAAACTACAAGCTGGTTTTGATACGCTCATCGAGAAGCTGCAGAGCATCAACGAGCATTTGAGTCGCCAGGTTGCCCAGCAGGACGAGCTAATGCGCCGAATTGAGCAGTTTCCCCAGTTGCTGGAGGGCTTTCCCGGATTGCTGGAAAATCAAAGGCGGATAATTGAGCAGTTGCTGGAGCAGGTAAAATCAGCCGCCGCCAAGGACCAGCAGTTTATAGAGGCGGTGGGAAAAATTCCTGCCGAAACCGCCAGGCAGACCGATGCTCTGGTCGATATTGACCATCAGCTCGCCGCCGCAGCGGATATCGATGTGCAGATGGCTGAAAGTTTCAACAAGTTTAATGAAACTCTGGACAAGCTGAATCAGAGCACTGTTGGCCAGACCGATAGTATCATGCAGATGAGCAGAACCTTTGCCGCCAGCGATAGATACCTCAAATACATTGTCTCCAGGCAGAACAAGCGGTTTATGTGGGTGTTTATCGCGGCTATAAGTGTGTGCGCGGCGGTGGTTCTAATTCTTACGGGCATAATTATTTATTTGAGGCACTAGAATTTTTATTTTTGCTTGTTTGTTGCGGGTTTGGCTGATAAAGTGAATTTTCGTTCTTTGGAAAGTGAATAGTCCGGCTGCAGGTCCTAAAGCGTTTTGCTTTGGGATAGCTAAAAGGGAACACGGTTAAAAGCCGTGACGGTCGCGCCGCTGTGGGCGTCTGATTCGGTACGAGCCGAAAATCCGAGAGACGGTTGTCCACTGCCCGGTATTCAGAATTAGTGCTGGGTGGGAAGGAGTCTCGCGGTAAGACGCAAGTCAGAAAACCTGCCTGCTGCTGGTTGCACACTTATTGTGTTCTCGCGATCCGGAACGCAGGTGTGAACCTGTGAGCTGATATTAGTTGACTATCGTTCGGTTTGGACTTGATGGGGAGAGCCGCCGTTCCTATCGCGGGACGGCGGTTTTTTTATTGTCTCCTGGAGGCCTCGCGATGAGGGCCACAGTGTGAAAGGAGGTAGACTGATGAGGTTCACAGGTTTGCTGGGTCTGCTGGTTGCGGTGACAATGCTGAATTTCGCAAAAGCCGACATAGTAACTCTTGAAGAATTGATTTTGCCCCCCGTATCCTACTGGAACGGCTCAGATGGCTCGGGCGGCTTTGCCAGCGGCAGCGTCCACTTCAGCAACAGCTACAACACAGACTGGGACTTTTGGGATGGTTTTTCTTACTCGAATCTTACCGACGGCACGACAAGCGGCATGGCCGGCCAGTATAGCGCTATCGCCGGCAGCGGCCAGGCTGGTTCTGCTAAATATGCCATCGCTTATGTCGGCTGGACCGAGCCGCCCATGATTACTCTGGACACGCCCGCCATTGTCAGAGGCTTGTACGTAACGAACAATAACACCTCTTACTACTCGATGCTTAATGGAGACGCCTTTGCCAAAAAATTCGGCGGCGATAACGGCAGCGACCCGGATTGGTTCCTGCTCACTATCACCGGCAAAGATAACAACGGCGGTGTCACTGGAACGGTCGAGTTTTATCTGGCGGACTTTCGCTTCGAGGACAGCACTGCCGATTACATCGTCAAGACCTGGCAGTTTGTCGATTTGACTTCGCTGGGGGCGGCAAAGAGCCTGGCATTTTCTTTAAGCTCCAGTGACGTTGGCGCCTTCGGCATGAACACGCCGGCATACTTTGCGATTGATACTATTGTCATCGGCCTGCCTTTTGCGGACGGCAGATGCTACACCGAGGCGGGTGTAAACGGATACGTCGGCCTTGACGGGCGTCACGCTGCTCCTGCCGACGATGATGCGATTATAAACCCCATATTTCGGGCTTGGGCAAGTTCTGTAGTCAGTTACGCTCCTGCACCCGGAGTGGACCCTCTATGGGCTCATCCAAGCAAGGCCTTGGGGCCGGCGACGGGCAATAATCTTGACATCGTCAGCCTGGGTGATTTGAACCGAAGCCAGATCGACAGCAATCAGCCGCCCGGCCAGATAACTCTGGCATTCGATGAAACGATTCGCAACGGTAACGGCTGCGATTTTGCTATCTTTGAGAACGGTCTGATTTCCCAGGTCAATACATCCGGCGGTTCCGTAGCCGGCCAGATGTTTGCTGAATTAGGATACGTGGAAGTCTCGTCTAACGGGCAGGATTTCGTCAGATTTCCCGCCGTGTCACTGACTCCTGACTCTGTCGGGCGGTATGGAACTATTGAGATCAGCAATATCTATAATCTTGCCGGCAAGCACCCAAACGCCAATGGCATCTGCACCGGCACGCCGTTTGATCTGGAGGAAATCGCCGACGACGCGAAGGTTATCTCAGGCGATGTTGATATTAACAACATAAAGTATGTGCGGATAGTAGATATTCCAGGCAGCGGCGATTTCCGCGACCAGGCCGGCAGATATATTGATCCGAGCACCTTGCCCTTTTGGGCGCACTATGTGAGCAGTCATCCTATTTACGACGCCTGGGTGACATTTGGCTCAGGAGGTTTTGATCTTGAGGCGATCGGCGTTCTGAACGAGCAAAAATATTCCGCGGATATCAATCTGGATGGCGTGGTTGATATGTCTGATTTTGCCCTTCTGGCATCAGCTTGGTGGGGCCACTTCGGCCAGGCCAACTGGATAGCACGATGCGATCTGGCACAGCCGAAAAATTATGTCGTGGATACCGATGATTTCGCCGTATTCGCAGACCAATGGCTCAAGCCTGAACAGTGGCGGGGCAAGTGAAGGTTAGGAAATCAAGATATCAGCAAATCAGGGTGCAGGGAATCAGGAAAACAGAATACCAGGAAAATTGAAGCCGACAAAGACAACCATCTGATATCCTGATAGCCTGATGCCCACATCCTGATAATCTAATAATCTGATGACCTGTTTATGTTCAGTGAAAAGAATCGAGCTTTTAGTTTGATTGAGCTGCTGGTAGTGATTTCGGTCATCGGTTTGCTGATGGCCGTGATGCTGCCGGCTTTAGCTTCAGCAAGAGCCGGCGCACGAGGTATGGTCTGCAAGTCGAATCTTCGCCAGCTTTGCCTTGCCAATGCCGGATATGCGCTGGAAAACGACGGCTGTTATGTGCCCGCGGCGGCGGACATTACTTTGCAATGGGGCGGCAAATACCGCTGGCACGGCGTCCGCGAAAGTCCCGATGAGCCTTTTGATCCCGCCAAAGGCCCGCTGGCGGCATATCTATCTGACGGGAAAATAAAGGAATGTCCCGAGAAGGTGAATTTTGTAAAGGGACAGGATTGGAATACGAACTTTGAGCAAGGCTGCGGCGGATACGGATACAATCGCATATATTTAGGCTCGCGCGAGTGGCAAGGGCGCCAGTTCAAGACACTGCAAGAGATGCAGCAGGCCGGTTGGGAAACAACCAGGACAACGGAAGTGCGCAGCTCAGGTCAGACTTTGATGTTTGTTGATACGGCGATGTCCAGCCGCAAGGACTATCTGATAGAGTATTCGTTTGCCGAGCCGCCGTTCGCCGTCTGCAATGGCCAGATGATAGCCGGCGTTTATATGTCACCATCTATTCATTTCCGCCATGGCGGCCGCGCCAGTATCGGCTGGACGGATGGCCATACTGATTCCTGCCAGATGGCGGATTTCAAGAAGGATAACGTTTACGGCGTAGATTCTGCCGATATGAATTTGGGCTGGTTCGAGCCGGTTGACAATAGCCCGTTTGATTTGGAATAAGAACCGCAAAACGCAAAGCTAAAAACGTAAAACTGTGGAATCTGTAATGCAAAAGGTCGCAGCTTTTCGCTTTAAGTTTTTAATTACTTCTGCCCGCGCGGTGCTCAAGGGATGACCGGCAAAAGAATGTGGGAGGGATGCTCCTTATCGTGGTACATGGTTTGTGCTGCCTTGACCATCTTTGTGCCGGCGCCAAAGGGCTCGTCCGTATTGAGGTTCCGGTCAAAGCGCGGGAAATTGCTGCTGGATATTTCGACTCGTATCTTGTGGCCGGACAGGAAAACGTTGCTGGTCACCCACAAGTCGATCTCATAGCGATATATTCTGCCAGGCTCAATCAAGGTCGGCTTCTGGCGCGACTGCCGGTAGCAGGCACGTATAATCCCGTCGCAAAGATTGAAGGAACGCCCGTCCGGATGGACATCGACGACCTTGGCGGTCCAGTCAGTATCCGGTGCGGAGCTGGCGGCGTAAAGAATAACCTTAACGGGCCCGGTGACTTCCAGCTCCGTTTCCAATCCGTCACTGGTGAAAACGAGCACATCATTGCGCGTTTCGGCCTTGGTCTGGTCATAAGGCCCGGCAGGACAGCCCATTAGATTACATCCGCCCAGGGTCGGCACAGGATCATTCGGATCGTAGACGAATTTATCAGCAGGCTCATCGCCGGGCTTGGTTGTGCTGAGTTTCCCGTCACCGTTAAGCGTGTTTGCAGAGCCTCCGCTGTGAAAATAGTATGGCGTATATTGTGTTCGCGCCAACGGCCATTCCTGCTCATCGCGCCACTGGTTGCGCCCCATCACAAAGATACGGAAGGGCGGCCACTTATCAGCACCGGTCTCTTCGCCCTTCAGCCAGTAGTCGAACCATTTCGTCTGAATGTCACGGACATTGATGACGGAATCGTTGCCAAAATCCAGAGCCCCCACTTTACCATTCTGACTTATCCCGTGCGCCCACGGCCCCATCAGCAGATGCTGGTGCTTTCGGGCGTCCTGCGAGCGCGACATTTTTCTGACCGCATTTATGTGGTCAAACACGCTCTTGGCAAAGATATCGTACCAGCCGCCCACCGCATAGATCGGCGCCGTAATATCCTGCCGGTGGCCGCCCACGCCGCGCTGCGCCCAGTAATCGTCATACTGCGGATGGGCAACCCAATCACGCAGGTACTGGACCTTACGCCCGATGGCCCGATCCCATTCGCCCAGCGGCAGAGTTCGATAGGCCCTGATCCAATCCTGCTCGCGCCAGCCGACCAGGGCAGCTAGCTCTTCAGGCCGAAGCGCCGTCAGGCTGCCCCAGCCCATCATCAGAGCGAGATTCAACGCCCCATCGGTGTACACACCGTCATGATAGGGGTCAACCAGGGGAACTACGGTGAACATGGCCTTTAGATGTTCGCCGGCGTTTGGAGCCGAAATCCATTGCGTGAAGCCCACGTATGAGCCGCCGCTGGTCCCGATGCTGCCGTTGCACCAGGGCTGGTCAAGTATCCAGTCTTGGGTGTCCCGGCCATCACGCCCTTCATTTGCAAATGGTTCCCACTGGCCCTGGGAAGCCCCTTTGCCGCGGCAGTCCTGGCTGACAAAGACATAGCCGCGAGCTGCATAGTATAGACCATCGCCGAATTTTTCGTCGCCCTTGCCATACGGAGACCGCATGAGTATGATCGGAAACTTGCCCTCGGCTTTGGGCAGGAAAATGTTGGCTGAAAGCTCAACGCCGTCTCGCATCGGAATCTTTACATCCGTGCGGACTTCAATTTCATAGGCCTTCTCGGTCGCAGGAATTCCACGAGGTGATATTAGAACCAGCCCCAGGATAAGCAAAAAGACACTACGAGATACCTGTTTGCTCATGCGTGTTTCCTTTCAAGTTCTGCTACCGGCCTTTCATCGCCGCGTCAAGCGTCTCTATTTTATCATAGCCGCATTGTTACGCCCAAAGGCAAATAGAAATGCACATGTATATTTTCCGGCAAGCCTCATATAATACATGCGTGGATACGGCCAGATTGAGAGAGGTTTTCACGTTTTTCGTGCAGGGCTTGAATCACTTACTTTGGCCTGCGGTCTGCATCAACTGTCGTGAGAGTATTTGTGAAACCGACAAGGATTTGTGCAAAGACTGCTGGGACCAGCTTCTGTTTTGCACCGCCGGCGACTACTGCCCGCGATGCGGCAGAGATGCCAGCAGATACGGCCTGCTTGCCGGTGCTTGTCCTGATTGTCAGGGTCGAGAATTTCACTTCGATCAGATTGCTCGAAGCGGCGTTTACGGCCAGAGTCTGCAAGCGATGATATTGGCTTTTAAGAGTGGCCGAACGGAGCTGGATTCGACACTGGGCTTTTTGGCCAATTCCGCTCTACAAGGGGCGGACTTTTACAGCGATATAGAATTCTTTGTGCCCGTTCCGCTGCACTGGTCGAGGCGTCTGGTTCGCGGCTACAATCAATCTTTGGTCTTATCTAAGCAATTGAAGCATCCGACGGCAAAAATCAGCACCGATCTTGTTCGCATTCGCCGGACCAGGTCGCAGCCGACAATGGCCAGTCCCGCCGCGCGTGCTAAAAATGTCGCCGGTGCGTTTGCCGTTCGCAGGGGACACGATTTTGCCGGGCGTCAAATTTGTCTCGTGGACGACATCAAAACGACCGGCGCAACGTTGAATGAATGCGCAAAGACGCTAAAGGAAGCGGGCGCTTTGAAGGTTTTTGCGCTGGTTTCGGCAGTCGCGGGTCAAAAGCTGTGAAACCGTTTAGCCGTCGCCGCTGCGGCGATGGTCAATCTAAGGGTCGCCGTACCGGCGGGCGCCAAACAAGGGAGAATCTTGTAGCGGCAGCAGAATACTGCTCTTATAGCAGTTGTCTATAAGCTGTCAACAGACACGCCAAGGCGTCGGCCTCCTCTTCTTCCTCGTTCAGAAACTTTACTAAGTACACATCGACGCCATGGAGGCTCGCCCTTACCAATCTTTTCTGCCGCGGGCCTAAGGGCCAATGCAGCGCGCAGTGGGCGAGGCCGTGAGCAACCCTAAACCGTTCAACCTCAATATCTTTGGGATGCGGCTTGTAAAAGATAAAGTGGTGGTTTATGGGGGTCATTTCGCATCTTTTTGAAGAGGCCCTTGCAGAACCCAGCGATATATATGACTCGCAAGTTGCTACGCAACATCTGCATTTAACATTTGCCGCGCTATCAAAAGCTATTATGAATATCTGACAACCCTCTTGTTGCTCAATGGCTTTGGCTATGCTGGCCAAATGTGACGACGTTGCACCCTCGATAAGCCGTCGCCCGACATCCGCTACACGTCTGGAAGCCTCTTCAGGGATAGCCATCATCTACCCCCACTGAAAATTGCAGGGCACACTTCTGATAGGACTCACACCGACAGGGGCAAGCTATCGGTGCTATTGACAGTCCTATTTAGCGTACCACTGCCAATCCTCAAATTTCGCAGCAATTACTCTGCAGCAGTGTTTCAGGAGTTTTTGCATCTGTTTGTTATCTGCTGGACCGCACGGCTCCTTATGAAGTTCGACCCCCCCAGTTTTTGACACGTCCGGGCGCTGCGAACCAGTCCTTTCGGTCGGCAGGGCCGATTCCTTGTTGGTATCACTTTCTAAAGCCTTTGCCATCCGTTGGCTTCTCACTTTTGAAAGTCCCATAAAACAAAATAGCGGAGACTTTACTATTTTATAACAGGATCGTACCAAAAATATCAGTAACGTCCACTCAAAAAGCCAAAAATTTACCGGCTTTGTTAATGCAGGCAAGAGTTTTGCCGACAAGAACACTGACAGGCAAAAAAATAGGAAAGAATAGGATTCACGGCACGTTTTTTGGGAACTGAATATGAAGCGGCCGGTTGATAGGAAAAAGAAGCAAGGTCCAAAGCCAGCCTCAGAAGCTGCTATGGATACCTTGTGCAGCAGTGCGGCCAAGCAGGTGGCCCAATTCTATCGGCGGTGGTCCAAGGCAGCCCGGAGGCACCGTGGGCCGCAATCATCCAGACCTGCTAAAGCTGAGAATTGCTAAAGCTTTTCGTATTTTATGATGGCGCGGTAGAGACCATTAATGCGTTTGCCATCAACAATAGTGGGGGAATATTTATCGTTTCTCGGCTGTAGTCGTACTTTGTTGTCCGCCTCGAAAAACACTCGCTTAAAAGTCGTCTCGTGCGGCATCGCAAAACGAACAAAACAATCGTCCCCGTTATGCACTTCAGCGACGGGCGAGAAAATCACGATGTCACCTTCCTGGAACTTGGGCTCCATCGAATCGCCCACCACCCGCACGGCAAAGGCATTGGGGTCGTGCAAATCCGGGCAGCGAACATAATCATCCGCCACGCCCGCAGGGTAATGCAGGTCGTCAAAATCGGTTGGATAACCCGCTGCAACTCTGTTTATAACGGGCACCAGCCGTCCGGCAGCTAAAGCCCCCTCAGCTTGCTCAATATCGAGATTGCTCTCGGCTAGCAGCTCGCTCAGCCGGCTGGCATCGGCTTTTTTATGAATGAGATTCTTGACAAACTGTCGCCATTTCTGCTTCTCAGCTTCTGCCGACTCGTATTCCTGGCGAATATCGGTTGGCATCCGTTCCAGATGAGCGATGTGCAGCAAAAGCCCTGGCTCAAACTCGAGTATTTTTTCGAGCTTTGCCAGAAGCTCGTCGCTGGGCGGATTTTTTACCTTGCCGGTCTCGATGGTGGATAGATACGGCTTGGAAAAACCCACCCGATTGCCGACTTCATCCAGCGTCAGACCCAATTGTCCCCGCTTTTGTCTTATTATTTGTCCCAGCGACATACGCAGCTCTCAGGATTTGCCAGGCCCGCTAAGTGACTTCAATAACCTGATAGTCGGCGCTTCCCAGGCCGATGCGTTCGGCGTGCTCGATCTGGTAGCGAGGGCTAAGTCTATCATTGCGCAATAATTCCGGCAGTTTTCGACCGGCTTTTGCTTCAACCAAATCCAGCGCCGCCTTATCAACAGCCACCGGGTCGGTCGAAGCGGCTATGCCGACATCCTTGACTATTTTACGCATATTGGGTCTATCCATACAGTCGCAATCTGCCGTAACCGACATTATATAGTTGAAAAAGGCGGCTCGGTTCTCTTTGCCCTTTAGCGTGGCCAGGGCATATTCGGCTATACTTTTTTGCAGCGTTTCGCACTCCTGGCCCCAGTTGTACTCCACCGCCCCGAATCTGCACACCGCCAGGCACTCTGCGCAGCTAATACATTTGTCCCGCTTGATGTGCGCCTTTACCCGGTCAAGCGTGATGGCATCAGCCGGGCAGTGCTCAAGACATTCGCCGCAGCGTCTGCAATCATCGCCTATGCTGAGTGTCAGAGCTGCATGTTGTTTCATCTTTCCTTTTTTGCTTGCACAGCCCATGCCCAGCGTTTTCAGCGTGGCTCCAAGACAGGCGGCGCAGTGGCCGGTAACGTGAGCGACGGAAAGAATTGACTGGCACCGGACGATATCAGAGGCGATGAAAACTTCTTTATTAACTTCGCCGTTGATTTGCACAGCCGTTTCGGATGTCCCGAACAATCCGCCGCTTACAATGAATGGTATGCCCAGCCCGTCCAGGCTGAAGCCGTGCTCAGCCGCCAAGATACTATGGTCGATGGCGTTGTGTCTTGCGCCCGTATACAAAGTGCAGGTGTCGGTTAAAAACGGTTTTGTCTTCAGGGCCAATAGTTCCTCTGCCAGGGCCTTGATGCAGGGGGCCTTTACATGAGTATTGTTACCTTTTTCGCCGATGTGAATCTTGACCGCCGTGAAGTCATTTTTCTTAAAGCAGCTTGCGAAGCCGCCAGCCTCGAATAACCTGCGGGCCTTTTGCGAGATTGCGTCTTCGCCGTCACTTATGGAAGCCTCGATAAAATATACTTTGGAACTCATAAAATTATTACCTGCCATCGAACAGCTCTATCTGCCGTCCTGTAACTATTCGGATGGATGGATAACGCGAATATTATACCGGTTTCGCGCGCAAGTTCAACAGGGCATCACATCTGTAGATGCTCAAGGAGTATTTTTACGCCCAGGCCGATAAGAGCCAGGCCGCCAATGGCTTCTATTTTGCTTTCAAAGAAGTGCCCGGTTTTCTTGCCGATGGAAACGCCCAGCGCAGATAAGACGAATGTAACTGCCCCGATAATCGCCGCGGCTGTCGCTATCGGAATTTTCAATAGCGGAAGTGTCACGCCAACCATTAGGGCGTCAATACTGGTGGCAATAGACAAAACAAGCAGAACAAAGATGTTCGACAGGTCAAAATTTTCCCCGGCTGGTGCGAGCTTAAAGGATTCGTAAATCATCCTGCCACCCACCGCTGCCAAAAGGGCGAACGCTATCCAGTGGTCGTAGCCTGCGATATATCCTTTTACGGTAAGGCCTGCCAGAGCACCTACAAGCGGCATAAAGGCCTGGAATCCGCCGAAGAATACGGCCATTCGCAGCGCGTGTCTTATCTTTAGGTGCTTACATGCAGCCCCGCTGACAATCGAGACCGCAAAGGCATCCATTGATAGGCCCACTGCAATAACTATGATTGTGATTAGAGCCATAATTGCTTGTAAATGGTTCCCATCTTAGCGAGTCTTTAAGGTTTGCACCACCTGCGGGGCTTTTTGCCCGCCTCAAAGGCTTTGTCCCTGCTGTCGTAGCATACAAGATTCCCCGGCGGTGTATCTGGCAGCCGACCGGCCACCAGCGTATACTGTTGCAGCACCTGGGCTTGAATATGCCGTCTCATCTGCCGATCGCGGAAAAGCCGAAGCAGACCTGATATTTATTGACTTGGTTGACAATGTCGAAAAGATCGGCGACCACCTCTTTGAACGCCTATCGCGGGCGGCCGGCACTTATCCTGACCGTCCCTTGATTGGCCTTGACCGCCAGCACATACTGGCCGCCCTTATCCAAAACCTTCTGGGCGATGTCCTTCTGATTTACCACTGGCCCGGTCGATGCTTCGGCGGATGTTTTTGCCGTCAATGGTAATCAGGTTACCGGTCAAAATTGAAAATTGTAAATTGACAATTGAAAATTGGGCGGGAACGCTGCCTGTCCAGTCTGTTCGCCCACCCGTTTGGGTAGTTCCAGGAAAGTCCGCAGCCAATTTGTGGAGTTCAGTTCGCTGCACGCGAGGGTCTGGCAAAAATGCAGAAGCATTGCAAGACTGATGCACCCATCCGTAGCCTCCGAAAAGAGTCTCGTTACGCGTACCATCCATAGTACGCCCCATCCAATCATCTTTACTTATGACAGGATAATGGATAGCATAAATGAGGTTCGCTGGTTGTCTGAAAAAGGCAGCCAGATGAAGACAGGGTTGGAGACTTGTGCTGAAAAACAACAAGATTAACTTGTGCTTATTGTGGCCGAGATACGGTGGTAATGTGACTTCAGTGAATGACCTTGTTCTGGGATTGGATAAGGAACGTTTTAACGTAATATTTGTTTATCTTAGCAGTGATGGCGTCGGCAGGAATTTGAAAGAGGGGGTGGGATATGAGGTTTTTTACCTTTGCAATTCAAAGCGAATCAGAACATTCTGTTCATCAATTTTACTAAGGTTGATCAGAGTTCTTAAAAAACACAATATTAACATTATTCACTGCCATGGTCACAAATCCACTGTGTATGGCACCATGGCAGCAATATTTGCACACACACCAGTGGTTATTGCGCATGTGCACGGATTAGGTAGAACCAGGAATTTTAGAAGAAGGTTGATGAATTTGCTGTTGTTCAGGAGGATTAACAAAATTGTTCCTGTTGCAGTCAGCGTCAAAGAAGATGTGCTGAGCAGTAATTGGTTTTTGTCGGCTGACAGACTGTTTCTTCTGGAGAATTCCATTGACTACGAACGCTTCGCTGATGTATCAACCGCCAAAGAGGACGCAAAGCAGATGTTAGGGCTGCCCTCTGATGCGTTTGTTTTTGGCACAATAGCCAGATTCGGCCCGTACAAAGGCCATAATTTTCTTATTTCAGCTTTTAAAAAGGTTAAGAACGAAGTTCCATCTGCACACTTAGTGCTCGTCGGCGAAGGTCCTTTGAAAGAAGATGTGCAACAGCAGGTAGCACCAGCAGGCATCAGTCAGTCGGTGCATTTCTTAGGCCAAAGAGACCATATTCCTGAGCTATTAAGAGCGATAGATGCCTTTGTTTTGCCTTCGATCGGGTCAGAGGGTATGCCGAGGGTCCTGCTGGAAGCTATGGCGGCAGGAGTTCCTTGCGTGGCTACGCAGGTCGGAGGGATTCCGGAGGTAATCAACGGCCAGGCAGTTGGGTTCTTAGTGCCGCCGGGAGATCCGGAGGCGCTTGCAGAGATGATGCTTAGAGTCGCCAAGATGCCCGGCGAAGAGCTCGCAGAGGTCATCGAGAAGGCACGGGATAGGGTTCGCCGCACTTATTCCCACCACGTAGTTAGGAAAAAGCTGGAGGATCTTTACGAGAGGGAGTTTGCGGCTGCCTTAGAAAGTTGTTAGCAGGCATTCTGTGCCGAAGGTGACGTTGATGCCAAAGACAAGCGTAATCATTCCAACTTATAACCGCAGTGGCATGGTCAAGGAAGCCATTTCCAGCGTTTTGGCCCAGACCGAGCCGAACCTGGAAGTCATTGTTGTGGATGATGGGTCAGCAGATGATACGCGTTCAGTCGTTGGGGCCATGGAGGACAGACGAATTAGGTATTTCTACAAAACGAATGCCGGCCCGGCAAGTGCCCGCAACTACGGACTGCGCAACGCAACGGGCCGGTACGTCGCTTTTTTGGACCACGACGACCTGTGGCCTGAAAATTATCTTGAAGTGATGCTTTCGCATTTAGAGGAAAAGGCCCAGTTCGGCGTTGCGTACAGTCCTATTACCGTGGTGCACCCAGACGGCCGACGGATAAAATCCTACAAGAAGCCCGAGGGCAAGAGCGGCTGGGTAACATTTGATTTATTTGAGCACGGGTTTGTCTGGACCTCCGCAGCAGTAATTCGCCGGTTGGCTTTGAAAAACATATTTTTCGACGAGTCGCTGGCAAGATCTTATGAGGATGGCGACTTCTTTTTAAGATTGTCAACGCGCACACAATTTTTGTTTGTTGAGGGTGTGGAGGCGATCAAAACAGAACATAAATCAAATCTTTCAGCTCAAGTAGGAGTCCAGCCGACCAGGATTCTGGTTTTAGAAAGATTTTATTTTCGGCTGGGTGGCGACAAGATAGTTCCAGCTAAAACCGCCAGACGTAAGCTCAGCCATGCAAGTCGCAAAGTCGCCGAAGCATGTCGCCGTCAGGCAAAGCGATGCGCGGCGATCACTTTGTATAAACGCGCTATTAAATATTGGCCGTTTGATCTGCAACTTTATGTAGGACTTGGACAAAGTTTCCTGCTAAATAAAACAAAAGACCAAAATCCGAATTGGCAGATGCCAGAGCCTTTGGGGGAAATTGTAATATAGGAAGCTTTTTAAAATGCTCAGTTTCTTAAAGAAAAATAAGTCCTTTAAATGTAAGTCAGATGAAATAATTCATGTCCCTCGTGGTAGACATACTTATGGTCCTGAGCCGGAAATGGTGGGGCCTGTGCCCTTGGTAAACCAATTGGCCCAAGGCAGTAAGATAGGCAGTTTTTGTTCTATTTCTCCTGGACTGAAGTTCATCTTCCGCGGCAAGCATATGGTAAACTGGGTTACGACGTATCCATTTCGTGAAAGGTGGAAAATGGATGTGCCCCTAAATTGCCTGCCTCCTCATGACCCAATAATTGTTGGAAATGACGTGTGGATTGCGACGAATGTAAGTATAATGCAGGGTGTGACAATCGGGGATGGGGCTGTTATAGCGCAAGAATCTTTTGTGACCAAAGACGTGCCGCCGTATGCGATAGTCGGCGGACATCCAGCAAGAATTATTCGATATAGATTCACACAAACTCAAATTTCAGACCTTCTTCAAATTGCATGGTGGAATTGGGATGATGAGGAGATAAAAAAAATAGTTCCTCAACTGGTTTCTGAAAATGTTGTTGAGTTTATACGCCAGGCAAGAATGATCGCGCCTAAGCAAAATAGGCTGGGGACGGATCAGTTTTCAAATTTTCTTAATAAAGATTTTTATGATACTAAATTGGTATAAAAAACGCAAAGAACGAAATCGCCCAGATATAAAACTTCATGTAGGGTGTGGGGAAAATTACTTTGACGGATGGATAAATGTGGATATTGATTCTTCCAAAGCTGATATCTTTCATGATCTGGCGAAACCGCTCTGGTTTTATGATAATACGGTAGATTTTATTTACAGTGAGCACTTTATTGAACATATCGGAATTAAGCACGCACAGAATATGTTCAAAGAATTTTATCGAGTCTTGAAACCAGGAGGAATTTTAAGGATTGCCACACCAGATCTAGATTATCTCGTCAAAAAATATGTATCGGCATCTTGGAAAGACCAAGACTGGATCGAGACATATAACTACCAGTGGATACAAACGCGAGCTGAGATGTTAAACGTATGTTTTAGGGAGTGGGGGCATCAGTATTTATATAATGCGGAAGAACTTGAACGTAGATTAAGAGAAGTTGGCTTTGGGAAAATTTTGCGACAAGAGTGGAACGTCAGTGTGTGTGCCGAATTGGCAAATAGAGAGACACGGAAAGATTCTAAACTGATAATAGAAGCTGTAAAACAAGGCCGTTAGGATTGGAACCATGGGCAAGTATGATATTCCAGGCGTCACGACTTTTGAGTATACCAAAATTGTAGGAATCGAAAATATAGAGTTTGGAACAAACGTGATCATAGATGATTTTGTCTTTATCCACGCCAAAAAGAGAATCAGAATAGGAAGTCATGTTCACATAGCATGTTTTACCTCAATAACTGGTGGGGAAGAATTCACAATGGGTGATTTTTCTGGTATATCACAGGGATGCAGAATTTTAACAGGTTCGGAAGACTTTCTGGACTGGGGTTTCGGCAATCCCACAATAGATGAAAAGTATAGGAATACTAAAAGGGCTCCTATTAGCATTGGCAAATTCGCCGTTGTTGGGGCAAATAGTGTTATCTGCCCTGGTGTAACCATTGGTGAAGGAGTAACCGTCGCCGCATGCTCCGTTGTAACAAGGAATTTAGAACCGTGGAGTGTTTATGCTGGTAATAGGAAAATAAGTGAGAGAGATAGGGAAGGAGTAATGAAAACCTATGCAAAATATCTTGAAGAACAGAACAAGCAAAGTTACGGCGGGTCTTAAACCATTTGATAAGCCGATTTACATAACCCGTCCCCTTCTGCCAAATCTAAAGGAAGTAACAGAAAAACTCGAGGAAGTCTGGGCTTCCGGTTGGCTAACGAACAATGGCCCCCAGCATATGGCTCTGGAGAAAGCACTGCAATCAAAGCTGGGGGTGCCTTATCTTTCCCTGTTTAATAATGGTACGATTGCTCTTATAGTTGCATGTCAATGTCTTCGCCTTTCAGGAGAGGTCATCACAACACCTTTTACCTTTCCTGCAACACCACACGTATTAGCTTGGAACAACATAAAACCGATATTTTGTGACATCGATCCTATAACAATGAATATAGACGCAAGTAAGATAGAATCATTAATCACACCTCAAACAACAGCGATATTGGCGGTTCACGTATTCGGAACACCTTGTGATACTATGGGAATCCGTAACATAGCTGATCGTTACGGGTTAAGAGTTATCTATGACGCCGCACATGCTTTTGCAGTTGAAGTTGATGGTATTGGCATAGGTAACTTCGGCGACATTTCCATGATGAGTTTTCACGCAACCAAGGCTTTCCATACTGCTGAAGGAGGTGCTCTTGTTTTCAAAGATGTGAACCTGAAAGATAGAATAGATTTCCTAAAAAACTTCGGTATTAAAAACGAAGAAGAAGTGATAATGCCCGGCATCAATGGCAAAATGAACGAGATCCAGGCCATTCTCGGGCTTGTAAATCTAAACTATATCGATGAAGAAATTAAGAAACGGAAAAGTCTTGTTGCTGCTTATCAACATTTTCTAAAAGATGTCGACGGCATTACCTTTTTGACAACCCCACCCAGCGTAAAAAGCAATTATCAGTACTTTGTAATTCGTGTAGAAAGCAGGGTTTTCGGCTGTTCGCGAGACTTTATCTACAAGAAATTTAAGGAATATAACATATTTACCAGAAAGTATTTCTTTCCGCTGTGTAGTGATTACCCATGCTACCGTCACATAACGTCTGCAGCACCCTCTAATTTGCCCGTTGCGAACAAGGTTGCAAAAGATGTTTTATGTATGCCGTTATATGGGGATCTCACGGTCAACGATATAGAACGAATTTGTAACATTCTAAAGAGTTTTAGGCGATAAAGGCGTGATAATATGCCGCGAGTCAGTGTCGTCATTCCCTCATATAATCACGAAAAATACGTTGCCGAGGCGATACAGAGCGTGCTGGACCAGACCTTCCAGGACTTTGAGATTGTAATTACGGATGATGGCTCTACTGACCAAACCGTAAGAGAACTTAGAAGATTCTCCGATCAACGAATAAAATTGTTTTGTTTCGAAAATAATCGAGGAGCATGTGTAGCGATGGGAAACTGCCTTGACGAGGCTAACAGCCAATACATTGCAGTTTTGAACTCAGATGATACTTTTTTGCCTTTTAAACTTGAAAAACAGGTTCGTTTCTTAGATGAACACCATCAAATCGGAGCTGTTTTTGGGCACGCCCAGATTGTAGATGAAAACGGCCGACCTTGGTCAGGCAAAAAACACTCTTACCACCGTATCTTTAAACAGCAAAACCGATCGCGATATGAATGGCTAAACCATTTTTTCTACCAAGGCAACTGTTTATGCCACCCAACCGTTCTGATTCGGCGAGAATGCTATGAAAAGGTAGGTTATCTGGACAAACGGTTAGCTCAGCTACCTGATCTTGATTTCTGGATTAGGCTGTGCATGAAATATGAGATACATATAATACAGCAAGATTTGATTAAGTTTCGCCTTCGTAGCAACAAGGCCAATATAAGCGCCAGCAAACCCGAAACTCTGAAGAGAATTTGGTGGGAATACCGTCATATTTTAAGCAACTACCTGAAAATAGAAAATGTTCATGATTTTTTCAGAATATTCCCTGAGGTTCAGGAATACAGTAAAGAATTTGGTGACGACCTTATACCGTTTGCACTAGCGATGCTCGCCTTGAAAGGGTCTGAAAAGCAATTTCACCACACTTTTGGGCTTGATGTAATTTTTGAAATGCTCGCTGATGAAAAGCTGGCCGCAAAGATTGCCGCACACTTCGGGTTCCATTTTATCGATTTCATCAAGCTTACGGGGCAGTATGATTCATTCGGCATCGCTAAAGTTAAAGAGTTACAGGCCAAGCAAAGAAAATCGCTAATTTCAAGTTTCAAGGATCTTCTGAAGCGGTGAATTTACTTATTCTGACAAATAATCCTGATCGAGCGAGCTTTCGGCAGCGGATTGGGGCCTATTGCGATATTTTGCGTCGTAACGGTATCCAGTGCGAGGTTGCCAAGTTGCCGTCCGGGTTCTTGGCACGTCGAAGGCTGTTTAAGCGAGCATCGGATTTCGACGGTGTTTTCCTGCACAAAAAGAAGCTGAATTTCCTCGACGCTTTTGGGTTACGTCGATACAGCAAAAAGGTCATCTATAATTTTGATGATGCAATAATGTATAGCGATAAAACGCCCGAGCATGATAGCAGGTCTCACTTCCAGCCTTGGCGAAGGTCTGTCAAGCTGGCGGATATGGTGATAGCCGGCAGTTCTTATCTTGCTGAGCACGCACGAAGGTTCAATTCTAATGTTAAGGTTCTTCCCATCGGCCTGAAAGTAGGTGACTATGTCGTTGATTCTCCTGCCAGAGTTGATGATAAAATTCGCCTTGTCTGGATAGGCAGTAAGAGCACGCTCGGCTATCTTCAGGAAATTAGGCCTGCGCTTGAAGAAATTGGGGCACGATTCGATAAAGTTGTTCTGCGAGTAGTATGTGATGATTTCCTTGATCTGAAAAATATGCCTGTTGAAAAGCGCAAGTGGTCTGCGGATACTCGCGGAATCGACTTGGCCACAAGCGACATTGGGCTTGCACCATTGCCGGAGAACCGGTTTACCAGAGGTAAGTGCAGTTTTAAGGTTCTGGAGTATTCCGCTGCTGGTTTACCAGTAGTCGCCGCACCGGTGGGGACCAATTCTGAATACTTGCGGGATAGCATTACCGGGTTTCTGGCCAGAGAGACCCACCAGTGGATCGAGAAGATTAGCCAATTGATAGAGAACCCGCAATTGAGGACAAGAATGGGTAAAGCAGGTGTGGAGCTGGCCAAGAACTATGATATTAAAGTCATCGGAGAAAAACTGTGTGATCTGATTATCGAGTGCATAGCCAGCGATAATCTTTAGCTAAGTGCTGTTGAAGGCTTTGCGATGTAGTGGGCTCGAAATCCATAACGCAATACTTATTGTTCAACGAGTTGTTCAGTTATGCACAGAAAAGAGAAATGACTATGCGGCTTGTGAATTCTTTGAGGAGAAGGTGGAATAATTTCCTTCTCGCGGCGCTGACCCAAAACGTGAAGGACAAGAAGATTAGACCTTTCTGCATTGATGAGGAGGGGCTTTGGTTTGAGACCCAATATGGCTTTTTCGTGTACTGCAATTTGAGAGACAGGATCTTAGAGCTGCAGGTGAACCCAGCCTGGGAGCAGCTGGAGAGTTCTTTTATCGTGAATAATCTTAAAGAGGGAGATATCTTCGTGGATGTTGGAGCACACATAGGTTATTTTTCAATGCTGGCTGCCAGGCAAAGGGCAAAGAAAGTCTTGGCCATAGAACCCGTACCCAAAACGTACGACATGTTGGTTATGAATATCAGACATAACAATCTCAGTGATGTTATTGAACCTTTTAATGTCGCATTGGGAAGTAAGGACCCACAGCTAAATTGGTTTCTTCGCTGGGACCTAAGAACCACATAGAATACCAGGCCGGTAATGTCCACGCGAACCTGCCGACGGTAGAGGTGGAGGTTACTACGCTGGACAATTTGCTGAAGAATGAGCAGGAAATTGACAAGATTGATTTTGTCAAAGTAGACATAGAAGGGTATGAGTACGAATTTTTGTTGGGCGCCCAGCAGAGTATAATCGCTCTAAAGCCCATGATTTTGATGGAAATAGAAGAGCATAGACTCGCGAAATATGGCGTAACTGCGGAAGACATGTTCAATGTCATGGCTGATTTGGGCTATCAATATCTGTCTGTTGGTCAGGACTCGGTAGCCAAAGGAAGCCTTCCCAAAGAGGACTTAACAAAGGCAAGAAACTTCGTATTCTACACCTGTGACCACAGTCCTATTTATTGAAGGGTGTTTTAGCTGTTCGCGTTTTTCTGCATGACGTAAGCCATGTGGAGGCAAATGCATGGTGAATCCGGTCAGTTCGTTTCTTAAGAAGAGGTGCCTTGGAAAAGGCAGGAACCTTGTATCTCTCGATGAGCCTTACGAGGTCATGGCCCGGCTTTTGAAAGGCTGTGAGGTAACCGGAATTATCGATGCAGGGGCAAGTAACGGCCGAGTATCAAAAAGGCTTCTGCGAAAGTTCCCCGCGGCGCACGTGTATGCGTTTGAGCCCAACCCCATTTATGCGGATACGCTTGTGAAGTACACAAAAGCTGAGCCCAGATTTCATCCCCAGTTTCTGGCGTTGTCTGACCGGGAAGGAACCGCCAATCTTTACGTAACCGAATCGCCCGGCTGTACGTCTCTTTTGGCTCCGGGAAATCGCCTAAAGGAGATAGCGCCAGAAGGGGCGTCCGTTAAGACTATGGAAAAAGTCGAGACCGTTAGAATTGATGAATGGGCAAGACGCAATGGGGATCCCGCCATCCATCTGATGAAATTCGATATTCAGGGCGGCGAACTAAAGGCTCTTCATGGAGCCACCGGCGTCCTTCACCAGTCAACGCTACTGGTGTACACAGAAATCTGGTTTAATGTGGCATACGAAGGTGGAGTCATGTACAGTGACGTTGATTCATTTTTTCGTGAGCACGGGTTTGTGCTTTATGACATATTCAAACCGAAATATAACCCAAATGGGCTGATCATGTGGGGCAACGCTATCTTTTTGAATCTAAAACAAGTCGCCCTTTGAAGGCACAAACTCCGCTTGCTCACGGCATTAAACTTGATGGGCTGTTTTTGACGTTTCTTGTTACCTTTGGCTTATTGGTCCATGTTTTTTTGAGACGAGCTATATCTTTATTCCTCCTGATTTTGAACCACCAGTTGCACCGATATACTTTCATCCCATCAAGGTCTGTCAAAACAGGTCCGGTCTCTGTAATCAAGACGTTGGAATGCTTTAGGTCGCCATGAGTGATCCGGTATTTACCGAGCTTGTCCAGCATCTCTGCAACCTGCCGAGCTACTATTGAGCGTCTTTCTTGGGTGACATTGCTATCCCTGAGAAAATGATAGAGCATCTGTCCCTCAACGTATTCGGTTACAAGATAAGACTTCCAGACGAGCGGTCCTTTCCGCTCTTCAAAATATGCCAGCGGTTTAGCCGTAGGTATCTCTATCCCCATAAGCCGATGTCCGTTTATCCAGGCCCGAAAGGCGCGGGGACGTTTGATAGTATGCCGCAGTGAATGGACAAGTCCCTGGTGATTATATCGCTTGGTTACTACATCCTTACTGTTCCACATGAAATGGGACACAAAGCAAGTACTGCCTTTTTTAAGAAGCTCTCCCTTATCCATTAGCTCATCTATTCTTCTTACAAACTCAAGTTGGTCTGCTCCTTGACAAAAGCTTCTGTCAAATACAGCAAGCCATCTACCTGTGCTAATGCGGAGGTATCTTACATTTGTTCGATGATATTTTCTCATGTTTCTATTTGGTCTTCTCTTATTTTCTAAGCGCGAATTCGTCTTCTTGAGGACTTTTCTAATCGGAGACTTGTCCCTCTTTATGCGCCTTGCATTCTGAGCCCGGTAGCTGCTGAAAAATCTCATGCGGTCGGTATTGTGAATATTCTCCCGAAACATATTAAGCTGTACGAGATTTTTTAAGCGCAGCCGAGCGGGTAGCCTCTCAAACATTTTCGTTCGTTCGTTGTCAAGAAAAAAGAACCGCCAAGTGCTCTCCTCTTGTCTTGCAAATACGTTACCCAACTGCAAATCCCCGTGAAAAATACCCTTGGCATGCATTAGGCCAATTGTTTCACCGAAGCTTTTGATCAGTTTGCGTCTGCAAAATAGCGTATCCGTATCGGAGGCACGATATATATCCCTAAAATACTCTACTATCGGCTTGGCGTGCTCGACATCCTCAGTTATCAGCAAATCCTCTATAAGAAAAGGACCGATTCGGCGTTCGAACAAACCGACAAGAGCAGGGACATCGAAACCATTCTTTTGCAACATTATTGAAGCATTGAAGGCACGCTTTGCGCGGCTGGGACGGAAGAACTGTTTCAGAAAATCCCACGCTGAGCGGCAAAGGTGCCGCTTCAGATACAGGAAATACCTGGTACCATTAATACAGACATTGCATTTGAACACACGTGTGTGCTCTGAGGAGGGGACCTCGACAGGTCGATCACTCCCTTGAGTCGCCGGGTCAATCAGAGAAAGCAATTTCGCAATTTCCTCTTTCGGAAAGCTTCTTCGAATGAGAATTTCCCACTTCCCGAATTGCGTCTTGTCAAAATCGTCAGCAAAGTTCTTGGCGGAACTCAGCTTTCCCAAGATCGACCTCTACAATAACTTTTAAGTGCCAGACATAACTTGTGTTTGATGGAAAATGATATAGGCTTGTCACTTTCGGATCTCCCAGTTGTGAGCGAAACAGATTTAGACCCCATTAGGCACTCATAGGGATACATTCCCAGTGACGGAAGCGGCGGGAATGTATCAAATCGGCCCGATGTGTGCTACCCTTAAGAACTTTATTGTCGGGTCTAAATCTGCCTAATGCTTTTCGAGAGCGTGTTTCAAGTGACATCACTCTGACCCAGCAAGTCACAAATTCTTCGCCCCTCAATATATTCGTTTACAAAATAGGATTTCCAAATGAGCATTTCTCTACGTTCCTCAATGTAGGCCGGCGGTCTCGGCGCAGCTATGTCCGGTTTCTCAAGCCGATGCGCATTAAACCAGTCACGACGTGCTCGCGATCCCATAGGAGTGCGAAACAGTGAATAAACAAGCCCTTTGTGATTATATTTTCTAACTACTGCGTTTTTATCGTTCCACAAAACACGAGACACGCAGCAGGTATCATCACCTCTAAGAATTTCCCCTGCATGTATGAGCTTATCTATTCGTTTTATCAAGTTGAATGGATAAGCCCAACAACAAAAAGATTTATCAACCACTGCCAGGTATTTGCGAGCCTTAATTTGCTGGTGTGCCCTATCTGTTCTCAGGCAATTTCTTGGCTCTTTCTTGGTTATTATTCTTCTGGTCACACTTTTTGCTTCTTTAGAGTAACCGCTCAACTTTTACAGTTTTAGGGTAAAACCGAGGGCGACACCGATGTTTCAGCCTCAGCCATGTGAGCTACACCAAATTGCTTTTTTGAACAGCTATCCGTGTGCAAAGCGCAAACTTCCTGGATGGATTTTTCCCGTGGTTGAGCATTTTTGCAAAAGTTCAGCTCCTGGATAAACATTTTGTAATCGTTCACGGGGTAACATGTCAAATTTTGGCCATTTTTGGTCATTGCAAGCGAGGCAGAGCCGAGCACGGCAGTCTCTGGGCTACGCGAGGTTAGGATTGCTTCGGCCTAACGGCCTCGCAATGACATGAAGACGCCAGTTTTTCGCTGTGAACGATTACAACATTTCTAACCAACCTCACCGCGCAGTAAATAGTACAACATGCTTGCTGGTGGCTTGTCAAGCCTTTTACCAAAATAACCTCCTGCTTCTGGGGTGTGTGCGTATAGCCAGGGCCTTTCAGTTCTCGGTAATCTGAGGCATGAACCGGCCGAATCCGTTCAGTCCGACCTTGTTTTCCAGGCTTTCCCTGAAGCCTATGATATTCTGACAACTCCAAACTGAGGGCAAAGTCGCAGAATTGAAAGACCCTGTGGGTATAGCCACGCAGCTTGCATTATACAATTGGGTGTGGTAGCATTATGAACAGTTGTTACCCGTATGATAGGAGATTGCTTATTTGAGAAACCTCAGGTGGTTCTGTCTGCCAAGTCACGACTAATCACTGATAGGAGGAATTTTTGGGATGGCTAAAAGAGCTCTGATTACTGGTATTACCGGCCAGGATGGCAGTTATTTGGCCGAACTGTTGCTCAGCAAAGGCTATGAAGTACACGGTATAGTCCGCAGGTCAAGCTCGTTCAACACACAAAGGATTGATCACCTGTATACGGATCCGCACAAGCCAGGCACAGCGATATTCCTTCACTATGGTGACCTAACAGACGGGATTGGCCTGCGACAGATACTAACAAACGTCATGCCGGACGAAATATATAATCTCGGCGCTCAATCGCATGTGCGCGTAAGCTTCGACCAGCCTGTTTATACTGCTCAGGTTGATGCTGTCGGTACGGTGCGGCTCTTAGAGGCTATACGCGACACCGGCCTGCAGGCACGGTTCTATCAGGCTTCGTCCAGCGAGATGTTCGGCAAAGCTACCGAAATGCCTCAGAAGGAGACTACGCCGTTTCATCCACGAAGTCCTTATGCTTGTGCCAAGGTATATAGCTTTTGGCAGACAATAAATTACCGCGAGAGTTACAGAATGTTCTGTTGCAACGGAATATTGTTTAATCACGAGTCACCACGCCGTGGTGAGACGTTTGTTACACGCAAAATCACACGTGCAGCTACACGGATAAAGGAAGGGTTGCAGGACAAGCTATACCTGGGTAACCCGGACGCCAAGCGGGACTGGGGATTTGCCGGTGATTATGTGCAGGCCATGTGGCTGATGCTACAAAAGGAAGAACCCAACGATTACGTCATTGCTACCGGCGAGACGCACTCGGTACGGGAGTTTCTGGATTTGGCCTTCCGCTATGTCGGCCTTGACTGGGAAAAGCACACAGAAACTGACCCGCGGTATTTCCGTCCTGCGGAAGTAGATGTACTATGTGGTGATGCTTCCAAGGCCAAGCGCCTCTTGAATTGGCAGCCCACAGTTCGTTTCGGAGAGCTGCTTGAAATGATGGTCGAAGCAGATTGGGCATTAGCCAAGCAAGAGAAAGTTCTTGTTGAGAACGGCAGAAAGGCAACTACGACGGGGAGGAATACAGATTGATAGATTTCTCCAAAGAACGGATTGTAGTCACCGGGGGTGCTGGGTTCCTGGGGAGGTATCTTCAAAAAGAGCTGGTCAAATTTGGTGCCCGAAGCGAGAGCTTGCTGATTCCTCTCAGATCGGATTATGATCTCACAAAAGAAGAAGATGTCGTCAAGATGTATGACGACATGAATCCAACCGTAGTGTTCCACCTAGCTGCCGAAGTCGGGGGAATCGGGGCAAATCGCGAGAATCCTGGCCGGTTTTTCTACGCAAATATGGCAATGGGGCTGCACCTTATCGAGCACGCCAGGATTCGCAGAATCAAGAAGTTCCTCCAAATAGGCACCATTTGCGCGTATCCCAAATTTACACCCGTACCTTTCAAAGAAGAAGACCTTTGGAACGGCTATCCTGAAGAAACCAACGCTCCCTACGGGATAGCCAAGAAAGCCTTGCTCGTCATGCTGCAGGCATATCGTGACCAGTATGGGCTAAATGGGATATACCTGCTGCCGGTCAATTTGTATGGTCCCGGTGACAACTTCGATCTTGAAACGAGCCATGTTGTACCAGCACTGATACGTAAATTTTGCCACGCTCTTGACAGCGGGTCAGAAAGCGTCACCTTGTGGGGCACGGGCTCTGCAAGCAGAGAATTTTTGTATGTCGAGGATGCGGCCCGCGGAATAGTTATGGCTGCACAACGATACGATGGCCATGAGCCCGTTAACCTCGGAGCAGGGTTTGAGATCACGATAGGAGACTTAGCCGAGAAAATAAAGTTGTTGACCGGCTTTACTGGAAGAATAATTTGGGACATCTCAAAACCAGACGGTCAGCCAAGACGCTGTCTTGATACCAGCCGTGCAAAGGAGCTTTTCGGATTCCAGGCCCAGACGCCATTTGAGGAAGGTCTGAGGCGGACAATCGCGTGGTGGCGCGAATATGGAATTGCCAAGTACAGATAAGTTCGCATGGCTGATCTTTATCTTCCGGACTATGATGGCCGTCATTCCCGCCCCGCATCAAAATACGGGCTAAACTCCAGCGGGAATCCACTTTTCCTACGAATCCCCAGTCACGAGCGACGAGTCACGAAATACGAATCGGCCGGGCCTTGGGAAGGGATTTGGTTTGACAGAAATTACTATCTGGATTATTTTAAAGAGGTAAAGCGAACAACAGCATTTATTTACGGAATCAAAGGAGTTGATAGGAATGTCCGCTGATAACAAGGATTTGTCGAAATGCCCATTTTGTGATGGTGTAATACCTAATGAAATAGGCGGAAGTTCTTGTGTCCAATATAACTGTCCAGTCCATGGAATATATAACCTCACATACGGTTTTATACAATTCTACAAAGATTATCTGAAGAAAGATCCATTGTTACTCAAACGCATAAGTCGATATCTTTACGAAACCCATGATTCTTCGGGTTTTCGTGCGATAGAAGGAATTGTCAGTTTCTTTGGTAAGCAAGTTGCTGGAGAACAAAGTCCAAACCGGATATTGCTTCTTGAACAAGCAATAGCTTTATATAAAACTGAGTTAAGTCCAATTCAAAAGTACGAACAGACCCTTTATAACATGGCGACTCGCTCAGATAAGTTTGGCGCGGAATTTACTTGGGCTACAGATAGATATATAGTACCGACTCTAGATGACAATGAGGCGATTTTGATTCTGGACACGCTTTCTGAAAATGGTTACATAAAACAGGATGCTAATACGACAACACGTTCATTCAGATTAACAGAGCAAGGCTTTCAGCGTGTAGAAAACATTAGACAATCTGCTAAAACTGGGCCCATCATATTTGTAGCTTCATGTATTACTCCAGAACTTGATTTAGCCAGAAGCACTATAGCTGGAACATTAAAAGATTTAGGCTATGAGCCATATTTTGTTGATCTCGATCCTCATCAAGACATTATCGATGTACGAATATATGACAATATACGACGAAGCAGATTTATGGTAGCTGACCTTACATATAATCGGCAAAGTGTTTATTACGAAGTTGGTTTCGCACACGGTCTTGATATTGCTGTTGTTTTGACATGTAGGAAAGATTCTTTTGCAAATGCCGATGACGATTTTAAACGAGTCCATTTTGATTTGGAACATCGAAACATATTAGTATGGAAAAGCGAAGGAGAATTGAAAGAAAAATTAGAAAAACATATTCTACAATCATTTGGTCGCTATACAAGCTCCAAATGATTAATAGAGCGTATATTTATATTCAATCTCACATTTATATCATTTAATAATTTAAGTTTTCATTTGTTAATTTACAATTTCAAACGTTTAGAATCTTGTAGAGTTTTTTACTTATTGTTTTCGATAATATTGCATAGCTTCGGGGATGATGGTCTGGAGGTTCTGGATGCGGGTTTCGCCGGCTGGATGCGTGCTCAAGAACTCCGGCGGACGTGGGCCTTTGTTCTCAGCGGCCATTCGCTGCCAAAAAGTGACGGCCTCATCAGGATTATAGCTGGCCATAGCCATAAATATCAGACCCAGGCGATCCGCCTCGTTCTCGTGCAGCCGGCTATAAGGAAGCAAAACGCCCACCTGCGTGCCTAAGCCGTAGGACAGCATGAAAAGCTCTTTCGTCTGGGCGGGCTTGGTTTCCATAGCTTTCGATAGAGCCATGCCGCCAAAATCTACCAGTAGGCCCTGCGTCATTCTCTCTGCCCCGTGCTTGGCAAAGGCGTGTGCGATCTCGTGGCCCATAACCACCGCCAGCCCGGCCTCATTCTGCGTAACCGGCAATATGCCCGTATAGACCACGACCTTTCCGCCCGGCATACACCAGGCGTTGACGTTGGGGTCCTCGACGAGGTTAAATTCCCACTGGTAGCCTTCCAGCTTCTCCGAGCAGTAGTTCTCCAGGCAGTATCGCTCTACGGCGGTTCGGATTCGGCTGCCCACCTGCTTGACCATCTGGGTCTGCTGGACGTTGCTACTGAGTTTATGCTGGGCGAGAAATTCGCCGTAGGATTGAAAGCTCATCGAGTTTATCATTGAATCGGGCACGATATTGAACTGTTGTCTGCCGGTGATTTCGACCTCTGAGCAGCCGGCCTGCAGCAGCAAAAGGCCGCAGAGGACCGCCAGTTTTGATTTCAGACCCGTGTTCATAGTACTTCCCCTTTCTTGACACAGTACAGTAAGTATACCCGTCGCCGTGCCAGCGGCGGCTAAATGCCTCCTAATCAAGATTGCTTTGGCAGCTTCAAGCCAAGCTCTTCAAGTCCGGCCCGCACCTGATTGCGGACTTGCCGGGCAAGTGAGACAGTGCGCTGGGCCTCTTGCGATGTCACTTCTTCGGCTTGGCCGGGATAGCGAGCTGTAATAGAATACTGGGTCAGTTCCTCAGCATCTTTGAGTTTTTCCGCCCACGCTGCGTATTTCTCGCATAGTTTCAACAGTCTCCTAATGTTATGTGTGTAAGGGAAATCTACGTTATGATAGACCAAAAATGCCTTGAGGCACTTTTCTGCGCATTGTTGAGCGTGATAAGCAATCAACCGAAACGGCCGTGCTTTTTGTCGCATCTTCAAAGCGTAAGTCGCCAGTTGTAAATCTTCATCGGCAAGGGCAAGCCACTGACCGACTTTATGCAGGATTTCATCACTGGGCGTTTTCATAGAGCACTTTTCCTTCCTTTTCGGCATACCTGCTTATTGTGCCCGGAATGAAGCGATCTCTTTGGAATTCTTCGGGAGTTGAAATCAGTATGTCAAACGCATACTCCAGGTCGCTTAAGACCCTATCCATTTCCAGCATCAACTGCCGACGTTTGCCCTGGAAGCGGCAAATAACGAGGATGTCAACATCGCTCCGGTTATCGGCTGTACCTCTTGCCTGAGAGCCGAAGAGGATGATTTTGTCAGGGTGAAAGCCGTGGACTAATCGGTGCTTTACTTTGTTAAGAAGATCGTCGCTGATCATAGCCACAGCCAGCTCTTTTCTTTCATCCTGTTGTTCCGAACATATCAGATACGTGAATTATACAAAAACTATGCAACTATCCACAAGCAGGGCAAGTGCGAATTCTTTTAGGTTCCTTTGCCTTTCGATCATTTCAATGGGACTACGATCTTTCCTCCATCTGGTTCTTTATTTGGCTTAGCAAGTTTATGGCTTCTATTGGGGTAAGCCTATTGATGTCGGTGGAGGCGAGCTTTTCCAGTACTGATTTGTGTTTTTCCACAAAGAGCAGGTTCTCGTCCGGCTGTTTTGTTTTGTGCCGGGCGAGGCGGTCGCTGGTGGCTTCTTTGGCGAAAGTAGATTCGAGCTCTTCGAGGATTTCGGCGCTGCGCTTTACGATAGATTTCGGCACGCCGGCCAGCTTTGCAACGTGGATGCCGTAGCTTTTGTCGGTTCCGCCGGGCAAAATCTTGTGTAAAAAGACTACCTCGTCCATCCACTCGCGCACCGCCACGTTGCAATTTTTGATGTTCGCAAATAGGTCGGCCAATTCGGTTAGCTCGTGGTAATGCGTGGCAAAAAGCGTCCGGCATTTCATGTTTGTCGCAATGTGCTCGGTGATCGCCCAGGCAAGGGCAAGGCCGTCATAGGTGCTGGTGCCGCGGCCAACTTCGTCAAGAATAACAAGCGATTTGCCCGTGGCGTTATTTATGATATTGGCTGTCTCGGTCATCTCGACCATGAACGTAGATTGGCCGCGGACAAGCTCATCGGATGCACCGACGCGGGTAAAGATTCTGTCGACCAAGCCAATCTGCGCGTCTTTGGCGGGTACGAACGAGCCGGCCTGCGCCATCAAGACAAGAAGCGCAACCTGCCGGATATAAGTACTTTTGCCGCTCATATTGGGACCGGTGATAACAAGGATGTCGCCGGCCCCGTTGCCCAGCTGGACGTCGTTGGGCACAAATTCCGGTCCGAGCGTTTCAGCCAGAACCGGATGTCTTCCCTCGCGTATGATAAGCTCCCTGCCCTCGGTTATTTTTGGACGGATGTAGTTTCGCCGCTTAGCAAGATACGCAAGGCTGGCAAGGCAATCGCACTGAGCCAGGGTATCGGCCAGCGCCTGAAGTCTACTTATGTATTGGGCCGCGTGGCGGCGGAGCTCGTCAAATAGCTGCTGTTCCAATTCCAGCGATTTTTCTTCGGCACCCAGAGCCTGGGTCTCGTATTCTTTAAGCTCCTCGGTGATATAGCGTTCGGCATTCTTGATTGTCTGCTTGCGGACATAGTCGGCGGGCACTTTATCCGCGGATGAGCGAGTGACTTCAATATAATAGCCGAAGACTTGGTTGTAGCCGATTCGCAGATTGCCGATGCCGGTCCGCTCGATCTGCTGTTTTTGATATTGCCGCAGCCAGGACTGTCCATCTCTGGAGATTGAGCGCAGGCGGTCAAGCTCTTGCGAGAAGCCGTCTCGTATTACGCCGCCATCGCGAAGATGGGAGGGACAATCCGGCTCGATTGCACGCTCGAGCAGTTCTGCTAATTCGTCCATACTGTCGCATCGCCCTGCCAGTTGTACAAGCAGGTCGGCGGTAAATCCCTGCAGGATTTCCCGCAGATGAGGTATCTGTCGCAGCGTTTCTGCAAGAGCGACCAAGTCTGGCGGCGTGACCCTGAACGTGCTGATGCGAGCGACGATTCGCTCGGTGTCGGCTATGGCTGAGAGCAGCTTGCGAATATCGGTGAGTCTGGAGTCGGCGCTCTTGAGCTCTTCTACGCCGTCCTGGCGCAGCTCGATGGTGCCGAGGTCACACAAGGGCATACATAGCCAGGCCCGCATCATTCTGCCGCCCGCCGCTGTTACGGTTTCGTCCAGGCAATCCAGCAGCGAGCCCTTTTTGCTCTCGGTGCGGATGGTTCGCAGGATCTCCAGGCTTCGCAGGCTGGTCTGGTCGATCTGCAGGAAACTCTGACGATTGATTTTTTTCAGACTCTGGATATGGCCGAGCGTAGTTTTTTGCGTTTCATTAAGGTATTCGATAATGGCGCCAGCGGGGCAGATCAGGCCATAATCGTGGTCGCCGATGCCGAAGCCTTCGAGCGTGGCGGTGCCGAAATGCTTCAGCAAGCGTTGTCTTGCCTGATAAGGGTCGAAATACCAGGCAGGGCGTTCGGTTACGCTAGCTTTGGTTAATTGGGTTATGTCTGCGGCGAGTTTTCTGGTCTCGGCTTCAAATAATTCACCACGTTTATCCGGCAGCAAACACTCAGCGGGGTTTAGCCGGAGCAGCTCATCGAGCAGGTTTTTCTCCGGCAGCTCCTGGACGAAAAAATGGCCGGTCGAAATATCCACCCAGCTAATTGCCGCAGTCGATTTTGTGCCCAGGCTTACCGCACAGAGGAAATTATCTTCTTTTGCCTCCAGCAGCATGTCATCGGTCAGTGTCCCTGGAGTGACGATACGAATTACGTCTCGCTTGACGACGCCCTTTGCGGTCCTGGGGTCTTCGACCTGCTCACAGACAGCAACTTTATAGCCAGCTTGCAGCATTTTTTTTAGATACCCATCGACAGCGTGATATGGCACGCCCGCCAGCGGGATGGGATTATCGCCTTTGCTTCGGCTGGTAAGGGTCAGGCCGAGAACTTTTGAGCAGGTCTCGGCGTCTTCGTAGAAAGTCTCGTAGAAATCGCCCATGCGAAAAAACAGAACGCAGTCAGGATACTTTTGCTTGAACTGGTGGAACTGCTTCATCGCCGGCGTCAGTTTTTCATTCTCCGTGGTCATGCTGCACAATTATACACCGAGCGCCTGGCATGGCAACTTTAAGCGCGGTGCAACGATGAAGAGATTGCCGCGTCCGCCTTCGGCGGACTCGCAATGACAGCCCCGCGGTGTTATTGCGAGCGGAGCGAAGCAATCTAAAAACTTACGGCTGAGATTGCTTAGTCGTCCGCTCCGGCGGACTCGCAATGACATGATGGGCGGGTCATTGCAAGCGCACGGAGCCTTTAGCCCTAAGCGAAGCCGAGGGGGGAAGCAATCTCACTCTAACGCCTCGTCATATGGGTCATTCCATTGAGGATTCGTACTTTCTATTAGCAGAATCTTTTTGGCACGTGAACCTGCCTTGATTTTCTTTTCGGCGGCGATGGCATCCCAGATGTGGGAGAAACTTTCATAATAGACCAGTTTTCCGACGTTATACTTGCTCGTGAATTTCGAGCCTTTCTTACCTCTATGCTCGGCGACTCTTTTGCGAAGATTATTTGTAACGCCGGTGTACAGCACTGTATTGCGCACATTTGTCATTATGTACACCCAATATTGATTCATTTTCTGTCTCTGGGATTTAGATTGCTTCGTCGCTGCGCTCCTCGCAATGACATTACGCCCTACGTCATTGCGAGTCTGCCATAGGCAGACGAAGCAATCTCAATCTATCGGTCCGTTCAACAACTCGGTTACAATTGAAGAGGCCTCAAATTTGGATCTGGCCTTCTTCAATTTCTTGAGCAGGTTTTCCTGTCGGCTGGTTACGCAGACCGGCTGGCGCAAATCAAAATCGGCGACGCCGCAGACCTGCAGGACTTTCTCCGCCAGCTTTTCCAGGCCGGTGCCGAGCTCTGCGCTTATTTGGACTGTGTTGGCCAAAGTCTGTGGCAGCTCGGTGATGTCCAGTGCGCAGGGCAAATCTGATTTATTCAAAATAGTCAAAACTCTTTTCTTGGCGATTTTTTTGACAAGCTGCAGCTCAAGCTGATCTGCGGGTTGGCTATTATCAAGAACGAGCAGGATCAAATCCGCCTGCTCCAAAATCTCCAGGCTCTTTTTCTGAGCAGCTTTTGTAATAGCGTCTTTAGAGGCGGCTGCGAGTCTTTCATCGAGTCCGGCTGTATCGAACAGCTCCAGCGCAAGAGGCGGAATCTGGCATTGTGCCGAGACCCAATCACGGGTCGTGCCCTTGACGTCAGTGACTATGGCCTTTTGCCGGCCGCTCAGACAGTTAAGCAGCGTGCTCTTGCCGGTATTTGGTGGGCCGATTATCGCTGATTTGCAGCCGGCAATAATCAGCCTCGCGGGGACGCTATTATTCAGTATTTGCCAGGCCTGGGCTTTGATCTGCTTCAGAGGGATGGCGTTTATGTCCCGTAGCCACTCAGTGACTTTTTTGCCCAGACCCGCCTCGATCTGATTTGTGATTATTTTGGCGCCATCGAGTGTTTTGGTCTTTGGCAAGGCCAGTTTGGCTTCCAGTGCGATTGTGTTGATGGGTTCTTGCCTCTGGAGCGACTTAGCCAATAATTGCTCGGCGGTCACAAGCTCTGCGCCGCATCGCCGCAGCAGTTCCATTATCATCTCGACTATGAGCGGATTGCCGTGGCAGTTTATCGCAAAGCAGTTATCAGCCTCACAGCCGATAACAACCTGGTCGATCGTCTCAGAGCCGTCGTTAATTGTGCCCAGCAGTATTTTGCCGGTTCTGAATGTGGTTGACTTGGCGTCCGTTGGCTTGAATATTTTTTTTAGGACTGCTTCGGCTGAATCGCCGAAAAGCTGGATAGTTGCTATCGCCCCCGTGCCCTTGTCGGTCATTACTGCAGCCAAAGTGCTCATGGCTCGGAGGTAAGCTCGATTTTTGCTTCGATGTACTTTTGGTAGGCCAGGACGATGCCTTTGACGACCAGGTTGGGCACATACTTGTCGATGAAGTCGCAGTCGTCTTTTATGATGCCGGCCCCGCTGCCGGTAATGATTGTTTGCGGCCATCTGCCAATTTTTTCGGCGTAACGTCTGATGATTTCTTCCAACGCCCCGATAATGGAGTAGTACAGTCCGCAATTTATGGCATCGGCGGTGTTTTTGCCGTAGGGGCTTTTCGGCCTGGTGACGGTTACTTTGGGAAGTTGAGCGGTATTATCTTTAAGAGCCTGGGCGCTGATCTCAAAGCCCGGACATATAACGCCGCCCTGAAAGACTCCGTGTTCATCCACCAGGTCGATGGTGACAGCGGTGCCGAAATCGGCAACGACTACCGCGTCTTCAACTACAGCGTAAGCCGCTGCCGCGCAGACTATTCGGTCGGTGCCGACCTTGGCAGGCTCATCCAGCCACACGGGCATCGGCAGCGGTATGTCTTTACCTATAATGTATATTTTTTCGCCCAGATTATCCTTTACTATCTCTTGGATAAATTCGGTCCAGGCGGGCTTTACGCTGCTGACGACGATAACGCCGTCGCGTTTTTCCTCTTTGGAGCTCTGGGCGACCGGGACTTTCTCCCAGGCCGATTGCAGACAGGCGGTTAACTCAACCCGGTCTTGGCCCGGAATTGACTTAATAAACTGCTCGTTGCCGGCCAGAAAAAGGCCGATCGCAATGTTTGTATTGCCGATGTCTATCGCGATTATGTTCATAATTCGTGGCTCATAGCTCGTGAGTCGTGTTTTGTATTTTGTACCCTATTTTTTGAGTGATGTCAATTTATGACCATTTTACGCCCCCTTTCAGCTTGCCGGATTGTTTACATAGCTATCTTTTTCTGGTATAGTTGTCTTATGGACAGACTCGGTTTTCCAAAGGTACAAAGAACGGCCTTTACATTAGCATCGCTTTTTGACGAATCAGATGAGAAATCATATTGGCTTTCCAAGACGCCTTACGAGCGTCTGCAAGCCGTTGAGCTGATGCGACAAATTATCTATGGCTACAATCCATCTGCCATGCGACTTCAAAGAGTTCTTGAAGTTGCTCAACGCTCATAAGGTTGAGTACCTGCTAATCGGTGGATATGCGGTCGGTTACCATGGCTATCCGCGAGCCACCGCCGATATGGATGTCTGGACTGCTATGAATCCAGTCAACGCAGATAGGATAGTTGCTGTTCTGAAAGAGTTTGGCTTCGATCCCCCCAATTTATCGCCGGAATTGTTCCTTAAAGAATGGCAAATCATCCGCCTGGGCGTGCCGCCTGTCAGAATAGAGATCGCCACGACGGTTTCCGGCGTTGATTTCAGCCAATGCTACGCTGAGCGTGTAGTGGACGTACTGGACGGCGTGAAAGTCAACCTGATTAGCCTAAATCACCTGAAGATCAACAAAAAGGCCTCCGGCAGACACCAGGACCTTGCCGACCTGGAGAACCTCCCATAGGATTCCGGTGCTCAGCCTGCCCAGTGCCTTGCTACAGCCGAGATGGCGTAAACCTGCTGCTGTAGCTTTTCCTTATATTAAGGATGTGCACGGTAATGCGGGTTCCTTCTATGTGCCGCAGGAATTCGCAGCCCAACCTTGCTTGCTCGTGTGCGCCTTCAATCAGGCCCGGCAGGATTTTGCTTGATTTGGTCACGCAGGTCGTATAGGCTAAATTACCAGAGTGGCTCAAGCAAAACCAATTGTAAATTGACAATTTTCAATTTAACACACGGGAAAGGGCCGACTTATGCAAAAGAGAATATTAGTGTTAACTCTGGCGTCCGTAGCACTGGGTTTGTACTGCTCGGCTGCTTTGGCCGGCAGTCCAATGGGCCCTCCGAGGGCCTTGGTGGGACACCATCGGTGGGTAGTGGATTTCGAGTATGCTCACCAAAAAATAGATCTGGGAACATGCGGCCAGTGCACAGAAGCCTACGACCCGCTCTGGTGGGACAATCCGTTCACGTCTTCTGCCAGGTTCAAAATCAAGGACCTTAAGTCGGATATGTTCTTCGGCAGTCTGGGTTATGGCGTCCGCGAGAATGTGGACGTATTTGTGCGCCTGGGTGTCGCTGATGCCAAAGACCAAATAGGCCCGATAGAGTTCACCGGTACTTGCCCGTACTGCGAGCACTATTTCGACTTCAATGGCGGCGGCGGATTTGCCTGGGGTTTTGGAACGAAGGCGACATTTTGCCAGAAAGGCAACCTTTCTTGGGGGGGGTTGTTCCAGGTAACTTGGGTAGACCCTGGTCGGAGCAGCCTGAGTTGGCAGAATCCAAAGGATCCTGTCGAAAGACTATCCGGCAAAATGGAACTTGACTGGCGGGAAATCCAGATCGCCACCGGGCCCACCTGGCAGGTCAGAGACGGTCTTTGCATTTATGGCGGCCCATTCTGGCTCTTTGTCAGAGGCGACCTCGACATCAAGGGCAGCTGGTTCCTGGATGTACCAGAACCACAGGGACGCTTAATATGCTCGCACGATGTCACAGAAGAATCTGAATTTGGCGGCTATTGCGGTGCACTGTGGGACGTAGTCCGAAATGCTTCACTTTACGCCGAGTACCAGTTTACCGGCGATGCCTGGGGCATTGGTCTGGGCTGCATCTGGAGGCTCGAATGACGGCCAGGCCGGGGCAGCAAAGCGAACATCGAGTATCGAGGTGCCGCCGGCTCGACTGCTGATTCCCAATTCTCGCTCGGGCATCCAGCATCGGCTAACCGAGCAAGATGCTACTGCGATACAAGAATCTTGCGCCGGGAAATTACGCTGTCATTTACCCCTGACGGATTGACTCGATCAACCCTAAGTGCTAAAATAAACAAGATTTATGTTGCGAACAATCAGGGTTTTTGGATGACCATCTTGCCAAGGTAATACTGCACCGGGCAAACCAAGAGCGCCTTTGGTGGAGGGGGGGAGGTTGTACAGTACGTCCAGACTGATGAAACAAATGCCGTTGCTGCTTGCGTTGACATTGTCCTTAGTCGCTTCAGCGGGTGCACGGCGCTGTCCCACCGGAGACCTAAACGGGGACTGCAAAGTCAATTCACAGGACCTTGAGATTCTTGCCCATCAATGGCTGGTTTCCTCGCCCACGCCTGCCAACCTGGACGGCATCAATGGCGTCAACCTGACAGACTTTGCCCTGCTGGCTGAGAACTGGCTGACAAGGGCCGGCCAAATCACGCTGGTCATCAATGAGTTCATGGCCAAAAATGACGGCAGCATCCTGGACCCCTATGGTGATTACGACGATTGGATCGAGATTTACAACTATGGGGATGAGGCCGTCGATATAGGCGGGATGTACCTTGCGGACAATCTGACCTCTGCCGGCAGATGGCGGGTTCCGGATACTAATCCTTCCTTAACTACCATTTCATCACACGGGTACTTATTGATTTGGGCTGATGAAGAGGCCAGCGAAGGGATACTGCACGCCAGCTTCAAACTCAGTGCTGGCGGCGAGCAGATCGGCCTGTACGATGCCGGCGGAAGCTTGATAGACAGTATCGCCTTTGGCCCGCAGAACGGCAATGAATCTTATGGTCGCCTGCCTGATGGCAGTGACAACTGGCGGGTTTTTCGTGCTTCTACTCCGGGAAGGCCCAACACCGCTGAGCCTGTCGAGGTTGTCATCAATGAGGTTATGTATCATCCCTACCACGCCTTAAATACGCCGGAGAACATAGGGCAGGAGTATATCGAGTTGTTCAACCGGGGGGCGGAATCGGTTAACCTTTCCGGGTGGGGATTAAGCGATGGGGTGGACTTTACCTTTCCGCAGGTAGTCCTGGGTGCGGGGCAGTATCTTGTAGTGGCTGCGGACGTAAACGTATTTATCGCCAAGTATCCGGGTGTAAGCAACGTGGTAGGCGGCTGGGACGGGCGTTTAAGCAATATGGGTGAGGCGATTGAGCTGGTGGATGCTACCGGGGTAAGGATCGACTGGATTCACTATGCCGATGAGGGCGATTGGGCGGTGCGTCAGCTTGGCCCGGTAGATCGTAGTCATCGTGGCTGGGAATGGTCTGATGCGCACGATGGCAGCGGCAAATCGCTGGAGCTAATTAACCCGGCGATGCCTAATGAATACGGGCAGAACTGGGCTGCGAGCAACGTCAACAACGGCACGCCCGGCCGAGCCAACTCCGTTGCAGCCAACGATGTCGCACCATTGATACTTGACGTTGCACATTCTCCGATTATTCCCGGTCCTAACGATGCTGTAACAGTTACCGCCCGAATAATAGACGAACAGACAACCGGGCTGACTGTAACGCTGAACTGTCGCGTCGATGGTCAGCCCGCTTTTGCCAAGCTGAATATGTTCGACGACGGCCGGCACGGCGACGGTGATTCAGGTGACAGGGTCTATGGAGCCCAGATACCTGCTCAGCCGGATGGTGCGATAATTGAATTTTACATCGAGGCGTCTGACGCCGGCTCAAATGCACGGACCTGGCCTGCGCCAAGCCTGGTGGATAATGTCCCGCAGCAGGCGACAAATGCACTATACTGGGTCGATGCTTCGTTTGACGCCGGTGCTCCTTGGATTCCTGGCAGTCAGCCGGTTTACTATTTGGTTATGACCGAGAAAGAGCGTGCCGAGCTGGCCTTAATCGGCAGCCGCAGCAACGGGGAAGAGGACAGCGATGCACAGATGAACGGCACGTTCATTAGCATCGATGGGACAGGCATAGAACTCCGCTACAACGTAGGTATCCGCAATCGCGGCCATGGTACGCGCACCGGACCGCCCAACAACTACCATGTCAATTTCCCGCACAGTCGACCGTGGAAAGACGTTGGCGCCATCAGCTTCAACTGCCGGTACACGCACGCCCAAATCATCGGCAGCGCAGTCTTTCGCATGGCGGGCCTGGTTGCCGCGGAGACGACGCCCGCCCAGTTGCGGATTAATGGCGCCAACCTCGCCTACACAGGTAGTCCCATGTATGGCGTCTACGCTCGCCTGGAGGCATTCAACAACGACTTTGCCGACAAACACTTCCCCGACGATCCTAACGGCAACCTCTATACGTGCTTCCGTACGGACGGGGGTGGCCAGGAAGCCGACCTGCGCTACGAAGGCGCCAACCCCAACACGTACCGGAACCGGTACTTCAAGGCCAACAACGAAGCACAGGACGACTGGTCCGATCTCATTCACATGCTGGACGTGCTGAACAATGCACCCGACGCCACGTACTTGCAGGACGTCGGTAAGGTCATCAACGTTCCGCAGTGGCTGCGATATATCGCGCTTGACTCGCTCCTGATGAACTACGAGACGGGGCTGAACCGCGGCATGGGAGACGACTATTTCATCTACCGCGGCACCGCCGATCCTCGCTTTGTGCTGATTCCGCACGATCTGGATACGGTCCTGGGCGAAGGAAACAGCCGCGGCAACATCGATCAGAGCATTTTCTCGATCGTTACCGGCGTGGCAGGGGCCAACGGGGTCGATGGATTGAGACGGTTCTTCAACCATCCGGATGTCGTCCCTCTGTACTACCAGGCGTTTCTGGACCTCATAAATGGATTCTTCAACCCGGAAATCCTCGATCCGCTGTTCGACCAGGTTCTGGGCGGATTCACGCCACAGGCTCGCATAGATGCCATGAAGCAGTTCGTCAGGCAGCGAACCGCGTACGTGCTGTCGGCAATCCCTCTGCAATTGACCGTCGATAGCGATTTGCCTGTGAATAATGGTTATCATTTTTCGCCGATTCCTGCTGCTACCGCAGATGACGTAAAAGGCTCAGCCAACGCAATTAACACCCGCTCGGTGCTGGTCAACGAAAAACTGTCTAAGTGGTCACAGGTAGACGGCAAATGGTCTTTAGACAGGGTCGTCTTGCCTTTGAAGCCCGGCATAAATCGTGTCATCGTCCAGGCATTCGACGGTCCTTACGGCACCGGCAAAGAGCTGGAGCGTGGGCATATCGACATCTGGTACGACGATGGCAACGTTTCACAGATTTCCGGCACACTTTCAGACGATAGGGTCCTGGATGCCGCTTCCGGTCCGTGGCAGGTTGTTGGCGATTTGACCGTGCCTGCCGGTGTCACGCTATCTATCCAGCCGGGCACGACACTGTTCTTCGCCCCCGGCACCCGTCTTATTGTTAACGGGCGACTTGTCGCCGAGGGCACGCAGTACGAGCGAATTCGTTTCACGCGGACGCCCGGCTCGGGCAATTGGGCGGGATTGGAGTTCTTGAACACGCAGCAGGATAATCGTATTGCCTATGCAGACATGGAGTACTGCGATTCCGGCTCGCGCGCCATACGAGCAGATCATGCCAGGGTGTATCTGGATAATATTATCTGGGGTAATCACACCAAACAGTATCTGACTTTCGATGATTCATCGCTCATCCTGAAAAACTGTGTTCTGCCGAGTCTTACCAATGCTGAGCTGGTCCATTTCTGGGGATTGCCGGGCGATGGATATGCACTTTTCGAAGGTAACTGGTTCGGCAGCACCACCGGTTACAACGACATCATCGATTTTACCGGCGGTCAGAGGCCCGGCCCAATCGCGCAGTTCATCAACAATTGGTTTTCAGGCGGCAGTGACGACTGCATTGACATGGATGCTGCTGACGCCCACGTCGAAGGCAACGTCTTTATGCACGTGCACATGGACTCACCCAGGGAAACTAAGTCGCACGCAGTCACCACCGGTACTGAATATGGAGAAGTGTCGCAAGTGACGGTCGTGCGCAACCTATTTTACGATGTTGACCATGCCCTTCTCTCGAAGGATGGCGGATTCATTACGGCTGTTAACAATACCATTGTTCATGCCACCGTTGCAGCCGTTAATATGTATGAGGCGCGTTCCGGGCAATGGCAGGGAGACAGCTTCTACGGCGACGGCAACATCTTCTACGACGTCGCGCATCTGTTCGAGAACCCCGACTGGGCAGGCCACCCAACATCTATCACAATGAATAATTCGATCTTCCCCGTCATTCAAGGCGACCCGGTGGTATGGACCGGGACGGGCAATTTGCAGGAAGATCCTCAACTATTTAATACGACTAGTGTTACGGATCCGCGGGTCGACTTTAGGCTTCGGCCCACTTCGCCGGCTATCGGCACAGGCCCCAATGGACGAGACATGGGCGGCCTTGTTCCTGCGGGGGCATCGATTTCAGGTGAGCCGGCCCCACGCACCTGGAGAAATAGCACCACACTTACTGTGGGCGGCCCGGAAATCTATGGATACAAGTACCGAGTCAACGATGGGCCGTGGAGTGATGAAATCCTGCGGCCCGAGCCGGACCTACCCGGCACGCCGATTCAGCCGCTCGCACCCATTGAGCTGACGAGCTTGGCTGACGGCACATACACTGTTTATGCAATAATAAAGAATTCAGCCGGCGTCTGGCAAAATGAATCGGAAGCTGTTGCTTGCCGTACCTGGACTGTTGACTCCAGCTACCGGCAATTGGTTATCAATGAGGTGCTGGCGATCAACAATTCCGCCGTTGAGCACGAGGGCACGTTCCCCGACATTGTAGAGCTGTTCTACGATGGGTCAAGCTCGCTGAATTTATCCGGCATGAGCATCAGTGACAACGCTGCTGAGCCGCGCAGGTTTGTTTTTCCCGCCGGCACTATTATGACCCCAGGCCGGTATTTGGTCCTTTATGCTGACTCCAACACCGCGACATCCGGTATTCATCTGGGCTTTGCCCTGGATGGCGGCGGCGATGCCGTATATCTATACGACAAGTCGGGCGTCCTGATCGACTCGGTCGAGTTCGGCCTGCAACTGCCGGATTTGTCTATCGGTCGCGTTGGTTTTGAAAGCAACTGGCGTCTTACAAAGCCGACCTTTGGTGGGGCCAATATTGCTCAACCGTTGGGCAATCCCGATACACTGAAGATTAACGAGTGGCTTGCCAACGGGCAGGTATTATTTGAGGAGGATTTCATTGAGCTATATAACCCGCACGCAAATCCTGTGGACTTGAGCGGTATGTACCTGACGAATAATCCTGTAACGCAGCCCGGTAAGCACAAGATAGGGCCGTTGAGCTTCATCGCAGGTGGAGGTTATGCGGTATTCTGGGCGGACAATTCCAATGACCCCGGCCATGTCGGTTTCCGTCTGTCAGCCGACGGAGGGATGATAGGCTTGTTTGACAGTCAGCTAAAAGAGATCGACAAGATTCTCTATGGCCCGCAGACCACGGATGTCTCGCAAGGCCGGGCGCCCGATGGAGCTGATAGTTTTGACTTTCTGCCCTTGCCTACGCCCGGTGTTGCAAATCCATCGGTAAGAACAATTACTACCACCACTACGCTTGTGAATGAGCGAGCCGATAAGCGAGTCCTTGTTCCGGCCGGCACTATTACTATTAGTGACGATTGGAAGGGCGGCAAGCCGTTTAATGATTCAGGTTGGACGCTGTGCACAGGTGGTGCCGGCGGGGTCGGCTATGAAAGGGACAGCGGCTATCAGTCGTTGATAACGCTCGATACGGAGGCCCAGATGTATGGATCGGGCAAGAATAATTCCTGCTACATTCGTGTTCCGTTTACGGTTGATGCGAACGTTCTTGCCGACATCAACGAGCTGATGCTGAAGGTGCGATATGATGACGGCTTTGTTGCTTACCTGAATGGCAAGGAGGTAGCCAGGGCTAATTATACGGGTACAGCTTCGTGGGACTCACATGCCGACAGTGCTATTGAAGCGAGTGTTCAGGATTTTGATGCGTATATTGATATTTACCAGTATAGGGGCGATTTGAAAGCCGGGGCTAATATCTTGGCCATTCACGGGATGAACGCTTCAACGACCAGTTCAGACTTTCTCATTAGTGTCGCGTTGGATGCGGTTTCGGTGAGGGTAGAGGGTGAATTGGGTTTCCAGAACGATTTGAACCTGCTGGACGGCTTGCGGGTTACTGAGCTTATGTATCACTCGCCGGAGGGTAACGACTTTGATTATGTCGAGCTGCAGAACGTGGGCGATGTGACGCTCGACCTGACGGGCGTGCGTTTTACCAAAGGCATTGAATTTACGTTCCCGCAGATTTACCCGCCAGACGTATGGCGGGCAAGGCTTGCTCCCGGCGAATTTGTGGTGGTGGCTGGTGATTTAGCTTCTTTTCGGCTGCGGTATGGCTCAGGCGTCAGAGTTGCCGGGCAGTATTCGGGCAGCCTGAGCAACAATGGCGAGGATATCGTGCTGAAGCTGGCCTTGCCGTTGGAGGCGGCGATAATGCGGTTTGGCTATAGTGATAGGTGGTATCCGACTACCGATGGCGGGGGCGAGTCGCTGGCTATTGTTGACCCGATGGCACATCCAGCCGCCTGGAGTTTGGCTGATAGCTGGCAGCCGGCCGACCCCACTCCCGGCAGACCATGAAACGCTGCCACATCTGACTCAACGCCGGCCCGAATTTAGCAGAACATCGATGCGCGGCGCATTATGACTATAGGGCTTGAGCAAAATATCCAGGTCGCCGTCACCGTCGAGGTCACCGAGCTTGCCCTCGTGAATACCCTGGCCGTGTGAGGCAATGGTCCGGCGAAAATTGCCACCCCCGTCGCCGTACCAAATGTATGTCTTGGCATTGTCGCCGGCGCCCGGCTTACCCATCTCGCCGATGAGGATGTCCAGGTTCCCGTCTCCATCAACGTCCCTTACCTCGCATGAATGGCCATGTATGACATAACAAAGTGTGTGCGCTGTCCATCCATTTCCGTCCCACTGGTACCACTTTGCATCTCCATCCATATCGCCGGGACTAAAGACCACCTCGGGGCGACCGCCTTTGACCAACTGGCCGGCTGCACACTGCGTGAAGGCCATATTAGCGTCAATGATGTTCTCGGTGTAATTTGTGGCGATTAAATGTTTGAACCATCGGCCTCCGCCCACGATGTCGAGTTTGCCATCCAGGTCGATATCTACAGGAATGGATGGGAATCCCTCTCGCTCCAGTCCGGATGACCAGGAATAAATTGTGGTAGACTGCCAGGGACCGGACGACCTAGGGGCGGACGGAATCTCAAAAAGAAGCAGCTTCTTGTCCCCCTGGTTCCACGAGACGAATTCCACATCTCCATCGCCATCGAAGTCTGCGACCGTTTGGTCGTGATGCTTATTAGCTCCGGAGTTTTTAATGTACCTGCGGGTCCAGGGTTTGTCATAATTCGGGTAAGGATTTTCCCACCACCAGATGGCGCTGCCGCTGGCATCCTGCCCGAAGATTACGTCCAAATCGCCGTCACGGTCGATATCGCAGAAATCGCCGCCGGCCTCGGGCTTGGCGCGGGTATCCTCAATAATGTGCTTGTCCCAGCCTTTCCCATTGTACTTATACCACACGACCGACGGCGCTGCCGTTCGCTCGCCGATGACAAAGTCGTTGATCCCATCTTTATCAATATCCAGGATGAGACAACACGTCTGTTGGTCACCATCGTTCGGGATTGGCATGTCACCTGTTACAGTGCTCTTGCGGAGCCAGGTGACGTCGCCGTTTGCGATACCGGGCCAGACAGACCCGGCCAGCAATAAAATTGCCGCTATTTGTTGGGCTCCTGTCGGCGGCACATTTAGTATGTTTAGCATCCATTTTATTTTCTTTAACATAGGCTGCAATCTCCTATAATGACCAGCCCGAGCGATAGGGCTGCTTTATGTATTCATTTGCCCCTTCGTCATTGGTGATCTTCATATTGTCGCCGTCCCAGTAAAGTTTCTTGCCGGTGCGAATCGCGATATTGCCGAGTAAAACTACCTCAGTAAGTAGATCAGCCACATCGAAGTTGCAACTGGCTGGCTCCTGGCCTCGGCAAGCTGCGATCCACTCTGCCGTGGTCAGGCTCTCTCCAAAAGCCGGTCGGGGGAGCGTCTGGGGCGGAAGTCTGTACTGCTGCATTTTCGACTCCGGAATAATCCTGCCGTCGTTTGTGCCGCCTAATATCTTGCCTTTGTCTCCTACGTAAAGGTTCCCCTCAGCAGGCATTGACCTGCCGTCTTCCAATTCAGTCGGGCGAGGAGGTTTCAGGCCGCCGTCATACCAGAAAAGCTTCAGCGCCGGCATGTCAGCCCGCGAGGGAAAATCCCAGATGACTACAGAAGCCAGAGGCGCTGTCTCGGCAAAGACCTTCGTAGATGTGGCCTCAACGCTGGTCGGATGTTCAAGTTTCAAAACCCGAAAAACCGTGTTGAAATGGTGGCAGCCCATGTCTCCCAACGCACCTGTTCCAAAATCCCACCAGCCCCGGAAATTCCAGGGATGATATACTGCGTCGGGTGGGCGGCCGGACGAAACCTGCTTAAGTGCGAGATGCTCCTTGGGCCATGAGGCCTTGAACGGTCGCATCGGGGCTGGACCAATCCACAGATCCCAGTCCAAATGTGCGGGCACTTTGTCTTGGCCGTCCGGTCGGGTCATTCCCTGCGGCCATAAGGGGCGGTTCGACCAGCAGTGAACCTCCCGGATCGGACCAATAGCCCCGTCCCAGATCATCTCACAGAGTCTACAGGCGCTGTCGCTGGCACTGGACGACGCGGTCACTTGTGTAGCGACCTTTGCTTTGCGAGCGGCCTCAGTTAGTATTCGAGACTCATAGATTGTGCGGGTTAGCGGCTTCACACAAAGGACGTTTTTGCCCATCTTGATAGCCTTGCTCGATATTACCGCGTGCGTGTGGTCGGGCGTGGCAACCATCACAGCGTCAATGCTCTTTTCGGCTTCGAGCATCTCGCGAAAGTCACGGTATCTGGCGGCTTTGGGATATGTATTAAAAACCGGCGCCGCATACTGGTCATCCACATCACACAGGGCAAGGATATTTACGCCCTGTTGGGTTGCGCAGCCCTGAAGAAACGCCTTGCCTACGCCGCCGATGCCGATCCCGGCTATATTGAGCGTGCTGCTGGGCGAAATATGACCTTTACCCGCCAATACACGCCGAGGAACAATTGTAAACATAGCGGCAGCGGCTGTCGCCTGTCGCACAAATGTTCTTCGCGAGATTTTTTCACTCGAACCAAGAGGTTCTTGGCAATCATCCATGATAAGACTCCTTTACACAATTTTCGTTGGAGAGCAATTATATACCCGTTCACCGGCAGCAGCCAGTCTCATGTTTTTCGCCAGCGGCTGCTCGCCCCCATCGAACACGCTCAGTCTATAGGCGTAAGTTTGGTAGTTGACAATTGAGCCTGGTTGTGGACAATAGTACGCTATAAAGTGAAAGTAATAGTGGGGTCATTAAAACGGTTTTGCTAATCTATCTTCGCCATATATTCCAGAGGTGACAAATGAAACCAATCGTGCTTAGTTTTTGTGCAGTAACATTCATAGCGACCGCTGCCAGTTGTTACGCCGATGCCCAGGACCTTGATAGCAATCCCCGCGCAAGCGGGGACCCGGTGACATTACAGCAATACCTGCGGTATGCCGCTCTAAATAATGCCGGGCTTAAAGCCGCGTTTGAGCAGTGGAAAGCCGCCCTGCAGCAGGTCCGCCAGGCGGGGGCTTTGCCTGACCCGCAGTTTACGTACGGCTATTATATCGATGAGGTTGAAACCAAAGAAGGCGCCCGATCGCAAAACCTTCAACTGATGCAGATGTTCCCATGGTTCGGCACAATCCAGGCAAGAACCGACGCTGCTGCGGCAGCGGCACAGGCCGCAAAGAAACGATATGAAGCAGTAAAGCTTGAGCTTTTCTTTGAGGTTAAAGACGCATTTTTTGAGTATGTGTATCTTGCAAGTGCGATTGAAATAGCGAAGGAAAATCTGGAGCTTGCAAAGCATTTCGAGGAAGTTGCTCGGATAAGATACGTGGCCTCTGAGGCGGGACACCCCGATGTCATCCGCGCGCAGGTTGAAATAGCGAAGATGGCAGACGAGCTGAAGGCACTGGAGGAATTGCGAAAGCCGCTTTCCGCCCGGCTAAGCGCTGCCCTTAACCGCAAGGACCCTAATGTGCTGCCCTGGCCCGAAAAAGAACAGTCCAAGACGGTTGCGCTTAGCCGCCAACAATTGATAGAAGCTCTAAAGTCGCAGAACCCTGAGCTTGCGGCGCTGGACTTTGAGCTGCAGGCCGCAAAAAGCCGGCTCGAACTTGCAAAGAAAAAGTTCTATCCGGATCTAAGCCTCGGCGTTGAATGGATGACGAATGAGGGCATGATGGGCACAGGACTGAAAAACAGTGAAAAAGACGAGGTCGTTGTGATGTTCGGCGTGAACCTACCCATCTGGCGTGAAAGTTACAAGGCCGGACAGCTACAGGCAAAAGCAGATATGGCAAAAGCATCACAGCAAAAAGCACAAACCGAAAACAGTCTCGCAGCTCGTGCTGCTCGGATTTTCTATGAATTTGAAGATAGCCACAGAAAAAGAAATCTTTATGGGGATACGCTCGTACCAAAGGCGCAGCAGCTGCTCAGTGCTTCCGAGCTTGCCTACAAGGCAGGAACAGTGGATTTTTTGAGCTTAATCGACGCGCAGCGGACACTATTGAACTTCAAATTGCTGTACGAACGCGCAGGGGCGGATAATCAGCAGCGTTTGGCCGAACTGGAAATGCTTGCCGGGGCGGGGCTTACGACCCCAGCAGAGGAAACTACCGGTGCAAAGTCCGAAAAATAACAGCCTTACGGGCCGAGAAAAATGGTTGCCCGTTAGGCCCAGAATTTGCTTGAACATAAATCCTATGGGAATAGTATAGAATCGACAAGGTGGTTGCTATGGACAAGACGGTTCACAAATCATTGCCGGCTGCTCGAAAGGTAAAAATTGCTGCCTTGGTGGTTCTGGCATTCCTGGCGGGGTATTTGCTAAGGTCATTTCTGCACAGGCCTTATGCTGCCGGAAAGCATGAGCACCCAAGCGAGCAGACTCTGGCACAGGAGAATGTGTGGTGGACGTGCTCGATGCATCCACAGATTCGTCAGCCAAAGCCGGGCAAGTGCCCGATTTGCTTTATGGATTTGATTCCGGTAGCCGCGGCGCAGGCTGAAGTTGGCCCGAGGGAAATCTCATTTTCTGAAGAAGCCATCAAGCTGATGGAAATTGAGACTACCCCGGTAGAGAGGAAATTCGTTACCGCCGAGATTCGAATGGTTGGCAAGGTGGACTATGACGAGACCAGAGTCAAAAATATCACCGCGTGGGTAGCCGGTAGAATTGACCGGCTGTATGTGGATTTCACCGGCATCACCGTTAATAAAGGCGACCACATGGTGGAGATCTACAGCCCGGAGCTAATTAGCGCCCAGGCTGAACTTCTTGCAGCTTTGCAGGCTGCTGCGCGCATCAAACCTGAAGCCTCTGATCTTATGAAAAGCAGTACCTCTGCCACCTTAGAGGCAGCCAGAGAAAAGCTGCGCCTGCTTGGACTTGGCAAAGACCAAGTCGACAGAATGGAAAGCTCCGGCAAAACTCTTACCCATATAACCATCTATTCGCCTATGGGCGGCATAGTCATCCAGAAGCACGCCACCGAAGGCACGTATGTCAGCACAGGTACGCCTATTTACACTGTCGCAGACCTGTCGCGGCTGTGGGTCAAACTGGATGCGTACGAGTCTGATTTGGTCTGGATTCGATATGGCCAGGAGGTGGAGTTCACCACAGAAGCTTATCCCGGCGAAGTCTTCAAAGGCAGGATAAGCTTCATCGACCCAATTCTCAATGACAAGACCAGGACTGTCAAAGTGCGAGTGGACGTCGACAACCCACAAGGCAAGTTGAAGCCGGAGATGTTTGTACGCGCGATCGTCCGTTCCGGACTTGCCAAAGGCGGAAAGGTTATGGCTCCAGAAATGGCCGGCAAGTGGATTTGCCCGATGCATCCATCGGTGGTTAAAGACCAGGCCGGCAGTTGTGACATCTGCGGCATGGACTTGGTGACTACCGAATCGCTCGGTTACGTTAAAGCGGAGACCTCCGAGCAGGGGCCACTGGTCATTCCGGCCTCCGCTCCTTTGATTACAGGAACCCGCGCGGTCGTTTACGTTCGGCTGCCCGATAAGAAAAAACCAACCTTTCAAGGACGGGAAATAGTGCTTGGCCCACGAGCAGGCGATTATTACATCGTTCAGTCCGGATTAGCCGAAGGCGAAATCATCGTAACCAACGGAAACTTCAAGATTGATTCGGCCCTGCAGATCCAGGCAAAACCGAGCATGATGAATCCGGAAGGCGGCGTTGCTCCAATGGGGCATCAGCACGGCCAAGAACAAATGAAGCAGGAAATGGACAAGTCTAATCAACAATCTAAGAACCATAAGCATTGAAAGGAAGATACAGTGAACGGCAAAATGAAAAAATTCAAGACAGCGATTCTGTTGGTAAGTTTCTTATCTGCGGCGCTCATCTTGCTCAACGGCTGCAAGAAATCTGAGCCGCAGGCCTCAAGAACACCTGCCGAACGTCAGCAGGAAGTGACGGAACATGCCACCCATGAACACGCAGCTACAATGGCTAAATCTGAAGGCGAAGCTGTAGCTGCTGAAGTTGAGCAAACAATTTGCCCCGTAATGGGAAATCCCATCAATAAGCAATTCTTCACTGAATATAAGGGCAAGAAAGTCTACTTCTGTTGCCCCGCATGCAAGCCGGAGTTCGAAAAGAATCCTGAAAAGTATCTTGCCAAGCTGCCGCAGTTCAAACAATAGTCCGGCTGCATAGAAAAAAACGATTCTGAATTCCGACTGAGGTGCTGAATGTGATGGATGAGATGAAAGGACAACAACCATCGTTCATCGATAAGGTGATACGCTTTTGCTTGGAGAACAAGCTGGTAGTGGTTTTGCTTATCATGTTCTTCATTGGCTGGGGCGTGATGGTTGCGCCGTTCGACTGGGAGTTGGGATTTTGGCCGAGGAACCCGGTAGCGGTGGATGCGATACCCGATATAGGCGAGAACCAACAGATAGTGTTTACGGAATGGCCGGGGAGAAGCCCACAGGACGTAGAAGACCAGATAACATATCCGCTGACGACGTCTTTGTTGGGTGTGCCTGGAGTGAAGACAATCCGCAGCATTTCGATGTTCGGCTTTTCGAGCATATACATTATTTTCACTGAGAAGGAGGACTTCTACTGGACGCGGAGCCGAGTGCTGGAGAAGCTGAATTCGCTGCCGAGCGGGGTGCTACCTGCGGGGGTGATGCCGATGTTAGGGCCGGATGCGACGGCGCTGGGACAGGTATTCTGGTACACTCTCGAGGGCAGGGATAAGCAAGGCAGGCCTACGGGGGGATGGGACCTTGATGAGCTCAGGAGCATACAGGACTGGCAAGTTCGGTATGCGCTTCTGGGCGCCGAGGGCATTAGTGAGGTGGCTTCAGTAGGGGGCTTTGTTAAGGAATATCAGATTGACGTTGATCCTGATGCAATGCGTGCGTTCAAGGTTGGTCTGGATGAAATATTCGCGGCGGTGCGAGCGAGCAACATAGACGTGGGTGCGCGGACGATAGAGATTAACAGGGCGGAGTACGTCATACGCGGGCTGGGCTTCATCAGGAACCTCGGGGACATAGAAAATAGCGTAATAAAGGTAAATGATAATGTCCCCGTGTGCGTTAAGGACGTGGCTCACGTTTCCTATGGGCCTGCACTGCGGCGAGGGGCACTGGACAAAGGCGGTGCCGAGGCGGTTGGTGGCGTGGTGGTGGTGCGTTACGGATACAATCCACTGGCGGCCATCAAGAACGTCAAGAAGGAGATAGAGCAAGTATCACCAGGGCTGCCGAGCAAGATGCTGGCTGACGGGACTGTGTCGAAGGTTGCGATTATGCCGTTTTACGACAGGACGGGTCTTATTTACGAGACATTAGGAACACTTGAGACGGCAATTACGGAGGAAATTCTTATCACGATACTCGTTGTCGTCGTTATGGTGATGCACCTTCGCAGCTCGGTTTTGATAAGCGGGCTATTGCCATTGGCGGTGCTGATATGCTTTATCGCGATGAAGACGTTCCGAGTGGACGCGAACATTGTGGCGTTATCGGGAATTGCGATAGCCATAGGCACAATGGTGGATATGGGGATAATCATCTGCGAGAACATACTCAAGCATTTAGACGAATGCGGGCCGGAAGATAACAGACTTGAGGCGGTGTATAGGGCGGCCAGCGAGGTGGGCAGCGCTATTTTGACGGCGGTTTCGACGACGGTGGTGAGCTTTCTGCCGGTGTTTACGATGACGGGCGCGGAAGGGAAGCTGTTTAAGCCACTTGCCTGGACAAAGACGTTCTGTCTCATCGCCTCAATAATAGTGGCGTTGACGATAATTCCGCCGGCGGCGCACGTTTTGTTTACCAGAGGCAGCAGTCTGAAGAAGGCTGGCAGGAAAATATTGGGTGTGGTGCTGCTTGGGTGCGGCGTTGCGACGTGGATATTGTTTGCGTGGTGGGCGGCGCTAATTGTTATTGCGATAGGCGCGTATCATCTGATTCACGAGCGGTTGGGGGAGAGGGCAATCGGCTGGGGGCCAAAGGCGGTGAATGTCGCGGCGCTGGCTTTTGTAGGTATAATTCTGACGGAGCACTGGATTCCATTAGGCGTGGACAAGGGGGTAGCCAGAAACCTTGTTTTCGTGGTTTTGCTTATAGGGGGGCTGCTGGTATTTTTCCGGCTCTTTCAGGGGGCGTATCCGCAGATTTTAGGGTGGTGTCTGCGGCACAAGCTGACGTTTTTGTCGCTGCCGGTTTTGATTATCGTGCTGGGCGGCCTAATATGGTCGGGGCTTGGCAAGGAATTTATGCCGCCTTTAGATGAGGGGTCTTTTTTATATATGCCGACAACTATGCCTCACGCGTCGATAGGCGAGGCGCTGGATATTGTGGCCAAGCAGGATGAGGCGTTTCAGTCGATACCGGAGGTTGAACTGGTTGTTGGCAAGATAGGCAGGGCGGAGACGGCTCTGGACCCAGCGCCTGTGAGTATGATTGAGACGGTTATCAATTACAAGCCGGAGTATATTCTGGATAAAGACGGCAGGCGGGTCCGGTTCAAATACGACAGCAAGTCAAAAGATTTTGTGCGAGATTCAAGCGGTAATCTGACACCTGATGAGAACGGCAGGCCTTATCGGCAGTGGCGTGAGCACATCAAGAGCCCCGACGACATCTGGGACGAGATTGTCAAGGCCGGACAAGTACCGGGGACGACCGGTGCGCCCAAATTGCAGCCGATAGCGGCACGGGTAGTTATGCTGCAAAGTGGAATGCGTGCGCCGATGGGAGTAAAGGTCAAGGGGCCGGACTTGAAGACGATTGAGAAGTTCGGGCTTGAGCTGGAGCGGCTATTGAAGCAGGTGCCGAGCGTTGAACCGGAGGCGGTAATAGCCGACCGTGTCGTGGGGACGCCATATCTGGAGATAGACATCGATCGCGGAGCAATTGCGAGATACGGCATCAGTATCCAGATGGTACAGGACGTAATTGAGGTGGCGATCGGCGGTGTAGGCATCACGACAACCGTGGAGGCAAGAGAGCGTTATCCGGTGCGAGTAAGATATTTGCGGGAGCTGCGTGACCAGATAGAGACGCTTGGCAAGATTTTGGTGCCGGCGATGGACGATGCTCAGATACCACTCATTCAACTGGCGAAGATTCGATATGTACCCGGGCCGCAGATGATAAAGAGCGAAGACACGTTTTTGACCAGCTACGTTTTGTTCGACAAGAAACCCAAATTCGCGGAAGTGGACGTGGTTGAGCAGTGCCGGAAATATCTCAAGGATAAGATCGCGGCAGGCGAGCTGGTTGTGCCGCCTGGGGTCAGCTATGCGTTTGCGGGCAGTTACGAGAGCCAGATACGGGCACAGAAGACACTTATGGTGGTGGTGCCGCTGGCGCTATTTATCATATTTATGATTTTGTATCTGCAGTTCAAGTCGGTGATCACGACGTTTATGGTGTTTTCGGGCATCATTGTGGCGTGGGGCGGCGGATTTTTAATGATATGGGCGTATGCGCAGCCGTGGTTTCTGGACCTCAGCATGTTCGGCGTGAATATGCGTGAGCTTTTCCAGATGCATCCGATAAATTTGAGTGTGGCGATATGGGTAGGATTTTTGGCATTATTCGGGATTGCATCCGATGACGGCGTAGTAATGTGCACATATCTGGAACAATCGTTCAGTAAATTAAAACCGAAAACCGTGCGAGAGGTTCACGAGGCGGTTATCAGGGCGGGGACACGGCGGATTCGGCCTTGTTTAATGACGACGGCTACGACGATACTGGCGCTTTTGCCGGTGTTGACAAGCACCGGGCGGGGCAGCGACATTATGGTGCCGATGGCAATACCATCTTTTGGCGGAATGACGATTGAGATACTTACCATGCTTATCGTGCCGGTCTTGTACTGCTGGATAAAAGAGACCAAAGCTCGGTAGAGTGTGCACCGCAGGCCGTCTGAATCAGCCCTATCAGGCGTGAGAATAAAAGGAGGGCTGGGACATGCGGAGGAGAGGAGGGAAAGATTTGCCCCAGCCCCTAATTGCCGGTATTCATACGTTTACTACGCTGCCCGAAACTGGATGTTCGCTAAAAATCCAGCAGGAAAATACCCAGATAAAAGTACAGTTCCGCGGCTTCCTAAGATACTGCCGCTAAAGACCTTACGTCAATTTCAAAAATACAGTCTGCTTAAGGCTGAAGGCAGTGACAAATAAGAAAGCCATCAATATATGAACAATGATGGCTTTCGCCTAACTTAAAGTTATTAAATTCTTACTTTTTCTTCTTGGCTGTTTTCTTCTTGGCTGTTTTCTTCTTAGCTTTCTTTGCCATTCTCAGTACCTCCATGTTAGATTAAGATGTTTGATAGGCTGGCCTGTATCCGTGGCCATACTCTTCATCACATATTTTGGATAGCCGCAGAAAATTTTGCAACAAAAAAAATAAAAGTGTAAAATTTTTTGGTCGCAAAATTGATACATCTTGTGTAGTAGCACCTCGCGGGAATTTTTGTGCGTGGAACGCGCTTCTTATTGTAATGTTATCGTGGTGCGTATGAACACACAGCTCGCTGCCGCTGCGCGGACAAGTCACTATATCTCCGGCAGGACTGCGACCCGATTCAGACAAACGCGAGACACATATGCAGTGCCGCGCATAATGCAATCGACAGACACCCCGCCAAAGATTTTTATTGAACGTAAAGCGTTGGATTTAGTATAAACTGCGAGCGCTGATGTAGGAAGGATGCGATAAGTTTGCCAAAGAGAAAGGAATTGAGGATGGGCTACGCAAAGCTAACGACTTGTCTGTTGATTGTTCTGAGCGGCTGTGCCGGCTTTGGTCCACCCCACACTGCTCAGATACCGGTTGCCAACACATATCATGGTGTCCAGGTCAGCGATCCGTACCAGTGGCTTGAGGACTGGGATGATGAGCAGGTGCAATCCTGGAGCAGCCAACAGAATACCTACGCTCGAAGTGTGCTTGATAAGCTACCCTATGTCAAAGAGCTTCGCGAACGAATCACTCAAATTATGAGCGCCGAATCTGTGAGTTATTACTCGCTCTCTTGGCGTAAAGGAACGCTCTTCGCTATGAAGCGGCAGCCGCCACGGGAGCAGCCGTTATTGGTAGCTATGCCGTCGGCACAACAGCCAGAGCTTGAGCGAGCCATTGTTGACCCAACCAGGATCGATCCCAGCGGTGCAACATCAATCGACTGGTATGTGCCATCCCTAGATGGCAGTCTTATTGCTGTCTCGCTTTCGGTCGGCGGCTCAGAAAGTGGAGACGTTCATATATATGAGACAGCCAGCGGCAAGGAAATCGGGGAATTAATACCACGTGTCAACGGCGGCACCGCTGGTGGTGATGTCGCCTGGATACCAGACGGCTCGGGTATCTACTATACCCGTTGTCCGCGACAAGGGGAACGTCCTGAAGAAGACATGGACTTCTATCAGCAAGTCTGGTTTCACGAAATAGGGACCCCATCTGATCAGGACCATTACGAGATTGGTAAGGACTTCCCCCGCATAGCGGAAATCAGTCTCGAGACCGACATAAATTCCGGCCGTGTGCTGGCAACTGTCCAGTATGGCGACAGTGGTCGTTTCGCACACTATGTGCGTCTGCCAGACGGGCAGTGGCAGCAGATAGCTGACTACGATGACCAGATAGTCCAGGCGATATTTGGCGGCGATACGTTGTTTCTGCTTTCCCGTGCTGGTGCGCCCAGAGGCAAGATACTAAGGCTATCTTTGGCTGATCGGTCGCTGGAAAATGCGCAAGTCATAGTGCCCGAGAGCAAGGACGCCATTGTTTCTGATTTCTATGGCCATCCCCCTATTGTAGCCACAGAAACCCGTTTGTATGTTACCTACCAGCTCGGAGGTCCTTCGGAGATTCGGGTTTTTGACTGCGATGGAAACAGGCAGGCTGGACCAGACATTCTGCCGATTTCCGGTGTAGGGCAAATCGTTGCTCTGGATAACGATGCCATTCTTTACCATAGCTGTTCATATATTGATCCCCCAGCTTGGTGTGGATTTACTCCTGGCAAGGTAAAGACAGTCAAGACCCGCTTAGTTGACCAGCCGCCTGTTGATTTTTCTGACTGCGAGGTGGTCCGTGAATACGCCACTTCCAAAGACGGGACGCGAGTACCCATTAACATGATTCGCCGCAAGGCAGTCAAATTAGATGGCTCAAATCGCGTCTTACTTACTGGCTATGGTGGGTATGGGATCAGTGAGAAACCTGGATTTAGCGCTCTACGCCGTGTTTGGATTGACCAGGGAGGCGTTTGTGCACAAGCCAATCTCCGCGGCGGAGGCGAATTTGGGGAGCAATGGCACAAGGACGGCATGCTTACCAATAAACAGAATGTCTTTGCTGATTTTGCCGCTGCCATGCGGTACTTGATTGATGCGGGCTATACAACACCCGACAAACTGGCAATCATTGGTGGGAGCAATGGCGGATTGCTCATGGGTGCTATGGTCACCCAGCACCCAAAGTTATGCAGAGCCGTAGTTTCCTTTGTCGGCATATATGACATGCTGCGATTTGAGCTCACGCCTAATGGGCAGTTCAATGTCCCTGAATTCGGTAGTGTGAAGGACCCTGAACAATTCCGTGCACTTTTAGCATATTCGCCTTACCATAATGTCAAGGACGGTATGCCTTATCCGGCCGTCCTGTTTCTTACCGGCGCCAATGACCCTCGCGTTGATCCGATGCACTCCCGGAAGATGACTGCTCGCCTGCAGGCAGCAACTTCTTCAGGTCAGCCTATTCTGCTGCGAACCAGCTCCGATACGGGCCACGGTCTTGCTACGCCGTTAAGTGAGCAGATTGCCGAGAGCGTCCACTGGCATGCCTTCTTGCTGCATGAGCTTGGCTTAGAATATGGTCGGCCAAAGTCTCAATCACAGTGACTCTGCAGGTAGATTGCCGCCCAGATTTGTCGACAATACGTACACCCAGTTTTCTAATATCCTATTGCGCAGCCGTCCTTGCGCGGGTCGGAGCCGCCAAAATAGCGTCGTGGATTTGACTGCCTCCAGATTCCCTGATAGCCGCCGAACGAACCTACGCCGGGTCTTATTCTATGGCCCATATAGGCGAGTTTTAGCTTGACGTCTTCAGAGGTGCCGCGCTCAAAGCCAACCGAGCCGCCGTCGACCATTTTGTGCCCGGTCGGCGTCGAACTTTCAGAATGCTGCACGCGCGGCTGTTCACCCGCCTGCTGCGGTGACATACCGAAATCAATTGTGTTCATCAGCACCTGCACATGGCCCTGCGGCTGAAAGTCGCCTCCCATCACGCCAAACGAAAAGACCGGCTCGCCGGCCTGGGTCACGAACGCAGGTATAATCGTATGAAAAGGCCGTTTGTGCGGCTCCAACTTATTAAGGTGCTCGGGATCAAGACAGAATAATTGCCCGCGATTCTGAAGACAAAAGCCCAGCCCGTCCGGCACAAAACCCGAACCCCAGGCGTAATAAATGCTCTGGATAAGAGAGACCATATTGCCTTCTTTGTCGGCAGTCGTCAGATAAATCGTCTCGGATGGGCCTTTGAGCCTGCCGGCTGCTACACTCTGAGCGGCACGCTTCGGATCAATCAGCTTTGCTCGCTGCTTGGCGTAATCTTTACCGATGAGCTGTTTCAGAGGAACTTCGGCAAAGTCCATATCCGCATAGTAAACGGCACGATCCTCAAAGGCAAGTTTCTTTGCTTCTATGAAAAGATGCAGGTGCTCCGCAGAGTTGGGTTCCATAGAGCCGATGTCAAATTGCTCCAGCATATTCAGCATTTGCAGAGCGGCGATTCCCTGACCGTTGGGCGGAAGCTCCCAGACATCGTAGCCGCGATAGTTCGTGCTGACCGGATCGGTCCGGTCGGCGGCGTGCTCCCGAAAGTCACGCATCGAAAACCGTCCGCCGTGCTGCTGCGAGAACTTCACGATCCTCTCGGTGATTTCTCCCTGATAGAAAGCTTCCGGACCATCACGAGCGATAATCTCGAAAAAGCGGGCCAAGTCCGGATTTTTGAAGATGTCTCCGAAACGCACCGCTTTGCCATCGGGCATAAAAGTCTTAGCGAGTTCAGGATTTCCTATCGAGCCGAATGACCAGGAAGTAGCAATGATGGGCGAGACGGGGAACCCTTCGCGCGCGTAAAAAATCGCGGGCTCCAAATCCTGGGCTAAACTCAGTCTTCCAAATCTTTTTTGTAGTGCTGCCCATCCGCTGATGCAGCCCGGCACGCTCCAGGATAATGGGCTGTGGGCGGGAATCTCCTTAAGTCCGAGGGCCTGCGCCTGCTGGATAGTCCAATCGTACGGCGACCGGCCGCTCGCATTCAGACCGAAAAGCCTTCGCTCTTTCTCGTTCCAGACGATGGCAAAGAGGTCGCCGCCCGGCCCGCACATCATCGGCTCGACCACGCTGAGCATAGCGTTGGCGCAAATGGCTGCATCTATCGCGTTGCCGCCCCCCTTTAGGATGTCGACGCCGGCCATACTGGCCAGAGGCTGACTCGAACAGACAATTCCATTCTGACAAACAACTGTGGAGCGGTTTTGATTTCTGTTCTGCTCCATACTATCATCAATACGTACGCTGCCACGCCCGGCACTTGCGTCGCGTCCTTTGCCGAACGATAAATTGCCGCCAAGAAGTGTCGATGTGCACACGCTGCCGGTAAGCTTCAGAAAAGATCGCCGTTCCATAGTCTTGCCTTCCTGTTTGGTCCAAAACGCTCGCCCACGCTACTGAAGTTTGCGTTACAGCTCAGATACGGCGGCGCCACTTGCCTTATTTTACCTTGGACAGCCGGCAGGTCAAGGTTTGCCGGGCGCTGACGCTTGTGGCGTGTGTGACCAGATTTTATGGCAGGCCCTTGTCATTGCGAGCCCCGACTTGTCGGGGCGTGGCAATCTCAAAACTATCAATGGTAGAGATTGCTTCGGTCGCGGAGTTTACCCTGAGCTCAGTCGAAGGGCTCCCTCGCAATGACAATGGGCTATAAGATCCTGTCACGAACGTTGTTATGGGCTGCCAGAAAAATCAGTCACACACCTTCTGGCTCTGATGGGCTGCCCCGCGGCCAGCGCAGTGAGCTGCGGACGCCCATTTTCATTTGCGTTTCCAATAATTCTGCCGTAAGCTAACCTGCAGCTTGTGTAGTGGCACGGCCATCTTGGCCGTGTTTTTCACGGGCTGGAAGCCCGTGCCACGTAGATTGGAGGAAAGCAAAAGTGGGCGGAAAAGATTTCGCCCGTCGTGACTTTCTGAAGTTGGCAGGTCTGGCAACTGCGACTCTTTGGGCCGGTCAAGTAGGGTCTGCCTTTGGAGCATCTGCCCGCGATAGGCTCAATTTCATCCTGATCCTGATTGATGACATGGGCTGGATGGACACCGGCTGTTATGGCAGCAAGTTCTATGAGACGCCAAACATCGACAGACTCGCCGCCGACGGTATGCGGTTCACCGAGGGCTACGCTGCCTGTGCAGTCTGTTCGCCCACCCGTGCCGCTATCATGACGGGGCGGTATCCTGCCCGGCTGGGCGTCACCGACTGGATTCGTTCGCGTTTTCAGGGCGGCAAAATTCCGGCAGACAAGAAAAACCCCAGTGGATATGTCGGCGATAAAAATAAAAAACTTTTGTGTCCGGAGAACGCCTTGTGGATGGAGCTGGACGAAATCACTATCGCCGAAGTGCTCAAGCCGGCGGGATACACCTGCTGCCATATCGGCAAATGGCATTTGGGGGCGGATGACTGGTATCCGGATAAGCAGGGCTTTGATTTCAATATCGGCGGCTGCGACTTCGGACAGCCGCCAAGCTATTTTGACCCGTATTTTCGAGCTGGACAGGGACAAATCCCGACCCTGCCGCCCCACCGCAAAGGCGAATATCTAACCGACCGTGAGGCCGATGAGGCAGTTGGATTTATCCGCCGGCACAAAGATAAGCCGTTCTTTCTTTATATGGCTCACTACGCGGTTCATACGCCCATCCAGGCCAAGGAAAAGCTAATGGAAAAGTACCGCGGGAGACCTTTGTTCGGGCAGAAAAACCCCGCCTATGCGGCGATGGTGGAGAGCGTGGACGACGCTGTAGGCAAAATTATAGCCGTGCTGGATGAGCTTGACCTGGTTGAAAAGACGGTCATTATTTTCACCAGCGATAACGGCGGCCTGCTGAACGTGACCAACAACGCTCCGTTGCGAGCGGGCAAGGGATACCCGTATGAAGGCGGTATCCGCGAGCCGGTCATTATTCGCTGGCCAAAAATTGCAAAAGCGGGCACTGTCAGTCACGAGCCGGTGATCAGTGTCGATTACTTCCCGACGCTTTGCCAGTTGGCCGGTGTCCCCCTGCCCCGTGACCGTGCTATTGACGGCGTATCCCTCGTTGAGCATCTAAAATCCAACGGCGTCAAACCGCTTGGCCGCGATGCAATCTACTGGCACTTTCCGCACTATCGCGCCGACGTTGTACCCTACAGCATTATCCGGGTAGGCGACTGGAAGCTGATCAAGCGATACGAAGGTAAGGCTTTCGAGCTGTTCAATCTAAAGGATGACCTGTCGGAGCAAAACGAGCTTTCTGAAAAGATGCCGGAAAAGGTCCGCCAGCTCGATGTGAAGTTGACCGACTGGCTCAAGACTACAAACGCGAAACTGCCCATACCGAATGCGGATTACAATCCGGACGTATCTGCGGATTAACCCGCCAGACGTATGGCCGGGTTAACCGCAGAGTACGCCCAGAGCGGTGAGATGAAGGATTATGATCCCGATCAATCGGGATTCTCTGCGACCTCCGTGATCTTGGTTGCAAACAAGCAGCTATTATTTACAGTTTGGCAGCCAGTTATAAATTATGTGCTGTTGACCCATTTGCCTATGCCGAAGCACGCCCTCCACTCTCAAGGGTTTTGTTTCTCTCCTGCCGTTATCCTTGAGTCAATATAGTGGGATATTATCCGACGCACGCTTTCGATATCACAGGTTCTGGGCAAGAAGTCGAAGAGCACATCGAGGAACCCGCGTTCTCTTATCTGTTTCAATGTCGCTGCAAAATTCACATCATAAACCCATCCGATCAGCAGCAGTCTCATATCATTCATTGTTCGAAGCTCTTTGTGGTCGATCCGCCGGCCATGCAAGAGCGCATCAACGATCTTGGGTGAATACTTGGGTTCATCCGGCAATTCCAGCAATAGCGATTGCAGCACTCTCGTCGCTCGTCGCTCGTCGCTCGTCGCTCGGGTCACGGGCCACGGGCGACGGGTCACGATTTCCAAATACTGCTTGTGGTATTCTGTAATAACGTAGAGAACATCGACCTTATCCGCGTCGCGTATCACTTTTGAGAACAGCAGGCACTGGTCGTCCAAATCTGACGGCAACTCCTTACGTCCATGATATTCAATTGCCTTTTCAATGACTTCTCTTTCCGCCCTATCGACCGGCGCGAGCACGTTGGTTTCTCGCAATACCCGAAGCCCCAGTTGGCAATGGTTAACGCTTCTGGCATCGTTGTAGGTTCCGTACCTGATGAACTGTTCAAATCGCCCGATGTCATGAAAAAGGGCTATAGTCTCAGCAATTCGTTTTTGATTTGTGTCCAGTTCAAGCTGGTCAACAAGTTCACGCGTCACGCTGCAGGTTCGGCGACTATGCAACTGCTTCATCTTGAGATTGGTGTTGACGTATTCATCTTCACTATAGAAGCCCGTCACATAGTCATCAAACCAAGTTCTGAACTTCTCCAACAGCTCTTGTTCCATAGATATGCTACAGCTTTTGCCGTTATATCTTAGCCATTGCTATCTTCGGTCCCCCAAAGTGTCCCAGCGATCGAAGTTCCCGAGGCATTGTCTTCTTTTCACGGTGAACCAAGATCGTCGCTCGTTGCTCGTCGCTCGTTGCTCGTCGCTCGTCGCTCGTCGCTCGGTCACGGGTCACGGGTGACGGACGACGGGTCACGGTCATCGGCGGCGGCAAACTCAGCGAATACGAAACCGCGGTCGACGTCCTCAAAAACCGGCTTCGGGAGCAGTCGCCCATACTCCGCGTATCGTTTGGTACTGGTGATCAGAGTAATACATCTTTTGCCTGAACCTTTCGCTATCAATTCTCTGAACCGCTCGATATCAAGCAGGCGTTGCTTCGAGTCGTCGTATCCCAGTCCGTACGTAAGCTCACCGCTCCTGCCAAGGCAGAAGACGTCGCTACACTTGTAACACCAGCAGACTGCGGATGCCAGGTAGTTGTCAGAAACAAGCGTTGTATCGGGACAGACTCTGTGCCAGTTATGCCGTAGAAACTCGCCCGGTGCCTTTCCGTCTTTAAGTTGGTTGGGCATGACAAACTGCGTACAGAACATGAAGACTGTGGGGCCGACGGCAAAATACGCCAGCTTCTTTCGAAAATTCGCTGCCCTGCTGGCACAAAGCAGAAACAGGGCATATGTCAGAAAAGCGATAGCCATAAGCACTACTTTCCACGTTTCTTGGTGGTCATAGAGTCTGAAGGCAGCAGACATTGTCTGGCTCAGAATTAGAAAAATCACAAGCGCTGCTACTATCACCGATAGGATATGCACGGCGACCGTGAATGCCTTCTTGTTTCCGGCCGCAAAATACTTTAGCAGACCCGTACTCACGAGAATAGCAAGAGGCGGAAAGCACGGTAGGATATAGGTACTGAGCTTGCCTCGTGAAGCTGAGAATAACAGGAACGGGAACAGAAACCAGCATACGGCGAAGCGGACGAGAGGATCTTTGAGGGACCCCGCTCCGCGGGAACCCAGGGACCCCGCTCGGCGGGAACATAAATGTGTGTTTCTCAGGCCAGAAATCACGGCTGGCAGGAGCACTGTCCAGGGAAGTGCGCCCCCTAAGATGCAGGGAATGAAAAACCAGAATGGCTCAGGGTGCTGTCCACCTTTGGGCGATATGAGCCGCTGGATATGTTCGGTCCAGAGAAAGTAGTGCCAGAAGTCCTTCTCTCGGACGTAAATCATCAGGCACCATGGCAGTGCTACCAGAGCCGCCGTTACAACAGGTGCCCACAGAATCCTGAACATCTCCTTTGCTCGGTGCTGCCAGATCAAGAATGGTATTATGGTCACGGCGGGTATTGCAAAGGCAAGAAAACCCTTCGTGAGAAACGCAAGGCCACAGGAGATGCCGGAAAGCACGAGCATGCATGCCTCTTTCCAGGGCCGGTTCTGCATATAGGCGAAAAAAAATAGTGTCATCGCCGCCGTCAAGAACATGCAAAACATGCTGTCGAGAGTGCTGAAAGTGCCAACGGCGAAAACTTCCAAACAGGTCAGGAACGCTGCCGCAGCGAAAACACCCACAAAATATCCACCAGCGTACCTTCGCGCGAGAAAGAACAGAAAAAACGCAGAAATGCCGGCGGCTAAAGCCGAGAAGAAACGTACAGCAAACGCATTTTCGCCCCCCTGGTTTCTTGCGAAAGCAAGAAGGGGGGCAATGGCTATGGCATTGAGCCAGTAACCAAGCACGGGTTTCTCGAAATACCGCAGACCATCGAGATGCGGGACGACCCAATCTCCTGTTTCCAGCATTTCTCTTGAGATTTCAGCGTATCGGAATTCGTCAGGGATAATCATCGGGCGCACGCCAAGTGGAACAACGTATAGCAGGAAAAATAAGCCTATAATGATAACAGAGGATCTTCTCATAGATTAAGTTCCCCTGAAAATTGACAATTTCGCCGGATAGTCCGCGTACGGCGTGTCGTATGTGGTGGGAAACAAGCTCGGGCCGTAGCGGAACATCTCCTGGGCGAACAAGGCGAAACGGGTTTGGAAACCTATGAATTCCGGCGTAAGGTGGAAGGTAAAGATAGCCAAGCCGACCAAGAAAATCAGCACAGAATCCTTGTTCAGTTCTGGTGATTCTCTCCAAACAGAAGCCGATGTTGGCTTTGCCGGATCCAATGGATCCTCACCCGTTGAAATCATGACGCCGCTTGGCATGAGACCCATCCTTCACGCCCCGGAATCTCTTTCGCGACGATAGCACTTGAACCGGTTTCAGGATATTCACGCAGTAAAACTCCCAGGGGAACGAACGAGGCACCTTTTGTAAGTGCCTTTTTCACAAATTGCTCGAACATATCGAGACAGGCAATTCCCTCGACCTCGGCATGGATTGTCAGCACGTTTAGCCTCTGAGGGTCAAGAAGGGTGAGCATGTAATCATTGTAAGTGCCATGCGTTACACCGTTGCGCCCAACAACTTCATCATACGTTGGCAGGGTAACAGGAATCTGGGGCTGCGAAAGCTCCTTGCCGCTTACCAGAGGGCGGAATATACTTTTGCCTCTGCAATCACTGTTGTACTCAAAAAGGAATTTATTTTTGGCCATGAGTACGACGTCGTTGCATTTCCACCCTGGAACTGCAGAGCAGGTCGGTGGATGACCAAGAATTCTGGTGAGAACTTCGATACCCCTTCTCAGAGAATGATCAATAGTATTACTGTCCATTTTATCGAAATGTGCTTGCCACGCGTGATGATCCCACGCATGGAAACCGACTTCATGCCCGGCATCGGATGTTGAGCGTATTATGGGGCCAAGTTTTTCCCCGATGATAGGTCCCGGCCAGAGCGTGCCTCTCAAAAGAATATCCCATCCGTATAGGCTTGTGGCTCTCGTTCTCAGCATCTTGAAAAGAAATGCTGGACGAATCAGTCGCCATAGGTGCCGGCCCATATTATCCGGGCCCACGGAAAAAAAGAATGAGGCTTTTATGGAGTGGTCAGCGAGAACCTTACACAGATTCGGCACGCCATACTTGGTTCCCCGCAACGTGTCAACATCAATCCTCAGACCTATTCTCATTGATCTTCAACTCCGCGGACTTCTCATCACCGGTAAAAGACACCGGGACTATCTCATACGGAACTTTGGGCCTCGATTTGGAATCCCTCCAGTGCTTTCTGGACTCCAGACTCTCGCGCAGGAAAAACTCGAGCGTCCGTTCTACAGATTTCTCCAGATTTGCGGTGGGCGCCCAGCCAAGCAGTTTCTTTGCATTCCGGATGCTTGGTTTTCTGTGTTGGACATCCTGGTAACCGCTACCGTAGTAGGAGCTGCTTTCAACCAGGCGGAAACCCGCAAAAGGAGGAAACTGGGGCCGCAGAGGGTGCTGCTCGAATTTGGTCAGCAATAGTTCTGCCAGTCCCTTGATGCTGATCTCATTATCGGGATTACCGATATTGATTATCTTCCCGTCACAGACACCGTTTTTGTTCTCGATTATTCGATACAGGCACTCGACACCATCTGACACGTCCGTGAAACAGCGTTTCTGGTTTCCGCCGTCAATTAGTTGAATGGGTGTACCTTCCACAAGATTTAGAATCAGTTGAGTGATGGCGCGGGAGCTGCCAATCCTGGCGGAGGTCAAGCTGTCAAGCTTAGGCCCGATCCAGTTGAACGGGCGAAAGAGCGTAAACTTGAGTCCATCCTTCTGTCCGTATGCCCAGATGACCCTGTCGAGCAATTGCTTGCAGCAGGAATATATCCACCGCTGCATTCGGATCGGCCCCTGAACCAGCTTGGAGTTATCTTCATCAAATTCCTTCTCGTCACACATTCCATACACTTCAGAGGTTGATGGGAAAACGATCCGCTTTTTGTATTTCACACAATACCGGACTACCCGCAGATTCTCTTCAAAATCCAGTTCAAATACACCTATCGGATTGCGTGTATATTCGATCGGTGTCGCGATGGCCACCAGAGGAATAACGATATCGCATTTTCTGATATGGTATTCGATCCATTCGCGATGGATAGAAATATCACCCTCTTCAAAATGAAACCCAGGCCTGTGCAGCAGGTGCTGAATATAATCTGATCGAAGATCCATGCCGTGGACTTCGTGTTTTCCGCCCTCCAACAGTCGTTCGCCTAAGGCGTTACCTATGAAACCGTTAACTCCAAGAATCAAGACATGCCTTTTTGTCGTTACCTCGATGCGACTGGTCGAACTTGGACCAAATCTCATCCCTTCGACCAGATTAAGTTCACGAGCCAGTTGTGCGCCGTTCATGTATAGGCGTTTTTCCGCTTGGCCAAAATCCACACGCACCGCACCCTTACCACACACAACCACCAGAGGATCTACCGAAGCGATGGCACCAGGGCTTTTACCCGCCAGACGTATGGCGGGCAGGTCTTCTCCTGGGGAAGGTACTTCAGAAACCATCCAGAACACACATTTCTCGTTCGCAGTACAACTGAAAGCGCCGGGGTATGGGCGACTTACAGCGCGGACGAGATTCCTGACTTGTTTTGCGCTGACGGTCCAGTCAATTTCACCATCCTCCGGATGACGACCACCGTAGTAAGTTGCCTTTGAATGGTCCTGAGGTTTACGGGGCGCAGTGCCATTCTTTATTCGCGGCAGGATCTCGTTAAGCACAGTTGACGCTGCTTGAGCCGTTTTTTCGTGTAGGGACTTGGCGGTGTCGTTGTCCGTAATTATGATCTTCTTCTGGCAGACGATGTCGCCGTCGTCCGGCTTAGCCGTCATGTAATGCAGTGTAACACCCGTCTCTTTCTCGCCTTTGACGAGCACCCAGTTAATCGGACACCGTCCTCGATATTTGGGCAGAAGCGAACCGTGCAGATTAAGGCATCCTGCCGGTGGGATATCCAAGATAGGTTGTTTGATAAGGTTTCTATAGTAGAAAGAGAAAATAATATCCGGACCAAGTTCTTTGATCTTTTTTACCCACAAAGGATGGTTGATATCCTCCGGAGCGAAAACTGGAATGCCTCGCGATGCAGCCAGTTCCGCCACTGAATCAAACCAGACATTCTCCAGCGGGTCATCCTTGTGAGTAAAAACTGCCGCGATCTCTAAGCCGTTTCGCAACAGCGCCTCGATACCGACACAGCCGATACTGTGATACGCCAAGACGACCGATTTCATATCATAACCTCCAGACTCTCTCTACTTTTGATCTTCTGCTCTGAGCCGTTTCTGCCAACAACTTGCTGCACAAAATAACGAGGGCGTCCCCTGACATCGTGGTAAATCCGCCCGATATACTCCCCGAGTAAACCCATCGCGACAAACTGCGCACCTATGAAGATAAAGAGAATGGCAAACAGCGTGAAGACGCCTTGTGCTGCCCACGCGGCTCCATAAATCAATCTCATCACAAAAAGAAACACGCCAAACCCAATCCCCAAGAGTGATACAATAGCGCCCAGGACACTCAACAGCCGCAGAGGAAAGGTCGTCATGCTGGTCAACAGGTCAAACTGCAGATTGATTAGCTTCCATAGTCCATACTTTGATTCGCCTCTGGAACGCTTCTCGTGATGTACCTCGATCTCGGTTGTATTCCGAGCAAAACTATTGGCAAGCACGGGGATGAATGTGCTTCTCTCCTGACAGGCAAGCATGGCATCCACTATGTGCCGGCGATAAGCTCGCAGCATACAACCATAATCATGCATTTTTACGCCCGTAGCCTTTTGAGCGGCCTTATTGACAATGAAGGAGGCGATCCTCCGAAAGAAGCTGTCGCACCTTGGCGTCCGAACGGTACCCACAACATCAAATCCCTTTTCGATTGCATCGACGAGGTTGGGAATCTCTTCCGGCGGGTTTTGAAGGTCGGCATCGAGAGTCACCACAATACCGCCTCTGGACTCTGCAAAGCCTGCCATAACCGCGGCGTGCTGACCGTAATTTCTGTTCAGCAACACCCCCACGACCTTGCCGCCATGCTTTCGCGCCGCTTCGGCGATGATCCCTCGAGAACGGTCCTTGCTGCCGTCATCTACCAGAATCAGCTCGTAAGGTCTTTGCATCGTGTCGCACGTTCTGACGCACCGGCCGATGAGCGCATCGAGGTTTTTCTCCTCGTTGAAGACCGGAATAACCAGTGACAGTAAAGCTAATTCGCCGTACGCTTGATTATCCAAGCCCCGTATTTCTTCTCGGTTTTTTCCCATGGATATATTTTCTCCTTTAAAGTTGCTCTGCCCAGCATTTCAGCCGGAAGCACTTTGGCCAGCTCATCAAGATAGTTGTCGTGCGAAATGAAAACCTTCCTCTGGCGGTCTGAGTTGAGGAAATCCCGCACAGAGTCCCTATCTTGCAGAAGCAGGACAGGCCCGGGCAAATCCAGATAAAAAAGCGTTTTGACTGGTATCTTGCGAAAGCAGGCAATCTCATCTGGTTTAAGCCCTGGAGTTTTCCTCTTCAATTCCATACTGAAGTTCTTCATGGAGTCATACTCACTAAACGCATTGTATTGCCAGCAAAAGAAACCTCCCATCATGATAACAGACATCGTTATAAGAGGAGCCAATTCGCGCGACGCCCCCGTTACTTGAGCCACGAGGGCAGGCCGCCAACGACCTATAATAAAGCAGGCCATCGCCACAAAGCCTAATAGTGGGGTTCCAAATACCAGTGCCTTCGGGGCAGTGAAGTCGAAGCGCTGTTTGAGCACGGGCCAAAAAACAGGGCTTAAAATCGCAACGGCCGTTACCGGCACAATCAGGCCCGTCTGGATATTGACAACCAGGCGTCGCCATTTCTCTTCCTTGGCCAGGGCAAGGCAAATTGCCGCCATGAGCGAGCAGAAAGGAAGTATCGGGAGGATATAATAGCCTCTTCTGGAACCGGATGCGGTGAAGAACACAAAAATGAGCGTCGTAGCGAGAGTGAGCCATTTGCTTGGCCAGTCCAGCTTTTTCAGTGATGCAAAAGCCCCCCAGAGTGCCATTAGCAAAAGCGGTGTCCAGGGCAGAAACAGTGGCGGAAGATAATAGAAATACACATAGAATGGCTCTATATGGTCAAACGGGTGGAAGTAACGTACAATATTTTCGTGGAACACCATCCACAGGCCGCCAGCACGATACCCAGACCTGGTAATTTCAGAACAGGCAAATGGGGTAAAATACGCAACTACAGCCAGTGCCAAGGCGGCAAAATGGTGCCAGGACAGGTAAGACTTCCAGCGGCTTTGTCTAATCAGGTCTGGCAGCACAACGATGACAGGTACTACAATTGCAGCCAGTCCTTTGTTTTGGGCCCCTATAAAACAGATCAAGTAAAAGACCAGGTAACTGAGAAACCCTGGCTTATCTCGCCGCGACCAATACCAGGCGACAGCCAGGATTATGGCGGCCATATTTGCCATATCCGCTTCGCCCGTCCTGGCCCAGAAGAGGAACCCGTATGAACTGAGTAGAAGCCAACCCGCCGTCCTGCCCATCTGCTGCGACCACAGCCTGCGGCCCAGATTGATTGTTGCCCCCAGCGCCAGCAAGCCGGCGATTGCGCTGGGCAGCCTTACTACCCATTCATCCAGGCGACCTGTTACGGTCGCAACCAATGCAATGAGCCAGTAACCCAGAAGTGGCTTGTCGAAATAGGGTTCGCCATTGATGCAGGGATGGAAAAAGTCCCTTGTAAGGAGCATTTCCCTGGCAATCTCAGCCCAACGGTCTTCGGCGCCCCATAGACCTCTTTGACCCAGAGCCCACAACGACAACAACGCAGCCGCTGACCAAAACACGATTGTTGGAATGTTGTCTCGTAGATTTTTCATGCTTATTTCTTCAAGACTTCCTTGATCGCGTTCACCACATCGTCCACGTCTTCCACGGTCATATCCGCAAATAAGGGAAGCGAGCATATCCGGTCAGAATTCCACTCGGTATTCGGCAGCATGCCGCGGCGGATGCCCATTGATTCTCGATAATATTTCTGCAGGTGGACAGCCCGAAAGTGAAGTCCTGTTCCAATGTTCTTCTGTTTTAGCTCACTCATGAACTGGTCACGGCTAAGGCCGGCCTTGTCCGTATCCAGGCGAATAATAAACAGATGCCAGGCATGTTTTATCGGATACGGAGGATCCGAAAGCGGCAGGATTTCATCGACCTCCGCCAGCCGCTCACGGTATCTCATGGCCAACCTGGTTCGCTGCCTGTTAAACTCGTCGACGCGAGCCAGCTGGCTTATGCCCAAAGCAGCCAATATGTCCGGCATGTTGTATTTGTAGCCCGGCTCAAGCACCTCGGCCTGGGGGGACCTGCCCTGAGTGTGGCGATCATAGGCATCTACCCCAAGACCATGAAATTTCAGCCGCCGAATTCGATCAAGCAGGTCCTGGTTGTCCGAACAAAACATGCCGCCTTCGCCGGTAGTGATGTTCTTGATGGGATGAAAGGAGAAAATCGACGTGCCGTTGCGCCCCACGTGTTGGCCCATATAGTGCGTACCCAGAGCATGGGCTGCATCTTCTATGAGGAAAATCCCGCGTTCGTCAGCCAACTGGCGAATCGCACCGATATCCACCGAAGCACCGGCAAAGTGCACAGGGATAATCAGTCGCGTACGGAGGGTGACGCATTCCTCCATCATGCTGCGCGAAACCATTAACGTGTCTTTGTCAACATCAGCAAACACCGGTTTGGCACCGGCGAGGACTATCAAGTTCACCGTGGAAACCCATGTCATCGATGGCGTTATGACCTCATCCCCAACGCCGATGCCTAATGCCTTGAGCGCAAGATGCATTCCCGCGGTGGCCGAAGACAGTGCCACCGCACCAGGACAGCCCACGTAGTCGCAGAATTTCTGCTCAAACTCAGCGGCCTTCGGGCCGGTGGTAATCCATCCCGAACGCAGAACTTCGCTGACCGCAGCAATATCGGCCTTTGTGATAGAGGGCTGTGAAAACGGCAGAAACTTACTTCTCATAATTGATTTCTTCCTTGCTCTGGTCAATATACCAAAAGCGAGCTGTTTTAAGCTGGATTCACATCGTGTGGGACGACCTCCTGGGCGATCGCCGAGCTACGAAGGGCCAGCAGTATTCGGTAAAACGTCGGCGTGGCAACCAGCGATAGCAGGACCGAGATGCAAAGCGCGCCCATGATGCCTATAGCCAACGGCTTGAGCATATCAGCGCCGGATCCGATGCCGTGCGCCAGCGGCAGCATGCCCAGCAGTGTGGTCGAAGACGTCATTAGCACCGGGCGCAGGCGGCGCCTGCCGGATCGCACCAACGCCTCATCCACCGTTAGTCCCTGCGTTAGCAGATGATCGACCATATCAAGCATAAGGATACCATTCTTGGCAACGATTCCCACGCCGATGATCGCCCCCAAGAACGAGACAACATTGAGTGATGTTCCAGTGAGCAGCAAAGCCATGACCGTGCCGAACAGGGCCAGAACCGCGCCGAACACGATGGAGACCGGCCCAGAGAAGTTGCGGAATTCGACCAGCAGCACGGTAAAAACCAGGATGACCGCCATCGCCAGCACGACTAACAGGTTATGGAAGGATTTCTGCTGTTGGTCGTAAAGTCCTCCAAATTCAATGGTCCCGGGCGGAATGGATGCGTCCTTCTTCAATCGCTCACGAATCTCAGCCATGGCGCTGCCCAGGTCACGCTGTTCCAGCCGTGCTGTTACAGCCACATCCTGACGCATGTCTTCGCGACGCAACTCGAGCTGGCCCTGCTCTTCCACCACATCGGCCACTTGCGAAACCTTGACCACACTCCCTTCCGGCGTGCGGATCGCCAAGTTACACAGTGCGGCGATTGACCCGATCTGCGAGGCGTCAACCATGACGCGGATGTCGATCACACGGTCGGCCTCAAGAACGGATGAAGCCGTACGTCCGAGCATAGCCGTGTTAACTGCTTCAGCCACGTTGTAAGCCGACAGTCCGAAACGCTCGGCGTCGACCGTCCTTGGACGAAGGCTCACCGAGCTGCCGGTGTACATCAGACCGTCAAAGGTGTCAACAACCCCCCTCACTGTTTGAATACTCTTCTCGACCTCAGGCGCCGTTTTTTTCAGAAACTCGATATCTGTCGAGAACAACTTAACCTCGATCGGGCTGGGCGCCCACATCAGGTCGCCGATCAGATCGCCCAAAATACCCGGAAACTCCCATTGAAGACCGGGTACTGCGGCATTAAACCTCTGCCGAAGCTCGGAAATTACATCTGCGGTCTTCCGCTCACGGTTGGGTTTGAGCTTGACCAGGAAGTCTCCCGTATGAGGTTCGGCAATAGCCAGAGCCAGGCGTGCGCCGGTACGCCTGGAGTAACTCTCAAGCTCGGGAATGGTACGCAGTATCTCCTCAGCCTGCTTGAGCTGACGGTCCGTCTCAGCTAAACTGGTTCCCGGTCGCCCCACGTAGTCAATAACAAAGCCGCCCTCATCCATCGGTGGCAAAAACTCACTGGCTAAACGTGTGTATATCTGATACCCGGCCAGCAGCACCAATATGCACAAACCAATCGTAATCCAACTGTGTTTCAGAGCGATACGCACGGTACTCTCGTAAAGACGAATGCAGGCGCGCAGCACAGGGCCACCCATTTCGCCGTCGGTGACAATATTTCTCTTACGTCGCCCCATAAGCCAGGCAGCCAGTGACGGCGTGAAGGTCACTGCCAGGACCAGCGAGGTTAAGAGCGAGACCGACATGGTCATCGCCAGTGCCCGAAAAAATACACCCGTGATACCATCGAGATAAGCCAGCGGAATAAACACCACTACCGGCGTTAGCGTTGAGGCCACCAAAGGTCGAAAAATCTCACTGATAGCTTCCTGTACCGAGGCGATGCGGCCCAGACCAGAGGATAGTTTGGTATGAATTGCCTCCACGACCACAATCGCATCGTCAATCACGATTCCAATGGCCGCGGCAATCCCGCCCAGCGTCATCAGATTGAAACTCATGCCGCCCACTTTCATTGCCAGCACGGTGATCAGCACCGTAACCGGGATGACCAGTGTAGCTACTAACGTTGAAGCCGAATTCTTCAAAAACAGGTAAAGTACAATCACCGAAAGAATAGAACCGAAAATGATCGCTTCCCAAACGCTCTTGACCGACTCGCGTACAATCAGTGACTGATCGTAGAAAAGTGCCAGTTTCATATCCGGCGGCAACTCGCGCCCAAGCGTTTTCAATTCCTGCTTGAGTTGTTTGGCTATTTCCAGGGTGCTGCCATCGGGCTGACTGCGGATGTTAAGCAAGACCGCTTTCTCTCCGTCCGCTGTCACAATGTTAAAAACCGGTTCGGGGCCTCGCTCGACCCGGGCGAAATCACCGATACGCACCGGATGTCCGTTCACAACCTTAACCGTAAAGTCCTCGATCTCCTTGGGCGTGTGCAAACGCCCATCAATCACCGTCAAATACAGCGTATGGTTCTCTTCGTGCATGCCCGCAGGGGCGATCAAGTTGTTTTGCTCCAAGGCCTCTGTGACATCCGAAAGTGCTATACGTGCCGATTGCAGCAGCATCGGATCCACAATAACGTGGTACTCGGTCG
>CAZMLE010000001.1:0-148234 GCA_964567045.1 uncultured Pirellulales bacterium | reverse complement strand
CACCTCCCAGCGCTCGGTCCGTGTCGACTAATACGGTTTCTTCTACCTGTCGGATTAGCTCATCCATCCTTCGCTGCTGGATGGTTTTTGCACTGTCCCTGGCAAACACCGCACCTTTCAAGTATGCCCGGTCGGTATATCCACCTGCCCTTTCTATAAGTGAGCTTAACGTCTCGCCCCTTCGCAGCGGATAAACGCCGGGAAATTTCACTTCTCCGGATATAGTAGCCGTCCGGTCAAACTCCAGCTCCGGTATCGGCCTTACCACCAAGTGGTCGTAATCCTGCAAGCGGATATTGTGCCCAGGATCGCCGGCCAGAGCCTTTGCCAGGTCAATATCGACCTTTTCGGTCTTCATTCCAGCCTGGCTTATGTGCCGGCGGGTGACCTCTGCAGTCTGTAGATAGGCATTTTTTGCGAGTCCGCCCGCTGCATCTATCAGATCGCTTACCCTCATATCCGGAATGAGCCGATACTGCCCAGGCCGATAAACCAGCCCGGAGACAGAAACCTGCCTGCTGAGTCTCTCATCCCAGCGAAAAACACGAATCGTATCAAAGCGGGCCAATTCGATGTTCTCAGACTCATTTCCTTCCAGGACCCTTCCTGGCTGGAACGGAATAACTATAGGATGAAAGTCCGGCTCAACAAGCCTTTCTACCTCGCCATACTCCAGATTAGGCTGCGGCTGAAGCGATTCGTAGGAACCGAGAATATCTCTGAGGCGCATACCGGGCTTTAGTTCATATTTGCCCGGCCTGACTACGTGCCCTTCAAGATAGACTACATTCTGCTCCAGCGGCGAGACAGCAAAAACTTTGACTACGTCACCATCCTGAACGAGAATATCCGATGGCTGCTTTCCTCCGCCAAGATCAGCTTTTTCGGAGATATCAAAGTCAGCTACGATGCGTTTTTCATGCTTATCCACTCTTTCTACCTGCACCCTCTGCAGCCAGCCGGCATAGGTTATTCCACCTGCCAGTTGAAGTACTTCCGCTAAGCTCATCGGCTTGGACATCTCGTAAATAGCCGGCCTTTTGACGTTCCCTGCCACACCTGCTACCGGGCCAATCAAAGGGACAAAAATGGTGTCCCCGTCCTGCAGACGAACGTCCTTGCTCTTGTCACCACCTAAAAGAAAATCGTAAAGATCAATGGTTACTGCAGCAGCGCTGTTTCTTAGCAGGCGAACATTTCGCATGGTGCCGTTTTTCGATGGTCCTCCGGCTGCAAACAGGGCATTTATAACCGTAGACAACGAACTGAGTGAATAGCTGCTGGGCGTTTGGGCCTCTCCGACCACGTAGACCCTGATGGTGCGCAGTCTATCCATGGTCACTGCCATCTTGAAATCGGTATACTTGCGGGTGAACTCGTGCTCCAGATAGTCCTGCAGCCGGTCAAATGTCATCCCCCAGACCTTCAGCACGCCCAGTTCGGGCACGGTAATTTGGCCGTTTCGGTCCACGGCCACATTGTATTGGGCGTTGATTCTGCCCCACAGGGTCACGGTAAAGCTGTCGCCGGGTCCGACCACATAGTCCGGCCCAACCGGCACATTGGTCACTGGCGCAAATGTTGATACGGGCGCTCGAAAGACATCATATCCAAACTGCGTCAATGTCTTGGACACATCGCCGGCAATCTCGCCTGATAGCAGTCGCTCAATAATAGAAAGACCCTGCTGCGTTTCTGCAGGAGAGCCCGTAGGCTGAGTGACATCAACCCGTGGCTGCTCCAACTGCTGCGCAGACCACTGAGCCATTTGCTCTGGCCTCCCCTGACGTGTAATCTCAGCAGCCTGCCGCGTGGAAATCGTGCCCCTCTTAGCAGCTTCTTTCACAGAATTGCCAATATCGGCAAGAAATTTGTTGTCCACCTGTTGATTCTGCCGCCATCCACCTTCCGGTTCAATCCCCAGTTCGGTCAGAGCAGAAGCAGCCTGCTGTTGGGTCATGTGCTCACCGAGGCCCAACCTAACGGCTAATCTGATCGCATATTCCCCTTGCGTAGGAACAACGCCTGCCGGATTTGTCTGCACTACTGCCGAATCAAGGTCCTGACCCGCCTGGGACGACCACCCTGCCGAAGCCAGCATCATCAAAATCGTCAGGATAGCACCCACAGGACAACCGCCGACGCGGAAGTTGCGCACCTCAGGCGTGAACCTACCCTTTTGGCACGATGGGCTCGACGTTAAAACATCCGAACCTCTCAGCCATCTTCTGCTGACAGATGTGATCGGCTTCATATCACAGTCCTTTGTGACTCAAACAAAGCTGCGAGATTTGCGACGCGGCTCAATCAGGATGAACACTCATCGGGATATGGGCAATCCAATAACTCGAATTGGATTTTCCCCCCGCCCAAATCCATTTTTTTCTCGCGTTGAGAGTATGTTAATTGATCTGAGCTCACCGTCAACATATTTTTGAACTTTTTCAGACAAAATTTTTGCTGCGCTGCACATACACTACATCAAAACCACGATCCCGCTTGAAAACTGTCTTCAAGGTGAAAACAACTTGATGCGTTCGAATAACTTTCAGCAAACAAATGAAAAAACTTTCCCTTTTATAGGACGGACCTATAATAATAGTGAACAACACAGATAAGATGCATCCGCCTTGACGTCTGCAGGGCTGATGCCTTGGTGCAAATCACTCTGAGGCGCGATCTTATTTCGTTGCGGGTGTTTTGCACCCTCTATAAAATGGGGGGCCTATGCGAAGAACTTTTGGCTCCATATCACTTTTAAGCCTGGCCTTATTATGCTCAGCGTTCGTATCGACCAACGTCCCGCTCGGCCACTGGAGCTACGACGCCGTGGATAAGCTCGCAGGTTTCGGGCTTATCGACAGTGCTATGATGACCACCAAGCCCGTCTCGCGCTTTGAAATGGCCAGGCATATTGCCGAAGCAGCCGAAAATGCTAAACAGCTAAACAAGCAAAATGAAATAATCTTAGCTATCCTCGACAGACTTAAAGAGGAATTCAAAGCTGAGCTGATCGCCTTAGGCGAATTGGAGGGAGAACTCGTCCAGGGCTTCATCAAGCCGATTGAAGACCCTTACATCAAATACGTATTGGCCGAAAATGTGCCCGACCTTGAGAATCAGCGCGGGGATGTATTCCGCAAACATTCGAATTACAGAGCCGGTTTTGCCTCTCGGATGATGTTTTATGATGTGGCGGCTTTTTACTTCCATCCGGAATATGCTGACTCATCTTCAGACTCCGACGGCGACATTGAGCTGATTGAATGTTATGGCAAATTGGCTTTTAGCAATCTCGAAGTTGAGCTGGGCAAAGACTCGCTCTGGTGGGGTCCGGGCTACGAGGGCTCAATACTCATGAGCAACAACGCCGAGCCCTTCAAAATGGTCAAGATATCCACCCCCAGTCCCATACAACTACCCTGGATATTCCGCCGGTTTGGGCCGTTCAAAGCAGTCTGGTTTTTAACCGAGCTGGAAGAAGACAGAACAATCGCTCGGCCAAAATTGACCGGCCTACGGCTCAACTTTAAACCCCATCCAGCCTTCGAAGTGGGGCTGTCAAGAGCCATAATGTTCGGCGGCTCAGGAATACATGTGGGTCTGGGAGATTACCTCAAAACGTGGCGGCCCGGGCCAGAACAGGCAGAGAACAACCAGTTAGCTGGATTCGATGTATCTGCTGTTATTCCGCTTGGCGACAAAATGCCGGTGAAGTCTATCAAGCTTTATGGAGACTTCGCCGGCGAGGACGAGGCGGGCTGGCTACCCCATAAATGGGGAGAACTATTAGGAATGCAGCTCAATGACGTCCTGCGGACGGGCAGAACAGACCTGCGCATAGAATACGCAGACAATCGCGTCTCTGGTGAACCGAACGTGTTCTATACGCACAGTGTCTACCAGCCAGGTTATACTTACAAAGACAGAATAATCGGCCACCACATGGGTACAGATGCTCGCGATATTCTGATCAGACTGACACACTACCTGACGGAAGATGTGATTTTGGGTGTTGAATTTGACCGAGAAGTCACAAACCTCTCGTCAAAACCACGCCCCACCACCGATCGGCTCGGATTGGATCTGACGCTATTTGCCAACAGGACCTGGCAATTGAAAACAGCCTACCGATATGAAAACACCGAGCATGGCCGGGGAGATAACCACATTTTTTTCCTCCAGTTGATTCACGACTTTTAGTAGAACCCGCGGCAAGAAACTGCCAGTTGCTCTCGGCCCTTTATGTTCACAAGGAACTTATCAGTGAAGTTGGTCTTGCCTTCGGTATCAGGCGGGATAATTTCCACCTCAAACTGATACCCACTATCAACTTTTTTCTGGTTCAATACCTTTATGAAGTTGTTTTCTGATGACGCAGACACTACCTCAAATTCCTCGCCATAGTTGTTTAGTATCAAGATATTCCTGACGGTAGGCTCTCGGGCTTTAGCGTTGAAGACAATAATCATTGACGGGTTAATCGTGAATCGCGGCAGCACATCGAAGGTAATAGTTACCTCACCCCACTCAAGATGAGTTCCACTAATATCGATGCGCCCACTTAGATTCTTTTGCAGTTTTTCCAGGTCTACTTTCGGCTCAAGAACGAACTGTGTCGCCTGCCGCGAAGGATTAATATCGGCAATTATGCAGTCACCTGTCGATTTGAAAGCGGTTATTGCAAATGGTTTGCCGTCAAGGCCCTTGATGGTAATCTGTGGACAGCCGGCGTTGGGCTTGTTAAGTGCGAGCTTCAGACTGGTCGGTTCCCACTCCACTCTCCGCACGACGTTGGCCTGTAAAGTCAGTGTAACCTTACGATTGCCCCAGTCGTTGCAGTGCACGTAGAAACGCTTGACTTCCGAGCCAAGCAGACTGCTTACGCGATACTCAACTCTCACTGCTCCGCTTTCGCCCGGGGCGTAGTCGTACTTATCCACGTCGGCCTTCACCCCGCAGCAGACCTCTACGCCAGATATCTTCAGTGGGCTGTCTCCAGAATTGTAGAACTTAAATTCACAGCTTTTCCTCGTCTGCGGGGCAACTTCGCCGAAGTCGTGAACAGCCTTTTCAAATGTGATCCTTGGGCCTGGCCGAGTAGCAAGCGACTGCGGTGTCGTTGTCCACTTTTGACAGCCAGTCGGCAGCAGCAGAACGTGAGCCGCCACAAGGACGTGAAGAATCAGGCAATTGCATCTCATGTTTCTGTCTCCAAAACTACATGATCATCGCTATTGGCAGTCCCGAATAGCTTGTATTGTAATAAAAAAGACATCCGCACGCAAGGCTGTCTATGCAGCCTAATCCACCAGTATAAGTCCATAGTAATTTGGGCACTGGCGTCTGTGTGTCACCACTTCGAGGGGAAGCCCTGCTTTTCTGACAGTGGAAAAGACATCTATTCCGCACGCTTCCATGGCGGGCCGGGCCCGTTCCGGGTGGCGGCACTGACGCTTCTCCACCGGACAGTCCCTACAGAAATAGCAAGGGCCGGCACCCAGGCTGAACGCCTTCCATGCGCCGCGGAGAAAAATGCTCCGCTCAAGATCGACAACTATCGCCTTCACATCTGCCTCGCGGGCAAAGTGAATCAGGATTGCCCGATGATAGGCATCCAAGACGGTGCGCATCTGTTCAGGTAATGGCGTGAAAGGAGGGCAGACCAAGCACTGCCCATAGCCGTCACATCCGAACTGACATTTCAGACGCACCCAGGCAGCAGTCTCAACCTCCGACGGGCAGATTATCCGGGCGTCCCTGACTCCTGACTTCTCTCTTGCGATTTCACACAATTCTTGGTCGGACAGGATTGTTCCTTCTTCCGCAACCTTGCTTTTACGTGCCACTTCTTGGCGACCTCAATATGGACCGTAACTCCATCTAAAACCTGTCAGAGCTAATTTATACCCTGCTGCGGGATTGTCTGCAACAGCTATGACTATCAGTAACACCTTCCGCTTTCACCAATAAGGCAAGCACTTTTTTTTAGCCGCTCGGCCTTATCAATAGTTAGCTCTAATTGAGTAAGAGCAGCGTTGACCACCTCTATCTTGGTCGGTAGGGGATAGTGGTCCAGCGTGAAATTGGCGCGATTTACCACGCCCAACGCTGCTCCGCGGTCCCAGCGGTTCATCATGGAATAGAAGCTCCGACAGGGCGTGCATTTGTGGTCGATTCGATGAACAGTATGGCGTCGTACGCCCAGGGAAGCAAGGTGGCTACGGTGCCTGTTTTACGCGGCGCATTGAAATATTTGGAGACGGTTCCTTTGGGCAGAGAACGAAGATCGATAACCGCCATATCAAGTCCGGCTTCGGTTAGAAGGGCCTCGACAGACCCATTAGGTGCGCCATATCCCTGCTCTGTATTGCCAGGCGAAAGTGCATCCGATTTTCGATTGCACATAAGGCCAAAAACCACCATATCTTTGCCGTAGGTTCGACGCAGGTAGTCACCCATACACCCTGAGTAAGGTGTTGTCATAATGTGAACATTGGCGGCCCACAGAATTATCTTTGCCCTCTTTTCGTAATCCATCAGCCAGCGTACGTTATCAGCCATGCTTTTGTCGCGAAGGTCGGTGGCTTTCGATATAGACGGTGCGCTTAGGAATTCAGCGTTCTGTAAGAGGACCTTGGCGTGACGGACTGCCAGACTCCACTGTCTCTGGCTCTGTATTTCCTGCTGTGAAGGTGATCGAGCATGAGCGGGCCGTTGATTCTCCAAATAGGTTATCAGGCCCTTGATCTGCTCGACAGATTTGCGCAGTTCTTCATTCGGTCCTTCCCATTTTCGAAGTGTAGTGCTAAGCTGCATCAAGGATGAGAGGAGTTGATCATAATATTTGGTGCCGCTTGTCTTTCTTAAATAATCGTAGACGGCTTCTGCCGAGCCGGTGGCGGGCTTGTTATCGAAGCCGTAGAATTTTATTTTCTTTTCGTGGGCGGCATTGTACTGACGCATCCACTTTACCATCTCAAGCACGGCCTCGGTTCTCCAGGCGGGATAAACCAAGGCTGCCAGGGCCTTTTCGGGAGTGCCGTCGCCGGTAAGTATATAGTCATTAAGCTCCAGAGCGCCGGCAAATGTTGCTTCTATGGCAAAAACCGTGAAATCCATTTCATTGACCAGAAACTCAACCATCCGGTGTTTGACGCGATAGAAGTCACGATTCAGGTGGTCGGCTTCGCCGAGGGCTACGATGCGTGCATCGCCGATCATGGTCTTCAGAGGCTGCATATCATCGAAACCCGAACCTGCCGCGACCGTCTTCAAATGGACAGACTTTTCTCTGAGCCATTTATGTAGTTCAGCGGTTTCTTTTTCTGAAAGCTCCGGGGGACTGGAAAGATACGATATCAAGAACCTGGCATGCTCTATGCGAAAGCCGAAAAGCCATAGAAGCATTGCTATCAGACTAACAAGTAAAATGGTTGTTATGAGTAATTTCTGAGTTCGAGTTTTCATCTACATACATAGGTGCCATTCATTCCAACAATTCAGTCTATTCAAAGCTATTCGATGACTTGCATGCTTTTCCCATTGTAATAGCCGGGATTTCCCATATACACTTCACGGAAGTACTCCTGCCTGCCACAAATCCCATAATAGAAAGATTTCATCTCAATCTCAACAAAATTCGGGCGGTCTCAACATGTCCGGCCGCGCAAAAACACCAAAAAGGCCCGGCAATTGCGTCGAGAACCTGTTCTCTCCTGCGCAGCGTTCGCATCGACCATTTCTTCACTGACTTGGGCAAGGCCAGACACCTCAAGAAATTGCCCAAGTTGTATGCCAAGGCAAACAACTGAAGGCGAACCTGATTGTCCACGAAATCATGACACGACAACCGTGTCCACTTCAGTGCGTACTTGCCCTCTTTGATCCATTGCTCGCCAGTGCATCGCTTGTTGTAGAACCTCACGATGTTGCTGGACTTCCAGCGGAGATTCGTCACGATGAAGCCGACTCTCGGAGACCGCATTTATTGTTTTCTATGCGGCTCTCACCACATCAGTTGCAAACAAAATGGCTTTCATACGTTCGTCAAGATTTCGATAGAGGTTCTCGATTACTGCCATTCAAGCTGGTGCGGTATGAAATCAAATTGAAAATTGTCAATTGTCAATTTACAATCGAGTCGCAGTGCTCCGAACGATGGCATAAAAAAGTACTTTGGAGGTTATACGCTGATGAGAATAGTGAATTCACTGCTGGCAATTACAGCAGTACAAGCACTTTTGCTCGGACTCATCGAGCGGGCACAGGCTGAAGACAAAGCAGCCTTTGATCGGGAAACGCCCGTGGTCAGGGTCTATCAGAGGGCACATAAGGCCGTAGTAAACGTCGCCGGTGAACGTTTGGCATCAAGTTCTATCTGGCGAGGATTCGACTGGCCGGATATGTTTGATCGTTGGGGACCAAGAGTCCGGACTCAAATCACGGTGCTTGGCTCCGGCGTGGTCGTGCACGAAGATGGCTATATCGTCACCAACGCGCACGTAATAAGAGGCGCCGAGAAGATCAAGATAGCCTTCAGCGATGGTCGTGAGTTTCCCGCAGAGAAATTCAGTACTGATGAAAACAGAGACCTGGCCGTGCTGATTATACCATCTAAACCAGCCAACGAGAAATTGCCCATCATTGACCTGGGCCGGAGCAATGACTTGATGATCGGCGAAACTGCAATAGCGATCGGCAACCCCTACGGCTACTCAAACACAGTCACCAGCGGGGTAATAAGCGCTCTGGGCAGAGACATCCAGGTAGAAGAGGGTTTCTGGCTGCGAGGCGTCATCCAGACCGATGCGCCCATTAATCCCGGAAATAGCGGCGGTCCGCTGTTGAACATCAACGGCGAGCTAATTGGGATCAATACGGCAATCAGAGGAGAGGCACAAAATATCGGCTTTGCAATACCTGTAGATACCCTGGTCGATAACCTCAGCCACATGCTGATGCCCGAAAGACTGCGCCGTGTCAGGCTGGGCCTGGTAATGGGCAGAATGAAAACGGTCGGCGAGTTTACGGGGCTGGTAGTCGATTCGGTCAGCAAAGACAGTCCCGCCGACCAGCAAGGCATGGCTGCCGGTGACATAGTCCTTGAGATGGACGGACAGAAGCTCAGCGGTGTAATCGACTTCTATGTCAAGATGATCAACAAGGAAACTGGAGAACCCATAGCCATTATATATGTCAGACCCCAAGACTCTCAGCCCCAGATACGGTCAGCCGAATTGAAGATGGTCCCAAGGCCTCTGCCCGACGGTCAAAAGCTTGCCAGAGAATTCTTCCAGATGGAAGTTTCGGAGCTCACGGCGCGGGTCGCCCAAAGATTTGGGTTCGAAGGCGCCTATCCAATACTAATCATAACCGATGTAGAACCGGGCGGAGTCGCTGACCAGGCCCGCCTTCAACCGGGCGACCTTATTTCGCAAGTGAACAATGCCACCGTGCGCAATCTCAGAGAATTCTCACTGGAAATGGAAAAGATTAGCGAAGGAGATGCGGTCAACTTCAAGATCAGGCGTATTACTCTGCGGGCTTTTGGTCAAGTCGAACGCCAATACATCGTGACGCTACAGGCGCAAAGCAAAAAGTCCGCTTCGCGCCGTGTCCTGTAGTGATTATCATTTCAACTGAAGCAGAACCAAGCGGGTGTAGTGTTTATCTTTGACTAAGAGCAGCACGACGTCCTTTTTACTGCCCTGCGCCACTGCGCGGTTAAAGTCACGCGTATCTTTGACGGGCCTTCGATTGACCTGCAGAATCAGTGTTCCGGCAGTTATACCCTGCCGTTCGGCCTCCGAGCCAGTCTGAACCTTCGTAACAACGACCCCAGTTTCACCCTTATAGCCAAGATGCTCGGCCAGCTCAGGCGTGAGGTCCTGGACCGTGAAACCTAATCGTTTGAGCACATCTGGACTGGCGGAGACCGCCTGTCTTAATGGCGAACGCCTGCCAAGTGTAACCGTAAAAGTTGCTCGTTTCCCATCGCGGAGCACTACTACCTCAATCTGCGTACCCGGCTTTAGAATTGCGATGCGTGTACGCAACTCGTTAGCCGATCTTAGTGGCCGGCCGTTAAGCTCGACAATAACGTCGTGCTGCTTGATCCCTGCTTTCTCGGCAGCAGAATCTTCGACAATCTCTGAAACGATTGCGCCTGCGGCATCCTTAAGCCCCAGAGCCTTAGCCATATCTGGGCTTACATCTTGAATCGACACACCCAGGAACCCACGCTCAATCATTCCGCGTTCAATGAGCTGCTCGTAGACAAACTTGGCCGTATTTATCGGGATTGCAAAGCTCATTCGCCCACCGCGGCCTTTATCGGTTATGGCAACATTGATTCCAACGACCTTTCCGTCAAGATTGAGCAGCGGCCCACCGCCGTCACCTACAGTTATAGCAGCGTCGGTCTGGATGAAATCCTCGTAAGTAGCTAAACCCAAGCCGCTCCTTCCCTTGGCCGTCACCATGCCGCCTGAGAACGGATGGCCCAGACCAAATTGGCTGTTCACAGCAACGACCCAATCGCCAACGGCAAGGGCATCGGAGTCACCCAGCTCCAAAAAAGGCAAATTATCGGCGTCAATTTTCAGCACAGCAATATCCGTTTCGGAGTCTGCGCCGACAATTTTGGCCTCAAACTCTCGCCTGTCCGCAAGCTTAACCTTGATTGTTTTAGCCCCGTCAACGACGTGCGCGGTTGTCAGAATATGACCATCTTTAGAAATGATAAAGCCACTGCCTTCGCCGCGCTGGTAAGATCTAGGCTGAGGCAGACGTAACGGAGGGTCTTGTGGGCGGAAGAAGTAGTAATAACTATCCTCATCGCGGTGAAAAGACCCGCCGAAATAGCGAGGGTACGGCTGAACAAACGGCCACCTCGGGATTTCGAGGTTATACGAGGTCGCACTCTTTTCGACCAAGACCTGCACTACCGCAGGTCGTGCCTTCTCAGCGATCTGGGCAAAGACCTTGCCTATTTGCCGAAGCGATTCGATGCGGCTGTCAGTCTGGCCAAAAGCCGGCAGCGGGCAAATAAGGGGCAAAACAAAAAGAAATGCCGGCAATAGAAGGATGCGCGAGATCGCTTTTTTCTGCCTGCAACTGTAGATTCGCATTTTTCTCTCCTTACTTCCTGAGCGAATAAACGCAAATCAACAAAGCGAATTAGTAATGCGTATACGATTAGACTAGTTCGACTGTTCGCACCCAAATCAACCTTTGTCTTGCCGCATAAGCCTTGGTATCACCTTGTTTTGCCAGAGGTACTGCCTATAATATACAGCCTGTGAGGTTATTTCAGAAATGATCAAAGCACCCGGCAAAAGTTTCACCGGCCGACTGCCGCCTCTTACGGCTGCTGAACTATTGATGCGCAGCGAATTGGAACGCGACGTTGAGAATCTCGCTGGCCAGATCGGCCAGCGGAACATCTGGCACTACAAGAGCCTCGCCGCTGCCGCTGATTTTATCGAAAGCTCGCTTGATAAAACTTGCTGCAAGGTCAACCGACAGAATTTCCGCGTACAGAATAAAACCTGCTGCAACGTTGAAGCTATTTTGACGGGAACAAGATATCCTGAGCAACTTATAGTGATCGGTGCGCACTATGATTCTGTGTTTGGCTGTCCCGGCGCCAACGATAATGGTTCAGCGGTGGCAGCAACGCTTGCCTTTGCCCGCTGCTTTGCGGACAGAAAACCTGCCCGAAGTCTTCGCTTTGTTTTCTTTGCAAACGAAGAGCCGCCATTCTTTCAAAGCGATGAAATGGGCAGCCTAATTTACGCCAGAAGCTGCCGGGCAAAAGGCGATGATATCGTCGCTATGCTCTGCCTGGAGTGCATCGGCTACTATACTGAGCAGCCCAGTAGCCAGAAATATCCGTTCCCTTTTAATCTCATGTACCCTTCAACCGGCAACTTCATCGGCTTTGTGAGCAATTTCGGGTCTCGCAAACTACTGAATACGGCTGTGGCCTCGTTTCGCGACAAATGCCAGTTTCCATCCGAGGCGGGAGCCGTGCCTGAGGCCGTCCCGGGCGTCGCCTGGTCGGACCAGTGGTCGTTCTGGCAGCAAGGTTACCAGGCAATTATGATTACCGATACCGCTCCCTTTCGCTATCCGTACTACCACGAACCTGAGGACACACCGGACAAAATCAGTTATGACAACCTAACAAGAGTGGTTTCCGGCCTCGAGCACGTCATCGCTGACCTGGCGGAGCTGACCCCGGCAGTTAATAAGAATATCCAGGCTGCGCAACCGCAGAGTCCGGTCTATCCCGTTTAGTTTCAAGCCGGAAAATTTCGCCGAAATCTCTTGCCAGGGGGCACCCATGGGGCTATAATCTCAATAGATTCACTTACTCGCGGATCATCATCTCTGAAAAATAGAGAAATGTCGGTCAAAAGGCTCCTTTAATGGAGGCGAGCCGACCATGCGCGAAAGAAAAGGGTTTATCCGCCAGAAGTATGGCGGATTTACGTTAATAGAGCTTTTGGTGGTAATTGCCATTATCGCGCTGCTGATGGCGATCCTGCTGCCCACCCTGCAACGGGTAAGAAAGCAGGCCAGGGCAGTCGTCTGCCAGTCGAACCTCAAGCAATGGGGACAGGTATTGGCTCTATACCTGGAGGATCACGAAGGCCATTTTCAGCGCACAGGTGAGTACTACCCCGGTCTATCGATCCTGAGAGGTCTGTATGTCAGTGGTGAGACCGATCCGAATGCACCCAGCCGATACCACTCTGTGCGGACCGAGCGCATCGCTTGTTGTCCCATGGCGACCAGGCCCACCGAGCGCATGGCCTTCACGACCGACTGGCTGGAGATAAAATCCGGGGGCACCTTTGCGGCCTGGGAACTCACAAGACCCGACCCGCCTTTCCGCGGCAGCTATGGCTTAAACCGCAACGTTTTCTCCCTTGTATTCGAGGGCCCGGTGGCCTCCCCCTCGATGGGGAGGCCCTACACAGATTTGTTCTCGTTCAGGGCCCGTAACAACATCCCGTTGCTTCTCGACACGGTTCTCCCTGCTTGCGGGACGATAAGCGAGCGCATACCGCCGCCAGAAATGGAGCCTTCAGGGTCTGGAGGGGGACTCTGTATCAACCGCCACAATGGAACCATCAACGGCCTTTTCCTCGATTGGTCCGTAAGACGGATCGGACTCAAAGAGCTCTGGACGCTGAAATGGCACCTCCAATTTAACACGGCCGGGCCCTGGACCAAGGCCGGCGGCGTAAAGCCCGAAGACTGGCCGAAGTGGATGAGAAGATTTAAGGACTACTGACAAAATGGAACGACACAAAGCATTCACGTTAATAGAGCTTTTGGTGGTCATTTCCATCATTGCGCTACTTATGGCAATCTTGATGCCCGCCCTTCAGCGGGTGAGAAAACAGGCGCAGGCAGTTGCCTGCATGTCCAACCTCAAACAGTGGGGTTATATCTGGTGGATGTACACCGAAGATAATGACGCTAAATTCAATACCGGAGGCAGCACAACAGGCGGGGATGCGGCTAACGATTGGCCGGTAGTCCTTTGGCCCTATTACATGGAACGAGGTAGCTTGACTGTGTGTCCAACAGCCAGGAAGCCCCATTCTCAGGGAGTAAGATTCGCATTCGGGGCCTGGTCTTGGGATAAAGGCCCTTGGACAGGCCTGAAACAAAAGCAAGCGCCGGATTACGGCAGTTACGGGCAAAATGAGTGGGTCTGCTACCGTGAACCATCAAGGCTTTCCGCGGGAAGGTACTGGAGAACCCGTCAGGTTAAAAATGCTGACACTATACCTTTATTTTTTGATTGTGCCTGGCTTGACCTTTACCCTCATCACACCGACAGACCTTCTGAATTCGAGGAAATACCCTCCAGCGAAATGAGTCTTGTCTGCATCGACCGACACAGTGGGTACATAAATGGCGTTTTTATGGATTTCGCTACTGTGAGGAAGGTGGGACTTAAGCAGTTGTGGATGTTCAGGTGGCATCGTGAGTTCAACACAGCCGGCCCCTGGACCAAAGCCGGGGGCGTCCAGCCGGACGACTGGCCGGAGTGGATGAGAGGCTTTAAGGACTATTGATAGTGCTGCCGAATTAGTGCGGCCAGGCCAGTGGAAATGTCTCTTCGCGCGGATGGGCGTCAATGTGCCCATCCAGGAAAGCACAATTGCCCTTGCCGGCCAGAGGATCGCCCGATGGGGCGTGATGGAAACCGGCAATAACATCCCAGAAGGTCGGGTTCGTGCCGGGGCCGGGCCTAATAAGCCGGTAGCTGCCAAACTGCTTGAGCCAACTGTCGATCATGGAATCAGACCCTGGAACCATATACGTATCATTAAGCCCGGAGACATTCCACTGAGTGTCAACCAAGGCGCTTTCTTCGGTGAAACAAAACGTTTGCGCAGGCTGCTTTACCTCGGATAGCTTCAGCACCCTGGCTTTTATGATGCCTGTGTCCGGGCTGCCAAGATAGGCGTTCATAGTATAGTTGTACCAGGGCTTATAGTTCTTGATCCTGCCGGCGTCGGCCATATAGAAGTGATCCTGCGAAGCTCTCCTGGCAATAACGGCAAAGGTCGGGCAGATAAAAGCTCTGGCATCCCGCAAATAGCTGTAGAATGGTCCCGCATATTCCGGATGGGTCTTAAGATAAAGGTCCCCGTTGCACCAACGCAGGTGGATGGGACTACTAATGCCGGCCTCCACAGGATAAGGGGTAGTCTGCGAGAAGTAGCAACTGCGCGGGTCACAGAATCTGTCGTCGTTGTCGCCACAGTACATGTGTATAGCAAGTACGTAGTTCTTCAGGTTTGATTTGCAAGCGGCGCGTTGACCCTGTTCGCGGGCCTTCTTAAGAGCGGGCATGAGAATCGCCATCAGAACGGCAATGACGGCAATTACCACCAAAAGCTCTATTAGCGTAAATCCGCCATACGGCCTGCCCTGAGCAAGTCGAAGGGTCTGGCGGACAAAGCCTTTTCTTCGCATAAGTCAATCCTCCCAAAAATGTAAGCGCCTACTGGACAACCGGTAGCGAGAGCTTCCACCACTCCGCACCCGAGCGCTTCAAACAATGGTATTTTACCCGTTAACTCTGGTTCATGCAAGCAGTTTTTCAGCCCTTCTCTTTTAGTTATCACGCGCGATTCGCAAGCCTGCTGATGGCTCATCCCTTGCTGAGCGACTGCAAATTGACCGCATCTTCTCTATCTGGGGGGTAGCGTGTTGCCTGGTAAGAGGGCGGAAAGGACGAGAACCGAGATGAATTATTTCAGTGGGACAAAGAATCTATCGAATCTGGGCTGCCATTTGTCCGTGATATTGATAGATCCAATAACGCCCTTGGCCCGTCCCAGGATGGACTTTCTTTCCACAAATCCAAAGAACCTGGAATCCTGACTGACATCGCGGTTATCGCCCATGACAAAGTACTTATCGTTTGGCACGACAACTGGCCCGAAACTGCGCATCGCCCGGACTGAAGGAATGCCCATCACCGGATGGATGGCGCCATCCAAATCTTCCATGGCGAATACACTGATTTCTTTACGCTCCAGACAAAGAGATTCTACCCATTTCGGGTCTATTTTCGTATAAGTGAGCGGCTCTCCGTTCAAAATGAGCACGTTGTTTCTCATTTCGATTGTGTCGCCGGGCAGCCCTACTATTCTCTTAACCAGCCGCATGCCATCAGCCGGAGAAAGACAAACTACTATGTCCCCCTTTTGAGGATCGCACCACTTTGCCAGCCAGTATAAACTAAGTGGAAATCTCAGCCCATACGCGAGCTTCTGCACGTAAACAAGATCCCCCTCCAGGATAGTCGGATTCATCGAGCCGGTGGGAACCCAGTTCCAATCCGCAAGACTTGACTTGACGGGGATTACTACGAAGACTATGAAAAAAATGGTCATTCGCCATTCTTTCCAAAGCCTCCAGACAAACTTTGCTGCTTTTCGCCTGATCATTTTTTCCTCCACTAATATCGGCAAAGAAGACGGCCTTTTATACGTAAATAATGGCGATATGTTCATCTCGGCGTCAAAAAACATTTAGAAAGTCTTTAGACTACGGCAGAGACCCAGGGTAAAATAACACGTTGAAAGCTGAATCACCGAGTCCACAAGGCCAGCTAAAATTTACAATTGTCAATAAGGAGACCTGTCAATGTCACCACATAGAGGAATTACGCGGCGTAGCCTGCTAAAAAAAGCAAGTGAGATAGCCGCTAGTGCGGCAGCCCTGCCGTACGTTGTGCCCTCATCGTCTTTAGGCAAAGATAGAAGTATTGCCCCGAGCGAGCGTATCGTGATGGGATGCATCGGAACCGGTGGTCAGGGCACACAGAATACCAAAGCGTTCCTGAATAACACCGGCGTCCGAATGGTTGCCGTTTGCGATGTCGTTGAAGCTCGGCGACAAACGGCTAAAAAACTGATTGATCAACATTACGGCGACAAGGGATGTGCCGCGTACAACGACTTCCGTGACCTGCTGGCCCGCGAAGATATCGATGCGGTAGTGATCGCCACTCAGGACCATTGGCACGCGATAATTGCCGTCGCCGCCGCCCAAGCCGGCAAAGATATGTATTGTGAAAAGCCTACGGGCGTGGCGGTAGCCGACGGTCAAGCAATGCGTGACGCGGTACGAAGGTATGGACGAGTGTTTCAGACCGGCACCCAGCAGCGCTGCGACCGGAACTTCCAGTTGGCGTGTGAGCTGGCCAGGAACGGATACCTCGGCAAAATCCACACCGTCAAGGTAGGTGCTCCCGGCCCCGAGTACGAGCGGAAATATCGCAAACCTCCCACCGAAGAGCCAATTCCACCCGGACTGGATTACGATATGTACATCGGCCCCGCCCCTATGAAGCCTTACAATGGGGGGCGACTGGCATGGCCGGACTGGTATCTGATCTGGGACTACTGCGCGGGCTTCATCGTCAACTGGGGCGTCCATCACCTCGACATCGCCAATTGGGGCTGCCCAACGCTCAGCAGCGAGCAGTTTGAAGTCGAGTGTAAAGGCAGCTACCGCGACGACGGCTTGACCGACAACATTAATAACTGGCAGGCCCAGTTCACCTATGCAAGCGGCCTACGTATGACATACACAGACAGCGGCAATCCCAATAAGCATGGCTGCCGATTCGAGGGTGACAAAGGCTGGGTACATGTCAACCGCGAAGGCATTTGGGCTCAGCCGGCCTCGCTGCTGCAAGTTAAAGTTAAGCCGGACGAGATACACCTGGACCGGTCGACCAGCCATCACAGTGACTTCCTCAATGCTGTCCGAACGCGGCAAGACCCTATAGCTCCGGTGGAAGCCGGCCATAAGGCCTCCTACCTCGGCTTGATTCCGGAAATCGCCTGTCGGCTGCAGCGCAAACTCAAATGGGACCCGTCCAAAGAGCAGTTTGTGGACGACCCCGATGCCAACGATATGCTGGCCCGGCCTATGAGAAGTCCGTGGCGCCTATGAGAATAGCGCTTGTCATCCGAGTCGCGCGCAGAAATAACCGGGGCCTATTCACCTCTGGCGAATAGGCCCCGAAGTTCAAAGTTGATTGTTCGTTGTTCACCGATGAACTACCAACGGTGGACAATGAACGATGCCATTACGGCCACAAAATCTCCTCAAGCCAAGCATCAGCTAACTTAGCATAGTCCTTAAAATCGACCTTTTTGTCGGCATTCAGATCAGCCGCAAGAGCACCCTTGGATTCTGCCACACGGATAACATCCTCGACGCTGGGCCCGCCACCTGTATCCCACAGGCGAACGAACCCTCGGGCCTTATCGCGCGGCACAAAGTGCTTCGCCCACGCCGCTGCACTTCCGGCGCTAGTTGTAGCCAACGGCGTAAGATTGCTCGTAATGGTGGGAGACGTCGGCCGCTGGGATTGCCACGTTGTGGTGAGGCCCCAAGTGGTCCCGGCATATGTGAAAACCACTACGTCGTAGGAGTCGTTGGGACCAGAAGATGCATTAAATCCCAATATGGCGACCGCTCCGGCACTACCCCACGTGGTCGACGTAGCATCCGCGTGGCCCTGGTAGTAAAGAGGCCAGTCCGCGTACCAGACAATCTTGCCACCCGCATCGAGATACCTTCGAAGCGTGCAAGCAGCATCCATCGTCTCTATAACGGTGTCCGGCGCGATGTCCCGACAGAACACGACCACGCTCAACTTCTTATCTGCGATGCGAGCGTTCATCCACGTCTTGAGCTGGTCCGCGTCGAGAATCGTGTAGCCGGCAGCCGCCAGACCGTCTCGCACGCGTACGGTCGTGGCCTCATCAGCCCACCCCGTTGCATATCGCCCGTCCCAGTAGGCAGCGCGAACCTCCCAATCCTGCAATTGTGTCTCAGACAACCACTCGTCTGCGAGTATACGAAGGTCTCTATAGTCAACCTTGCAGTCGTACGGCTCGGCGATATCGGCATCCGGTCTTAAAATCGAAGGAACGCATCTGCTGGGATATACCGCGATATCATCGATGAATATCGTGCCCGTTCCGCCAACCTTCGGACTTGTCCGGTTACCCAGGCCAATATACATCTTCTTGATAGCCTTCAGATTCACGCCCGCAGCGCTGAATTGTGTTAGCTCAATGTTCCACTCCTGCCAGGCGGCTTTCTGCGCTGCCTCTATATCAAGATGGTTCACGACCTTGACGTGGGCGCCATTATCCTCCAGCGCCACATAGAGTTGCTCAGCGGCATTGTTGGGATCGCCATAGAACCACAGCGCGAGCGCCTTAACGTTGTTTCTGGTCCAATCCTGCGGTGAGGCCCACTCACGGAAGGTCTCTGAATAACGGGCCTTGCCGCCGGTTCCGCTGTTGTCGTAACCCAACGGCATCGACTGGTTGCCGCCATGAACTATAGTCTGCTCAGCAAAGGGCGCCTGACCGTAGCCCACAGTTGAGCCGGTTCCGTTACCGGAATAGCCCGGCGCTGGTTCTGTATATCCCCAGCCGTCCTTCCAGGTCTGGAAGATTCTGCTGCCGATATCATCGGTGTAGTCTTCAAAGTCATCCACCACGATAAAGTTGGCCGTGGTAAAGCTCCAGATGCTGCCTTTCCAGGTCTCGGCGGCGTTTACTTCATCTATTCGCCAGTAGTAAGTGCTGTTCCACGCCAGCGGTGCTTCGCTGGGAACGTAGGTATTAGCAGCAAGATTCTGCTGACCTCGATAGATACCTGCCGAGGCCGTAGTGGCATTTGTCACCGCGTTTGCATCTGTACCAAAGTACACGTTGTGCTTAGCAGCCTTATCGCCCGCCGTCCATCTCAGAGTGGGCGTATCGATGACATCTACAGCGCCGCTAACCGGAATCGGGTTGCGGGCTGTCACCGGAAGCTGCAACGCGCCTGAGGGAACTAGCTGTCTGGCCAGGGAAGTGCTCTGCCAGTACAGTTGTGCCACTGCGCCCCCGGCGTTTTCATAGTATTCCACTCGAACGGCATATCGCTGCCCGGCAACAAGGTTAATGGCCGAGCTGCTATGCATGGTTGGTGACTGATCTATCCAACTATCAATGATCAGCACGTCATCCAGCCACATCCTTATTCCGTCGTCACTATTGGTGGTAAATATGTAAGGCTCAGAGTATTGAACCTCCACCACGCCAACCCATCTAGCGGAGAATAGATCTACATTGACCACCGGATCCGGAGACCCAGGATCGCCCCAGTTGAAGTTGATCGCAGGGTCTATGCGGACCAGGACACGAGTCTTGAATGCCTCTGATCGAGGCGGAGGGATAGTGGCACTGGTCCAGTTATAGTACTCTGCTTTGACACCCGCGTATGGGCCTATGGTTGTAAAGCTCCAGACGTTGCCCGGAAATTTAGTGCCGCCTGAGTTGTACTCATCTATCCGCCAGTAGTAAGTTGTATCCAGTGCAAGGGTTCCGGGCTCATACGTTTTCGTTGTCTGCTGGCTGCTTTTCAACGTGCCGCCCGTACCATTAGCCACATCAGTTTGGCTTGTTCCAAAGTACACATCGCGCTTAATGCCGGTGGCACCTGCAGTCCAGCTAAGGTCAGCATCTGTAGCGACCCATTTGGCACCATCGGTCGGGATCGGACCATAGGCCGTCAATGGCGCAGCGGTAAAGCTCCAGACACTGCCGGTGTGGATGGTGACGCCGTCAGCCTCGACCTCATCGATACGCCAGTAGTAAGTCGTCCCTGGGGTGATGCCGGCGCCGTGCCAATAGACGAGCCACTGCTGCCGGCCTCTGAACTCAGCAGGACCAGGCGTAGGATTGGTGCCGAAGTATACGTCGTGGAACGCACCGGTATCCCCCGCTTTCCATTGAACAAGGGGGGAGACCACGCCGGTAGCCCCATTTATCGGATTCGGGCTCCGGGCGTACGGGTTGCCCGCGGCAATGAACTTGAGCCAATAGTTGTTAATCCATTCACTTATAACTTGTCCCCGTGGCGGACTGTCGTCGTTGATCTGAAAGAAAACGCCTAAGCGACCGCCCGTAACTGTATTATGCATAATCGCAGGATGTATCTGTGAGCCATCGCTGCTTTGAGCAAGAATCAGTTCGACTTCCCAATCAGTACCTGCGAATTGGCCTGGAAACCATGGGCGATTCGAGGGCAAAGTCGTTAAAGATGGAGTATATAACTGGCCATCGGCTGTGGGAGTAAAACGAGTATTAAGAGAATCATCCCCCCACATGCCCGCGCCGGGAACGTCCGTCATGTTCTGCAAGCCACCGGCGTCATTGTTCCCCGCACTTCCGACGTAGAATATGTAGTCGCCGGTGTTAATAATGGTATTACCATCATCCAAGAATAATTCGGCTAATGAACCATCAGGCTGTGCATTACCCGCTGGATAAATGGTGGCTGGGAAATTCCCGCACATAATTAAAAGGTCCGAAGTACCATCACCTGTGTGGTCCTTTACCCAAGTTGCAAGGGCATCCAGTTGAGCTGATGTGAATACTTGAATATTAACACCCTTTACGTTGTTGACAATTTTTTGCATTTCGGTGTCGGCCACAGCTTGCGAAAACCAGCCTGCCTGTGTTGAAATCGCTATGTCAGAAGCCATAGCCGTCGTGCAAAATGCAAAAAAGAAGGTTAGATAAATAAACTTTTTACACATAATAGTCCTCCTTTACAAAGAACGTTTTTTTGATATCTATGGCTTGGCAACACACCAAAGCGAAATTGAGAATGAAGAGTTGAGAATTATGAATTCTTCATCCTAAATTCAAAATTTTGGATTCTTTCTACCTCCTTCTCTCAAAAGCTCCAATATGAGCGGTCAGGTGGAATGCGCAAACATCTCTTGCTTGGCACAGGGTTCACCTCAGACCTCTGCACCTCAACAATACACAAGGCCTCCTGAAAAACCTAACAATTTTATAAATCAAGAATTAAGAAATCGCAGATGCGAGCAATCCCATTTATACCAAATTAGCTACCTTTACTTCAAGAAAAATTTTGCAGGATTTTCGGGAAAAGTGAATAAAGTGGCTAAAGTGAGCTAAAGTGTCTAAAGTTAAATTTTAGGCACTTTAGTCACTTAACATTTTAGGCACTTTTAACCTTATCTCTGTGAAATCCGGTCAAGGCAATGCTTTTGCTCAGCTACAGGCAGGGAATAAACCCTTCTTGGTGCTGCAGGGCCTCCCACGGCAATTGGGCTGATTTGCCGTCCATAGCATTCGACCTGTCGAAAACTGGACGTCGAACTGCAGCTAAGCTCTTGTGTGAGCCAAGGAAAAGCCGGAGCGGTATATCACAAATGAGGTAGGCGCTCCGGAATACCGAATCGTTGAACCTTTCAAAGGCTGCGTCCTAACGCCCCAGGTTTTCTCAACCTCAAACCTGGCACTTGGACCCGTGCGTTCCCGCTCCGGCGGGCATAATGTATCAGAAAAACGTACGGAAGCAAAAGAAAATTCTGCCGGGCACGATATTTTAGGTACGCGCGTCGTTCCCAGAAAACGTAGGGAAAGCTGGCAGAGTCGGTTCTATGGATTACTTAATTTTTAGAACTCATACGTGATACTCAGGCTTGTCCAGTATTCGTCCTGGCTATTAACTGAGTCATCCCACGATGATTGATAGTAAAAGCCCGGAGTAAGAGCAATGTTTTTGCCAAGGTTGAAACTTGTCGAGATACCAAAGACAGCGTGCGACCAATCATGATCCGCGCCACAAGCGCCATCGTTGTAGATTGTCTCTGCAGACACGTGAGCAACCTGCTCTTTTGCTTCAGCTAAAAAGCCTGGGATAGTTAAGTCATAACAAAGCTGGAAAATGTGAAACCAGCCACCAGAGTCGCTGACCTCTGACATATGTTTAGACGGCCACGTGCACACAATAGTGTAGCTCGGAACCAAGCCTCCTGGATGGACATTTTGCCAGGAAAGATTTAAGAAGACTTCCTGCATATCCGCAGCTTCTCGTGGCTCATCGGGGTAGTAGTAATAGGTCCAGCCGATTGTGTAGTCCGTCGCGTAAGTTCTGCCTTCAAAAAGACTTTTATTGTAATATAAGGTGTAATCTATCTCCTCGTTATTCTCAAAACCGCTTGTATTGGCCCTTGACCACCAGACGTTAAGGCCGCAGCCGGTTCCGTAGAGATCAAAGTCAACGCTTGGTTGAATTGCACTGTTATTATTCGGGTAAGCATCGAAACCACGCCATATATATCTACTCACATAGGTGACATCAACAGTAGCGTCCAACTTATCTTCCTCAGCTCCGGTGAGATCGGCTATGTTTAACAAGAGTATGGTAGCTAAAAAAACCGCTTCTGCCTTCATTTTGCATAGACTCCGTGACGGCGCCAAATTCTGTGGTCTGACACCACTGAATACGGGCAGGTGCGCTTCGAACAATCTTGAAACCACAAGAATTCGGGTATTGAAAAAAGTCCCCCAATTTCTGAAAAGCTGCAGAAATCCGTTTGCCTTTTCGGTTCTCCTTAGAAACTCTATCGGCATATAAAGCTTCCAGCTTGAATAAAGTGAGGCTCTCAAATGGCCGAAGAATCTATAAGAATCAGCTTTGGGGGCAATTCATAAAAATGAATAAGGACAAAGCGAACACCGATAGAGGAACACACAGATACTTGAGATTACAAACAAAACTGGCTATCAGTTTTTCGCTGGTGGCAATAGTTGCCTCAGCATTACTCACTTCTACTCTCTATCTTACCGTTAAAACCAGATTACGGGAAGATATTCGTCAACGCCTCTATGATATTGTAAACATCGCAGCTTTGCAGGTGGATGCTGATGCACATGCAACGCTTGTTGATCCTGCCCAGGAAGGCAGTGACACCTATGTGCGTATCAAATGCGTCCTGCAAAACATCCGCGATAGGGGAACCGATATCCGCTTTGTCTACACGTGGCGTCGAGATGCTAATGGACGACTCATCTTTGTTGTAGATGCCGAGACCGACCCTAAAGAAATATCTCATTTAGGTGACGTCTACGATAGTGCAGAGCCGTCCATATTAGCGCAGCTTGCTACGCTTGACCATACTACGGTGGATGAGGAACTTAATGCAGACCGGTGGGGCGTATGGCTTTCAGGCTATGCGCCATTCTACAGATCCGATGGACGTATGGAGGGAATATTAGGCATCGATATGGCCGCTTCGAAGGTACTGTCATACGAGCGGCGATTCCTATGGATTGCGCTGGGCGTCTTTTGTGCCACCATCCCATTGGTGATGGCGCTAGGATGGTTGTTCGGTCACAAATTGGCCGCTCCAATTGTCAGATTAACGACTGGGAGCAAACATATTGCTGAGGGTGACCTGACCCACAGGGTGCCTATTCAAAGCAATGATGAAGTCGGCACATTGGCTAAAACCTTCAATGAGATGACTCGGACATTACAAGAGTCGATTATGCGCCGTGACCAGGAGATCGTGAACCGAAAGAAAGCTGAGAATGGTTTGGAAGCTTTAAATAGGGAATTGAAATTGACTATTCAAGAACTAACTGAGGCAAACCGCCAGCTTCAGGAATTCGCTTCCATAGCATCGCACGAGTTAAAGGAGCCGCTCAGGGCGATAGGGACTTTAGCCAGCATGATAGCCCAGGATTACCGCGACAGGTTGGATGAAGAGGGGGAAAGAAGTCTGGAGATACTTGTCGGCAGGACAAAGCGAATGAGCAGTTTTATGGATGGTCTGGTAATGTACTCTAAACTCGGACGGGCTACTGAGAAAAATGAAGAGGTTAATCTGAACAACATTCTAAAAGAGGTAATCGCCCAACTGCATGCGCCGGAGAAAGATATTGAGGTAACTGTAGAAAACGAACTACCCGTTGTAATGGGCGAAGAAGCACATATCGTGCAAGTATTTCGCAATCTGCTGGATAATGCCATCAAATACATGGACAAACCCAAAGGCCGAGTCAATGTTAGCTGTGTCGAGGACGACGGCTTTTGGAAATTCAGTGTTGCAGATAATGGTCCAGGTATCAAGGAGAGGTATTTTGAAAAGATCTTCAAAATCTTCCAAATATTGAGCAGCCGTGATGTTCGTGAAAGCACAGGCATGGGGCTGGCGGTGGTGAGAAAAATTGTTGAAATGTATGGTGGTAGAGTCTGGCTACAATCCAAAACTGGAATTGGAAGCACTTTCTCTTTTACCTTGCCAAAGGCAGAAATGGGATGTAAGGATCCGCCGCTCCGTCCATCCTCCGTACTCCATCGTCCATCGCATGCCGGCTGATGACGGACGACAGATGAGGGATGAGGGACGCAGCACTCCACTTTTCCACTTGCTCGTCGTTAATAAAGCCGAAACAGGAGTTAAGGAAAATTTAACTGTTGCAGAACTCTTTGGAGGCTGCTAATTTCATACTCGCCGCTGCGCGTCGCGCCCGAGGATCGGGAGTCGGGAATCGGCCTTGTACGCGCCATATATTACATCCTTGACAATCAAGGACTGACCGCCACAAAAGGGAGTGTTGCACAATGGAGCGGTACATTTGTATTCACGGCCACTTTTATCAGCCGCCCAGGGAAAACCCATGGCTGGAGGATGTCGAAGTCCAGGACTCAGCGTATCCGTATCACGACTGGAACGAGAAAATAACGCACGAGTGCTATAGGCAAAATGCGGCATCCAGAATACTGGGCCCAGATAAAAAGATTATCGATATAGTCAACAACTATCTGAAGATAAGTTTCGACTTCGGCCCCACTCTGCTTTCCTGGCTTCAAAGGCGCGCCCCAGATGTCTATGAAAGCGTGATCGAGGCCGACAAAAAGAGCCGAGAGATGTTTTCGGGCCACGGGGCAGCAATTGCGCAGGCCTATAACCATATCATCATGCCCCTTGCCAACATCCGAGACAAGCACACGCAGGCGATCTGGGGCATACGTGACTTCGAACATCGTTTTGGACGACTGCCCGAAGGCATGTGGCTGCCTGAAACTGCAGCAGATATGGAAACGCTCGAGGTCTTTGCGGAGCATGGCATCAAATTTACAATTCTGGCGCTGCATCAGGCCCGGCGCGTACGTCCAATCGGGGCAAACCAGTGGACGGACATCGATAAGAACAAGATAGACACTACGAAACCTTACCTGTGCCGGCTTGCCTCCGGGCGAACGATAAATCTTTTCTTCTACCACGGTCCGACTGCCGGAGATGTCGCCGATGGGCGCCTTTTACAGAATGGTGAAGCTTTTGCCAAGAAGTTGGCTTCGATCTTTGCTCAGAACAACCAACAAGCTCAACTTGCCCACATCGCAACGGACGGCGAAACCTACGGTCATCACCATCGCCACACCGACATGGCACTTGCCTACTGCCTTCACTATATCCAATCCAACAACCTGGCTAAGATTACAGTGTATGGTGAGTATTTGGAAAAATTTCCGCCCACTTATGAAGTCCAGATCAATGAGAATACCTCCTGGAGCTGTAGCCACGGCATCGAAAGATGGAGAAGCAACTGCGGCTGCTATTATGGTAGGTATCCTTCGGGAAAACAACAGTGGCGGGGGCCTCTGCGAGAAGCCATGGACCGGCTGCGCGACCAGCTCGCTTCAGTTTATGAAAGTAGAGCCGCTCAGTACGTAGCCGACCCTTGGCAGCTAAGAAATACGTACATCGCGGTTATAAATGACAGGTCGATTGAAAACACCGAGAATTATCTGTCGAGCTCCACAGGCCGAGAACTCCCCTACGACGAAAAAGTAGCCATCTTGAAGCTGCTCGAGATGCAAAGAAACGCAATGCTGATGTACACAAGCTGCGGCTGGTTCTTCGACGATATATCTGGAATAGAAACGGCTCAGATAATGCAATATGCCTCTCGGGCAATCCAATTGGCAAAAGAAGTGGCCGGGCAGGACTTTGAGCCTGGATTCAGGGACATTCTGGAGAAAGCGCCGACCAATCTTAAAGAATTTGCCAATGGTAAGCAGGTCTACGACGCCTTTGTGAAATCCAGCAGCATCGACCTGAACCGCGTGGGTGCACACCTGGCGCTCAGCTCCATTTTCGAGGAGTACACCGATAAAATAGACATCTACTGCTATTCGACAAATATCGAGTTATACGACCGCGTTGACGCGGGCATTCAGACGCTCGCTGTCGGCAGAGCAACCATTCAATCCAGTATTGTCCTGGAGAAACATCCGGTAGATTTCGCGGTGCTGCACTTCGGGGATCATAATCTAATTGGCGGAGTAAACGCCCGGATGCCCGATGATACGTTTTCCAGTATGCAGGAGAGTCTAAAGAATGCATTTGGCAAAGGTGATATGACCGAGGTTATGCGCCTTATGAGTATCTCCTTCGGAGGCAACAATTATTCGCTCTGGCATTTGTTCAAAGACCAGCAGCGACGCATTCTGTACGAGCTGCTGGAAACAACGTGGCAGGAGATCGAGGCTTCTTTCAGACAGATTTACGAGCATAATTACACAATAATGAATATAATGCGAGGGATGAATATGCCTCTACCGAAGGCCCTTTCTGCTCCTGCCGAGTTCATCCTTAATCAGGACTTGCGCAGAGTCATACAGGATGATAAATCCGACCTCAAGAAGCTGAAGAATCTCGCGGACCAAGCCGCCAGATTGTCGCTGCAGCTTGAAGATGCCGCCCTAAGATACGAAGCAGGTCGTAAGATTAATGACCTTATGACCAGGCTGAAGAATTCACCCCAAGACACCGCCCTGCTTGAATCAATAGAAGCAACCATACGAACTTTACTGGCAGTAGTCTCAGAACTCGATCTGCAAACCGCTCAAAACGTCTTATTTGCCATCAGCGAGCAAACATATCCGCATGTGAGGGATAAAGCCAATTCAGGAGAAAAAAATGCTAAAAAATGGGTTGAAAGCTTCAGGAACTTGGCACAATATCTGGGCATAAAAGTTGATTGATGCCTGCAATTGACAATCGACAATTGTAAATTGAAAATTGCTATTCCGCCCATCTGACTAACTGAGGGTGCAGGTCTTGCACGATCTGGTTAGCCGGTTTTACGCGAACGTTTATATTTTGCAGTCCGGATCCCGCCGTCACGAAGGAGCAGCCATAATGCGCCAACATTCTCTCTCTGGCTTGAAGCTGCATGGGAATGACTTTGAATCCGCTTTCGTTATTAAGCATATAGAATAGCTCGACACTGAAAAGCTTAGGCTGAGCCTGACCCAAATCGACGGTGCAGCTCACCTCGAGCTTGTCACCTTCCACGAGCCGATCTTTCTTATCTGCGTTGATGGCAACGGCTGTAAACTTGACGGCGTCCCAGTATGGCAGAATTTCTTGAGCCTGCTCTGCGGCCTCTTTCAGGCATCGGGAATTGTCCTGCGACAGCCTTTCAAACTCTTTTTTGGATGGCACGTAAAGCTTGTCCACATAGCCCATCAGCACTCGGTTCATGTTGAACTGTCGGCAGACACTGCTGATGCTCTGCTTCATCATCTCGACCCACCGCCGTGGTATGCCAAACTCATCACGATCATAAAACACCTGGGTTATTTCTTCTTCCAGCAAATCGTAGATCTGATTAGCTTCGGCCATTTCCTGTAGCTCTAAGTGCCGGTAAAACGCCCCGGCAGTTATTGCCCAGCCGTTCTTACCGTTGTAGCCCTCGGGCCACCAGCCATCCAATACGCTGAGATTGAGCACCCCGTTGATCGCCGCCTTCATCCCCGAAGTTCCGCTTGCCTCGTTTTCCCTCAGCGGAGTATTCAGCCAGACATCTGCTCCCCAAACCAGGTGCCTGGCAACGTTCATATCGTAATTCTCAAGAAAGATTACCTTATCCTCAAGCTGATAATCTTTGGCAAAATCCAGAATCTCTTTTATCATATCCTTGCCGACGTCGTCGGCAGGATGAGCCTTGCCGGCAAAAATAAGCTGCACGGGCCTCGTGGTACTGGTAAGAATCTTTTTCAACCTCTCCTTGTCCTTAAGAATGAGGGTAGCGCGTTTATAGTGGGCAAAACGCCTGGCAAAAACAACGGTCAGATACTCAGGATTTAATAGTCGCGTGAGATTCGCGATCTTGGGCTGGGCATATCCTTTGGCGGCAAGGTCATCGGCAAGTTTCCTGCGTATGAAGGTCGATAGACTTTGCTTGTTTTTTCGATGCGCCTCCCAGATTTCCTCGTCCGGAATATCCGCAACCTTATTCCAGAATTGATCATCCTGCGCACAGTGTATGTAATCCGGGCCGATATGGCGGTTGAACATGTCGGTGAAAGGCTCACTCAACCACGATCTGTGCACGCCGTTGGTCACATAGTCTATGGGGATTTCTATAGTTGGCAACTCTGGGAATAGACTTGCCCACATTTTACGCGATACGTCCCTGTGGAGTCTCGAGACACAGTTTACATACTTGGCAAACCTTATGGCAAAGGCAGGAAGCCAGAAGTTATCCTTATTACCCTCGATAAATCCGTAGGCCGCCAGCTCATCGAAAGAAAGTCCCAACTGTTTTACGGTCGGCTCGAGGTATTTCTTGACCATTTCGGTCTTGAAGTGCTCATTTCCAGCTATAACAGGTGTGTGCGTAGTGAAAACGGTGGAAGCGCGTATTAACAATTTGGCCTCTGAGAAAGAGAATTTTTGCCCTATCATCAACTCCTGCAGCCGGGCTATTATTAGAAATGCGGAATGTCCCTCATTTATGTGGAATATCTTAGGCTTTATGTTTAGCAGGTCCAACGCCTTTATTCCTCCAAATCCGAGCACCAGTTCCTGCTGCAGGCGTTTATCTCTGTCTGCGACATATAGCTCGTGTGTGATGTCTCTGAGGTCCGGAGGGTTGTCTTCTATGTCCGTGTCCAGTAAGATGAGCCGTGTTTTGCCCACGTCTATTTGCCATAGCTTGATCTTGAGGTCCCGGCCGAGTATCTGCATCTTCACGCACGCCTTATCATCGCCGGGGCACTTCAGTTCACGAATAGGAAGAAGGTGATTCTCAAACTCAGTGAACAGCTCTTCCTGCTGTCTGTTCAGGTTGATTCGCTGCGTAAAGTAGCCGTACTTGTAGATCAAGCCGACCCCCACTATTGGCACATCGAAGTCCGATGCGGCTTTTAAGAAGTCTCCGGATAGAATGCCCAAGCCGCCCCCGTATATCGGTATGCACTCGTGCAGGCCAAATTCCATTGCAAAGTAAGCGACTATGTCGCTTTCGCCGAGTTCGCTGCCGCCTCCATTCGTGGCCCGTCGGTATTTCATATAATCTTGGAGCTTCTGCCAGACTCTTTCCAGCTCGAACAGAAAACCTTTGTCCCTGGAAAGTTCGCCGATCCGGTCTTCGGACAGGCTGAGCAGAAGTCTGACGGGGTTATGGTTGACTGCCCTGAACAGTTGTGCATCAACCCTGTAGAACAGGTTTATCGCCTCGTAATTCCACGTACACCAAAGATTGCCGGCCAGGATATATAACCTGCTCAGGTTTTCAGGGTACTTGGGATAAATAAAGATATTCTTGAAAATCATGCTTTAGTTTCTCCGATCTTCTGCGACTGTTACCGATCCATTGGCAGGGTGAGCGTACCACAGAAGCACAGAATACACAATACAAAACTTAACAGAAACTCTCCGCAGCCGTCACCGATTGGCCGCTGGGTTAGAATGTAGAATGTAGAATGCAGAAATTTCTCAATTCTTCATTCTAAATTCTCAATTACCTATTTGCCCAATTGTCTCCAGAGAAGACGGCGAATTTCTGCACTGATGCTGGGCAACGGGACAGTCATTGATTTCGGTTCGCCCAGAGTCCCTTGCACCTTCACCGAGGCTGCATTTTTCTGCAGTGATGTCGTCAGCCTGTCCAATTCCCTTGCACCTGGCAATCGCATTTTCTTCAAAGGCCGGTTTGAAGCGAAGGCATATCCATCCACCGGACTTTCCAGTCCCAGGTTCAGGTCTTTGACAGTGCCCGCACCTCGTACCTCCACGCCGCGATTGAAGTACAGGAAACTTGGTATTAGCAGCTTCGACCCTTCTATCAGCAGTTTAACCGACCCCTCCCCACTTGGCCGAGGCTCGTCAAACCTTATGCCCAACGCCCTGTGCAAAGTGGCAATAATGTCGCTGCCGACAAGATCAGATTCGCAAATGTCAACCTCAGCTTCACCTGTCAAGCCCCGCAAATGCGACACCGTCACTGCTGTTCCCTTTCCAGCCAGACGACCGGGGATTTTGTGTGCATCGGGCTTGAAGCAGCGCACGGTCTGGTCCAGATCGAGATTCCTGAAATCGGCATCTACCCAGGTAGACACCTCTCGGCCGTGCCGACCAAAAGTTGCTCGCGCCGATACGCTGCCACCCAGCAGCTCGAATGTCGATTGGTCCACAACCAGCCGATCCTTGCCTGCATAGGCTACAATTTGCGAGTCTCTGATTTGTGCACCACGAAAACTGCCATCGGCGGTCCGGGCCTTGATTTCAAGAAGTAGGCGCTCCAGCGGCCGGGCTGTGTCAGCAGTTCTTACCGTTGCGAACCCAGACGACGTGCCGGCAAGACCTTTGCACGCTGGCCACCAGTTTGCAGGAGCAGCCAAGTCGATATCTCGCCATTTGAACTCAGCATTGCTCTCAGGCCAATCATCGAACCGGATTGTTGCCTTTCCCTCGCAGGAGCCGCCAAAAACTCTTACGCCGATCTCTCGCAATTTAAGGGTCTGGCCTTCAACACCACTAGAAAAGGTCACGTAGCCGAAGTCCTTCCCTGCCAGCACGACCTCCGCGGATACGTTAGCGTTTGCCTTTGCGCTTCGCTTGAGAACATCTAAGTCAGCTTTTGCCTCTCCGTCTGCTCGACACTCCAAGTTGTACTGAGGCAGGATAATCGGCCATTTTTCAGCAGTCGTCTCGATATGTAGCAATTGTGGCTGCGAGAGATTGAAGCTCATCTTTCCCTTTGCGATTCCGGTCTTGTGCCTTAGAACAATCGGGTCAAGCCTGACCTGTCCGTCGCGCAAAGAGATTTCACCTTCACCGTGCTCGGCCTGGAAGGCGGACACTGTTATCTGCTTTGCCCGCCAACTGCCGAAGGCCTCCAGGCGATCGGTTTCAAAGTTAGGTAGGTCAAGTTTCAAATCGGCGGCGATCAGCCCCTGCCAGATTAGTGGCGGACCAATCATTTTGCCTACCGAACTGAGCGAGACTTCCTGCAGATCCAGGGTCAAGTGACTGGATCGACTGGAAAACTCATATTGGCCGGCAAGATGACAGCTCCCACCCAGCAGGTCAAATGACTCGGACGACGTAAATTCAATACGCTGTGGCGTCAGATTCGCGTGCAACTGCACCTTCAAAGTCGGAATCATTCGGCCCCAGAACATCATGTTCTCGCCAGTGACGGCAGAGTCAAAAGTCAGATTCAAAGGCTGGACCATGCCGCCGACGTTCGCGTCGACGTGCCACGCCGCGTTCAGACTTGCGGCTTGTGTTGGCCCCCCGCACAGGGACTTTGGCCTGTAGCATAAAGAGGCCCGTGCTTGCTTGATCTGCGTCTCCGGCAATGTGATTGTGCCCACCGATGCCACAGTCAGGTCGTTACAGTCCAGGTTAAAATCTGAGATGGTAATGCTCTTGCGGTCTCCCATCGCTGCCAATTGCAGACTTAAGGGTTGTGCCCATAGTTCTTTGACTTGAAGTTTCTCTGCAGCAAGTCGAATCGACCAGCTCTGGTCACTCGCTGAAAACTGGCCCCGAGCGCTTGTCTGTCGGGCGTTTGGCACATCGAGGTCCTCCAGTGTAATTCGTGGCCAGTCCACAAGGAAGCGAGCCGCTATACCGCCTACCTGAACGACCTTTGCCTTGTGTCGCCATGATAAATGCGGAATTGATGTTTGCCACATAAGCTGCGAAGCAGTTAGGCCCGAGCCGGCGGCCTCCATTTCAGCATCCCACCTGCCCCACCGTGAGCGCCCGCTCGCCACAGCTTTGACCTGGATATGTTTTGGCCCGGCTCGAGGCCACTCAAGCGAGCAATCCCAAGTACCTGCATGGTCAATTCCATTGTCGCCGCTGACACGAGTCCATGACCCGGTCCATTGTCCCTTTCCGGTTTCACGATTCCAGTGGCCGCTAACGTTCGCCGTGAGACAGCCTGTTGCAACCACAAGTTGGACGGCTTCAAGCATGTTCCGCTGCAACCTGATCATTCCGCCTGCGATCGTAGTCTTCTCGAAAGGCAGTGTCTGATCGTCAAGAACAAGGTCTTCAGGCTTTAGGTTTATTTCGTCAGGTGCGATTTCGATTCCGGCATCTCCCCGTATTTTCGCCGTGCCAAGCTGCAGGTGCTCCAGCTTCAGGCGTCCCGTCAATTTCTGCTTTGTTAGCTGACCCTGCCATTGACCAGATGCGCGTGTCGGCGTGACATTGTTGGGAAACCAGATTTCCAGCAAATCATCCATTCTCTCAAATCTGAAGTCTACAACATGGCTACCGGCTTGGCCGGGTACTATTCGTCCTTGCAGGTCTAACCGTGAGGGAATATTGACGTCGAAATGCCAGGCTAACGTGCTACCTTGTGCGCCGTGAAGATTCAGTGGACTAAATTTCTTGACCTCGCCATTGTGACCAACTACCACTGCTGTTGCGTTTGAAATCTCCAGCTTAGGCAGCTTCCTCTTGTTCTGCCAGTTATCACCACCGTGATCCAGCCCGCCGAAAACTGATGCCAGCTCCTCTATATTCCACCGACCCATCTTGTCCTGTCGGATGTATAGAGCGGCATCCTGGACTTGTATCGAACTCACATTCACAGACCTGGTCAGGGGTATCAGGGCAGGAGCAGTATGTGATACCTTTATCTCGCGGGCAGTGAAAAAAGCATCCTGCTCAGCCACTGAACCGATAGCAATGTCTTCAAGGATGGTAGTCCCAGCCCAGCCTGTGGAGAATGAGCGGACAGATATCCGCGCGCCGAGTTGTCTACTGAGAGCCTGCAATACGTACCGACGGGGTAGATCGGTCCACAGGACTGCTCGAATGCCTGCGACCGCAAACAATATGAGCCCAAACACACAGATAGCGATCCAGAGTATCCACCGGCGCATAAACCTACACCTTGTTCCCCCCATCGGGCATACATGCTATGCCGAGGTGGGACTTTTTACATCTACATTCACTCAAATTCGTGCTCGACGGTGGCAATAGTGCCCAGCGTAGTTGGGCCAAATCCGAAGAGCCACCAGTCCTCGCGGTAAGTCCGACCAATGGAGGGTCCGAAACTCGCCATAACTTCGCCTGTGTCCCTCCAGTAGGCGACGTAGGCAACGCTCGCGAAGCCGACCTGTCTGATCTTCTTAGTTATGGCTAATTCTGGGGTAACGAGCGTAGCCATAGGAGCTTGTGTTGCTGCGGAGGTTGCGCCTGATGGCGCGAGAATAGCGGGTATCCCAAGCAGACTTTCGTAGCGGTCTATCCCCACACCTTCACTACGTACTTCCAGAATCACCTCCGCATCCTCACGCTTGCTTACCAGTTGTACTCCCGAGCGAAGCAGCTTGGCGCGCAGCTCGCCCAGAACAAAGTCTTTCTCAGCCGGGGCGGCGTAGACGGAATCTACAAAGACTTTACGTCCGTGAACCGACTCAAAAGACAAAGGTTCGACCGCCTTCACCGCCGCCTGGGATAGTAGAAACTGTTCTGTAGCGGTGCGCGCCGGATCAGTAACGCGAATATTGGCACAGCCGCTCAAGAGCCAAATTAGCACCGACAGCGCAACTGCCAAAACGCTTCCTGCCGATGCAGCCATGAAATTCTGCGGCAAACCTTTGTGCTCATCATCCATACGTAGGAATTATATCGGTACCCAGTCTCTGCGCCAAGTATACTCGGCAAACACCGACACGGTAGGCAATCAGGGACCTCGCAGAGCCACGCACAAGTACTGCCAAATGCACTGCGCGGCTCAAGTGCAATGAGCAGATATGCTCAACACCCCGACTTCGCACGAGCCTGTCGGCGTTGCTCCCAGTTGACAGTCCTGACATATTATGGGACTCACAATTCGCACACGGTCACCGGCTGAATTGACAATCGACAATTGAAAAATGACAATTTGCCCCTCAGGCCTTCCTGTCACCCGTTTAGCTGAAAGTTTAGCTGGCCCAAGTCTTAATAAAAATTCAGGACCATTTACTGGTTTAAATTTGGCTTGAATCCTATAACTATTTCGGTCCTGGCTTGGTAACAAACATGACAGAAACAGAGTTTCGCTTGTCACCAAATCTTCATCAAATTCCCTTGACTGTAAACAAGCTATATGTTATCCTAATTATACTTTCGCCCGGACCGCGGAAGCAATTGATTAGGGGGTGTTGACGACGTCAGTTATCCGTCGATCCAAGATTTGAAGTAATAAACAGTGTGTTGAATCAAATGGAGGAGCGGTCATGGGAATCCAAACCTTGCCTGAAGGTTTTATTCTTGTCACTTTGCCGCAGCGGCCACATTTGGGCTATGAATTGGAAAGGATCAATGAAATCGCCTGTGACGGATGCAACTGTGATGTGATTATTGATTTCTCCGGCGTCCAGATACTGACTTCTGCGAGCATCTGCAACCTGTTGTTACTGAGAGACTTTCTAAGCGCACTCAGCCGTCAGCTCTTCCTGTGCAGTGTTTCTCTGCCAGTCAAATGCCTCTTTATTCGCCTTGGCCTGGACATGCTCTTTGAGTTCGCCGATGACAGATTTGCAGCCTTGGAAGGCGTCACGCAGCATCGCCATAAGAAGTGACCCTACAGGCAAAAGGGCATCGCTCAGCGGTCCATATTAGCGCATTTCCATTCGGTAAGAACGCTGCTCTCATGCTATCCATGGACGTTTGCGATTCTTTGATTCTACTATGGCCCTGCTGGTAAGTTGCACATCTAGTTCCACTTGAAAGTCAAACATGCCTACACAAATGAAGTCTGCCCCGCTCTCAAATGCAAAATCAAATCCGTCCTCTGGCGGGATAGCACCAGCAGCCAAAACCTTGAAGGCTATCCAGGGGACTTTCACGTCTTGCATAAACGCGACGGTCTGCTCATGGTTGTGGCAGAACATGTTATCGTGGTATTCTGCATGATTGGGGGACTCTTTTTCGTACATCTCCATATACCGTCTATTCTCTTTCGGATGAGCAGACCAATATCGGTCATGATGCAGTGTCGTCATATAGAAGTCAGGCACGAGTCCTTCTTTTTCGCAAAACACGATGGGCTCCAGCCGATGCGCGCAAATACCGACGGGAATATTGTATTTCTTCATGACCTCGAACGCCTTTACGATATTGCTCTGCTTTTTCTGATAGTACCAGATGTCACTGGCGCCTCCCCATAGATACGCCGCCGAGGCTCCGAGCTGCAAATGCTCCACCAGCAGCTCTTCATACTTGCTGATGTCTGTGGTGATCACGTCGGCAATCCATTGCATTCTGCCGCCCCACTCATCCCAGTATCTGGATAATCCGAACTGCTGAAAATTGTGGTTCTTCAGAACAATGGTATTGATTCCATGCTCCTCGCACTTCTTCAGTGTCATGAAGACCCTTTCTTCGGTGTTGTAATGGGCTGCAAGGCCGCGCACATAATCCAAGTCTCTGGCGTGCATGTTCATGCTGATCAGATTGCTGCCACTGATGAGACGACCGACCGAGAGCTTGCCGATCTTCCCAACAGGCATCTTCTTTTGCTTGGCAACAACTTTCGGATCGTCTAAATCCAGAGTCTTGAGTCTGGCATACTCCTGGTTGTCAGCTCTGGTAACCAAGGCAGGGCCGGTTACAGCATCTACGTCTGCCGGTGCTTTTCTTTTGGAAAATGCGTCTGATGCTATGCCAAGAAAGGGCAAGGTGCTCAGAGTTCCGAGCATTTCTCTGCGGTTTGTAGATTTCATTCGACAGCTCCGGTATGAGTCTGCTCAGCTACACCGCTGAGGCAATCTTCTTTTATTGTACTTATGCGAGTCTTTTTGTACGATAAAAATAGCAAGAATGTTGTTTGCTATTTTGAGAAAGCACTATATGAAAAGCCCAGAGCAAAAACTACGGCGTAAATGCACTCCTGCTCTGCTGAGTGTGCGGGCCAAATGATTAGTGGATTAAGTGGATTAGTTGATTAGTGAATTGATAACTAATTCGCTAATTCTCTAATTCACTTCTTAGTATGCCACTGACTCTGCCGGCGCAGTGAACCGTGATCACGGTCGGAATTCAGAAGTCAGAATTCAGAAGTCCGATTTCTGGGTTCTGTCGTCGGAATTCAGAAGTCAGAATTCAGAAGTCCGATTTCGCCGTGATGGACACGATGGCTATGTACCCAGCGAGTCGAAAATCAAATATCAAAATTGTGGAATTGCCGCGTTGCGGCAATGACATCCTTGATTTTCGACATTGTTATTTGTTTATTGTTCATTGTTGATCGATGAACAACGAACAACGAACCCATTACCGCCGGTGACGGCTTAGTCGCTGAGCAGCAGAGCATGGCAGACGCAGTCAAGTTCGCCAAACTCTGCCATGACGCTGGCCTACATGTGGGCGTTTACACCTACAGCGGTGCGTTTCTATGGGAACCACTGTTCAAAGAAGTTCCTCAGGCGAGCGACTGGGTTCTGCTGGATGCGAATGGCAAGCCACAGACATACGGCAGCGCAACCTACCGCTACTACTGGAACAGAAACCACCCTGAGGCTCAGGCTTTTTACAGAAAGATCGTGTCTTTTGCGGTCAATAAGATTGACGCAGACCTCCTTCATTTTGACAACTACATCTCTGTTCCTGGCTGCGACCTCAACTCAGTTGGCCGATTCCGTCAATACCTGCGCGATAGGTTCACAGGCGAGCAGTTGAAAGATGCCGGCATCGGCGATGTGGATTCTGTGCGGCCAGCAATGACCGGGCCGCCGGATAATCTGTTGCGCCGAGCATGGCTTGACTTTTCTTGCCAGTCGCTTGCAGATTCCTATCATCAGATGAGCCGGTACGCCCGAACGCTTCGCAGCGATATTCTCATTGAATGTAACCCTGGAGGTCCAGGCAGCCACATCAGAGCACCCATAGACCACGGTAGGTTGCTGCAGGGCGGCGAGGCCTTCTGGGACGAGGGTGAGCAGCCCGGCTACCATGACGGTCGGCTATACACGCGGATCCGCACCTACAAGGTTGCACGATGCATGAACAATGTGGCGTTTACCTATACCACCACCCCTCTTGAGATGGCTGAATCCATGGCATTCAATCGTGACTGTCTCGGATGCATCTGCTGGTTCGAGTATGCCAAGGTTGTCGCCAGACCTGGGTCAAAAGACCCTATTTCCGCCACCCCCGCTCTTGGCTTCCGCCGGGAAGACGCGGGGGCCCCCTTCATCCGGTTCTTTCATACCCGCCGCGACCTGTTTCGGGACGCCAACGTAGTCACTGACGTGGCAGTTCTGCGCAGCTTCCCGTCGCAGGTTTTCGCCGACCCGAAATACGCCAGGCTTACCTATCAAGTCGAACAGGCCCTCATCGATAATCACGTCTGCTTCCAGATAATTTACAATCAACAACTTGGTGATCTACATCATTACCGTGCCCTTGTTCTTGCCGGCTGTGTTGCCCTTTCCGACCAGCACATCAAACAGATCGAACAGTATGTGAAATCCGGCGGGCGGGTGTGTGTGATAGGACCCTTAGCCACGCACGACGAGTGGATGTTTCCGCGGACTAAACTGGCGCTTGCTGACTTGTCAGATTCTCAGGTAGTCCGTATTGACGAGAATGACGATACTATGGCCGCAATCCGCCAGGTCTGCAATAATACGTTCTCGATGTCCATCCCAGCGTGTCCCGGACTCTGTTGCGAGCTGACCGAACAGGCTGGGTCTGGTACCCGGCTGGTGCATCTGGTTAACTACCGCCCGGACTCCATAAAGGATGTCACAGTGACTGTGCGTTTGCCGATCGGGCGTAGCGCTAAGACTGTAACGCTTTTAAGCCCACAGCGGCAAGATGATATTCCGCTGCCCTTCGAGGCTGAAGAGGAGTCTATCAAATTCACCGTGCCGGAAGTCAGCGTGTACGAAATCGCCACAGTAATACTGAAATAATGCGTTATCTCTAAGATTTGACATCAAGATCCTCGGCTGCGATCCTATCACCGGTTTTTTCAACCCATCCTCGCAAAAGCTTACGATGCGTATCCAGGACATCCTTGTAATGCTCGAGCTTAGCCAGATTCCTCATTTCACCTGCATCATGTTTCAGGTCCGTAAGTTGTTCGCGGGATCTGCCCGAGTCGTAAATGCAGTACTTGAAAGGGTCCCTCCGGAGCATTCTTCCGTTCTGACTCTCGCAGACAACGAAGTCACGCCATTGTGCCTCATCTTTCCCGTCTGCCAATGGCCGCAGGCTCCTGCCGTGAAGTCCTTCAGGTGTTTCTATGCCTGCGTAATCGCAAAGGGTGGGAAGAAGGTCCAGACCATTGGAAACCAGATGCGTATCATCAACTATGCCCTCAGGAATCATTCCCCTGTAACTCGTTATGAATGGAACGCGCACGGATTCCTCGTAAAGCACCGACTTATGCTCCATTCTGTGGGCGGAATCCATGTCACCGTGGTCGCTGGTTAAAACTATCAGCGTGTTGTCGTCTAAGCCGGCTTCACGCAGAGAATCGAGCACGATCCCGATTTCCCTGTCAACCATTTCGGTCAACCGGCAGTATGCCCAGCGGTGCAGACGCCATTGATCCTGAGTCCACTTCTGGCGGACGTGTGCGCGGAAAGGTGCTGCATTGATGTACTTCTGTGTTATACATTCCGGCTCAGCGTCCGGCACTTCGTAATTTGCAGGAAGTGGCGGGCAATTCTTTCCCACAAAAGCGCTGATGTCGCCGGCTTCTCGCGCACGAGCCAGCACAGCCTCGCACGTTCTGGAATCTATATTGTCTACCGGGGCTTCCCCAATTGCGCGCCTGAAATCATTGATAGCCATGTAGCAGATGTCGTGTGGATTGATGAACGAGGCAAACAGGAGGAATGGCCTTGTGTGCTGCCCCTTGATGAATGTCGCGCAAGCATCCGTCAGTCCCTGGCGTGCATCGGCGGTTAGCTTTCGATATCCAATTTCCTGCACATCGTTCATGTTCCTGGGCAGATTTACCCGCCATACGTCTGGCGGGCAAGCCTTGCCACCGTAGACTGTTTCGTAGCCAGCCTTTTGGAAAAGCCGGCCAAGCGACTGTCGCAGCATGGCATCGGTCACGTTAGCTCGTCCGGAGTCACTGTTCTGGCCCATTCCTACGGCGCTGGGCATAAGACCCGTCTGCAGGCTGAACCGGCTCGGTACGCAGACAGGGTTGCACACATAGGCTCTTTCAAACCTGGTGCCGGAGGCAGCCAATCGGTCCATCGCAGGGGTATTGAGCCACTTGTTTCCGGTGCAACTCATCATGCCGGCATGCTGTTGGTCGGTCATAATGAAAAGGACGTTGGGCTTCCTTTGCGCCCTTGCACTAGTCGTGGCCGATCTTACCCGCCCCAGCATCAGGCCGATCGCAGCACCTGCCGTCGCGGTGATAAATTCCCGTCTTCTCATTTTTTTCTCCGAGGGTCAACCCGCCATACGTCTGGCGGGTCAACTATTTCAACGGTACCGCTTCGTTTATCATCTCTATTTGTTTGAACCTGCAAAAATGCCGTAGCTCCTTCGTTATATCTCCGTAACATGTCACGCGGTGTATTCCATCTGACCAGTTTTTCCAGAGCTGCTCTGCATCGCCGTCCACCTTGACGGTAATTTTGCTCCGGCAGCCTCTGTCTGTCTCAGGAGTGTCGACAATTTGGCCCGTGAAGTAGACCAAGTTTGATGTCCCTACTAGTACCGCATGAGTGACTCTCTGCCCGACGCGCATCTTTACCTGCGGGACGGCGCCTTCGCGGCGCTCCATGACGCTTCGCAGTTTATATGGAGCGCTTGGCCCATCCGGACCATCCATCTTTCTCGTGCCCATACAATGAATGAGAATCGCGCTATTGGTGGAATAATCAAATCCGGGATTGTTGACAAAACCGGGCCTTCCGACCAGACCCTGGAATATTATGTGTGTCATGGCACACGGTAAATCCGACTGACAAATGCCGCCTAATCCCCTATCATTGAGCCTGGTGAATCCAATACAGGGGAAGGCATAAGCCTGGCAAAGCGGACCATACATGCTGCCGTAGCAGTCAACCGTCATCACGGTCGCATCTTCTTCATCAAGCAGCTTTTCAAAAGCCAACGCAAGTTTGCACGACTTGACTATCTCCTGTCTTGATGGTTCCACAACTGCTGCAGCTCCTCTGATCCAAAGATCAGCTTCGGCTTCTGCCGCACTATCGTTGACGGCATTGTAAGCATCGAGCATCCGTCGTAATTCGACCTGCTTGATCTCTGTCCCAAATCTTTTTCCTATTTCTTGCGCATACTCGTCGAACGACTGCGTGGTCACGTTAAGAATCTTGGCTTCCCTCAAATGATGGATGGCCCGGAACGGTCTTATTGCAGCAGCCAGTTGTCCATAGTCGCTGGTAAGAAGGCACTCCAGATTCTGCCCCTCCTTTTGCTTATAGATGGCGCTCAGTGTGTGCCATTCATGCCCGGAGTATGGAGCCGAGAAGACTATTGTGGGGCGGCCAAGGCGCAGGATTTCGCTTAGAATCGGCATAATCCAGAGTGTTAGATGAATGGCAAGGATGCCATCAACTTCTTTCAATGTATCTTGCCACCTCTTAAGCTGATCCACAGAGCTGATTAGTTCATCCACAACAAACTGCACATCGGCTAATTCGTCTTTCAGTTTCGCAAACTCGGATTCGTAGAATCGAACCTCCTTTTGTAGGTCTAAATCGGGGTTAGGGTAATGGCTTTGTGGAATGCCCATGTAGATTTTGGCGACTTTTACTTTTGACCGCCTGCACCCCGGGCTTATGAGCTTGCCCGCCAGACGTATGGTGGGCTTACTTCTGTCTGGCCGTGCGGCAAACGTTAGAATGCTGTGACCTCCAAGGCAGGCGGCACTACCTGCCGCTACGAGTTTGAGTAGTTCTCTTCTATTCATATCTGCTTGCATACCGGCTTCCTTTCTTTTTAGTAACGATGCTGATTATGCCTAAAAAATTCTTAGACAGGATAACAGGATAATCCTGTAAATCCCGTCAAAAAAAATTCGTATCTGTTTAGCGTCTTATAATCCTCAAGATTAGGCCGCCATTTTGCCGATATCAGTACTATGGCTGATGATGTCAGTACAACGGCACGGTGTGCTAACTGTGCCCGGCTCGAACGGCGGATCGCCGAACTCCAGGAACGAGCGGCTCAACTGGAGCAACTGCTGGAGAACGCCACGCGGGTACAGAAACGCCAAGCCGCTCCATTCTCCAAGGGAACGCCCAAACAAGACCCCAAAAAGCCTGGCCGCAAGCCGGGCGAGAACTACGGCCCCAAGGCCCATCGTCCGCTTCCCGAACACCAACCCGACGAGATCATCGGCGTGCCGTTGCCCGAGCAGTGTCCTGAGTGTGGCGGAGCGGCCGAGGAAGACCATATCGATCAGCAGTTCCAAGTCGAGATCCCCCGCCAGGCCATTGTCCGGCGGTTCGACATCCATGTGGGCTACTGCCGGAGTTGTGGCCGACGCCTTCGGGGGCGGCATCCTCTGCAAACCTCGGATGCCACAGGGGCCGCCGCGTCGCAATTGGGCCCGGACCTGCAGGCTCTGATCGCCATGATGAAGGACAAGTACGGGCTCAGTTACGGCGACATCCAGGGCCTGTTGGATGAGGCCTTTGGAATCTCGGTGAGCCGGGGCGGAGCGGCCCAGGTGGTCCTGAGAGTAGCCGAACGCCATGAACCCGTATATGAGACGATTCAGCAGATCGTACACCGCAGCGACATCGTTTATCCGGACGAAACCGGCTGGAAGATCGCCGGCCGGTTGCAGTGGCTGTGGGTGTTCGTGACACCGACCGCCATCCTGTGTGTGATTCGTCCCAGCCGGGGCCATGATGTGCCCGAGGAGGTCCTGGGAGCCAACTACGCCGGCCGGATGATTCACGACGGCTGGTCCCCCTATGATTTCTTCGAGCAGGCCACCCACCAGCAGTGTCTGGAACACCTGCTGCGGCGAGCCGAACAGTTGCTGGAGCCAGCCACACGCGCAGCGGTTCGATTCCCACGAAAGGTCAAAGAATTCCTCAGCGATGCGTTGGCTCTTCGGGATCGGCGAGACAGCGGCGCCATCAGTTCGCGTGGGCTGGCCGTGGCGCGCGGCCGATTGGAGAAGCGGCTGGACCGCCTGCTGGAATGGAACCTCTCGCATCACGGCAACCGCAAGTTTCAAAACCACTTGGCTGGACATAGTCATGAGATCCTGACGTTCCTCTACGACGCGGACATCGAGGCGACGAACTGGCCCGCCGAACAGGCCGTTCGCCCTGCGGTGGTCAACCGCAAGGTCTTTGGCGGCAATCGGACAGCCTCTGGCGGACGTGCCCAGGAGATTCTTGGCAGTGTCTTTGCCACCTTGACCAAACGTGCGTTGGACACACTGTCGTTTCTCTCCACTATCATCCGTTCCATAGCCGACCAACGTCCTGCCCTCGTCCATCAACTCTTGCCCGCACCTTCCAGCTAATCCATCAACGCGCTATACAGATACAAAAATTCTTACCCACTGAAATTTTGCCATTCGATCTTCCCTACCTTCTTCAGTGCATAGCCAACCTCGCGGAGATAATCACCGTAGCACAACTGTACGTGGAATCCCTGCATCTCGGTAAGCAGCTTGCGACAATCACCGTCAATCGCTATGTCGATCTGGGAGCGGCAGGCCGGATGAGAAGGTGAGTCAAGAATTTTCCCCCGGAAGCCTTGCCACTTCGTGCACCGTAGATTCGGGATGATGACTGTGACAATCTGCCCCTTCGTATACTGGACCTTGGTCGCAGCACCGTAGTCCGACTCGAAATGGGTCATAATCTCGGTCGGCTCATAATCCTTGCCGTTCATTTTCCTGGGGGCGGAACAATGGGCCACCGTGAAGATGCCGTGGTGTGGAAAATGCGAATTGCATACAAAAGTTGGCTTGCCCGCGATCCAACGCAGCAATACACCAGGCAGAGTGTGCGTAAGATCGGTGTGACAGTACGCTGTATATCCTTCGTCGTTTGCCAGGCTTAATACCAGGCAAGGCGGCGTGTCGAGCATCTCGATAACCGATCTTCCCATGCAGTTGGCAAAGCCGAAGTTTGTCGCGCTCGATTCTCTCATCAGCTCCTTGCAGACTCGCAAGGCCAGAAACGAGTTGACTACGAACTTGCGGTCGGTCTCAAGAGTGATATTGGGCAGAGCGAGGAGTTCGTCTCTCTGTCGCTCGACCTGCTTCATGACGTTTTCATCCATCCGGGCCTTTCCTAATCGCTGGGCGAATTCCGCCTCGGAAATGATTTTGAAGTCGTAGTTCCAGACCTCCCTCGCGTGAGCGGGCCCGAGCTTTTGGCCGGGTTCACTGTAGGCTGCCAGCCCTCCGATGGCGAGCATTTTGGTGCCTTTGGCATTTTTGAGCCCATACAGTGCCCGTAACCGCCAGAGAATCTCCTCATAATCGTCGACCACGATGTCGTCGACATCCATATTCGGCTCTTCGAATGTGTCGCCATTCCTTCGCAGCAACCGCCAATGGGCGATTTCGTACCAGAGATAGTGATGGTCTGACTTGTGCCGCAGAAACATTATGTTCGGCGTCTTGGAGGCAGTAAGCTTATATACCTGCCAGCCACCCGCCGGATACACCAGGAGCATGTCGCAGTCGGTGCCAGCCGCCTCTTCAGCTTTCTGATCGCTATCCACCATCGCGACAGGCAAGACCTCCAAAGGAAACTCCGCTTGCGATGCCAGTTTCTTCAATTCGGCCTTGATTCTCCTGGCCTCTTCGTCTACCTTCTCTTGGGTTTGCAGTCCACCATAGCTGCGCCAACTGGTTTTGTCCTGTCGTTTTTCAATCTGATAGAGAAGAACAGGTTTAACTCGCAGTGCGGCGCCGCTCGGCAAGGCTGTCCCTGCAGAAACCGGTTTTATCGAAACGACGTTGGCTTGCGACGTTGTCACTGACATCAGGCCGCCTAGCGAGACCGTGCCGGCAAGGCCGCCAAGAAATCCCCGCCGGCTTATGCCTGTTGTGGATATTCCGGACTGACTGCCTGCCGGGTGCGCTTGAGATTTGAAGTTGTGCCCATATTTGCCGTGTTGCATGCTTAAACCTCCCATTAACAGGTTGAGATTTTCTATTGATACAGCACAGCGATGCTGCTAAGCGTCGCCATTTTATTACGCTACCAAATCTCCGTTACTGATACAACTGTAACACTGACAGTTTGGCCCAAATATGAACACCTACGTACTATTCCGGCTACGGCTCGCGCTCCGCCGAGACGAGTTCTGCCGTCACCCCTGTGGCACGGCCATCTTGGCCGTGTCTTCACGGGCTGGAAGCCCGTGCCACGCGTAGTAAGCACCTCCCTGCTCGGGGCGATAATGTCGAGTCCCAGAGCGATCCTGGACACGAGTGTTTCCCACGTACAGGTTAACCCCGCAATTTTATTGCGGGGTTACCCTTGATTTGCCCTGCTTTTTTGTCGATTAGAGGTAAGGCACTTGTTGCATCATTACAGAGAAGCAGAGAATCGAAACGTGAAACCCCGCCATAGTGATGGCGGGGTTAACCGGTTAGCCCCGCAATTTCATTGCGGGGTTATATCGGTCCCATTTCTGGGTATAAATGAGAACAATAGCAATAGCAAACTCAAAGGGTGGTTGTGGGAAAACAACCACAGCAGTGAACCTGGCCGCTGCCCTTGCCAAGAAGGGCATGAGCGTCTTGATAATTGATCTTGACCCGCAAGCACATGCGACCTTGGGATTGGGCCACGACCCTGAGACCTTGAATAGAACTGTCTATCATTGTCTCGTTGATAAGCGAATTTCAATCTCTAGAGTAGCCATAGGCACGTGCATCGAAGGACTCAAGCTAGCGCCCAGTAACATTTTGCTCACAAATGCCGAGTTTGAGCTGGCTGCCGCCCCCAGCAAAGGATTTGTCTTGGCCGACCGGCTCGAACAAGTAAAACACGAATATGAGATTTGTGTTATCGACTGTCCGCCGTCGCTAGGTCTGTTGACACTCAATGCACTTGTTGCCAGCACGGATGTCATCGCCCCTGTCCAACTACATTACTATGCATTGGAAAGCCTAAAACAGTTACTTGAGACAGTGGAGGTTATCAGAGAGCGTTTCAGTGATTGCCGCATACAAATATTGGGCCTATTGCTAACCTTCGTAGAAAACGCCACGGCGCTAAGCCAGGAAATCGAACAGCAGATAAGACGATACTTCGGCGATTTTGTGTTCCAAACAGTTATTCACAGGAGCATAGATCTAGCTGAAGCGCCGAACGCCGGTCAATCAGTTTTGACTTATGCCCCCGAAAGCGCTGGGGCAGCCGATTACAGGGCGTTGGCCGAAGAGTTATGTGATCCAGAAAGCCAAAAGAAACACAGGCTAACCGAAGAAGGTCCCACGTTGCCACTATCGGATAAAGCTCGACCCAAAAAATCTAAACCGGCTGCTGCATTGGCGAGTCTCAGAAAAATCCCCCACCAGGTCTTTCATCCAAGAAGCGTGAAGAGTAAGGTCGGGCTTTTCTTAGAATTAGCAATTCCCTTAGCTATTATGGTTTCGATGATTGCGGCAATGATGGTTAACTACCCGCCTGTAGCTGGCCATCTCAGCGCGACCACACAGGAAAGCACGCCTCTGTCAACTACCCTGATGGCTACCGACTCGGACGCGAATGAGCCTACCTATAGCGTAGCGGAGGGCCCATCACATGGGAGGCTAAGCAGTGTACCCCCCCGTCTGACTTATGTGCCAGCGTCAGACTATAACGGTCCGGACAGTCTTGCATGCACTGTGAACGACGGCACGGTAGACAGCGACCCGGCGACCGTGTCTATCACAGTGACCTCGGTCAATGACCCGCCAGTCGCCGAACGTCACGACGCGACGACACAGCAGGGCAAACCAGTAACGATTGACGTGCTGCGGAAGAGCTCCGACTCAGATAATGATTCTCTTACCGTGGCTGCTGTTACCCAAGGCACGAATGGCTCCATCACTATCAATGAGGATAACACACTAACTTATACCCCAGATGCGAACTTCTACGGCACGGATGCGTTCACCTATACCATTAGCGATGGGAAAAACGGAACCGATACTGCTATGGTAAATGTCACAGTCATAACGGCCAATAACCATCCGGTGATCACTTCGACACCTCCAGGCAAAGCAGCCCCTGGCGTGTTGTATACATATAAGGTTGAAGCTACAGACCAAGATGTAGGAGACTGCTTAACTTACTCCTTAATCACTAAACCTACCGGCATGTCCATAAATCCAACCACTGGATTGATACAGTGGACTCCGAACGACGCACAGTTAGGAACTCACGAGGTCGTGGTCAAGGTCGTGGATAGTTATACGCCTCCGGCCTCGACCACACAATCACTTACCGTAACGGTACGACCCGTTCAACCTCAGACAACTACACTAACCATAACGGATGGGTACGATGAAAAGAATCACAGGATGTTATCAGCAGAAGACAAAACTTGTGTTGTCCAGTCCAGAGACGGCAACTGCTGGGAAACGGACTCCGGCTTATACACATCATACGACTTTTCGGATGTGTCTATTCCAGCAGACTCCATGATAGCGTCGGTTAGCATTTATGTGCAACACTTTGAGGAAGAACAATTTCCTTCCGGGAAACTACAATGGAGCATAGGGACAGCCTGGCCAAGTACCCCCGTGGTTTGGGTATCAATAGATGCTCCAGTGCGCGAGGGCAAACAGAATAAGGCCATTGAGGGATGGAATGTTACGAGCTTTGTGAACACGGTTGAAAGAGTAAACTCACTTCAGCTGCGAGTGAAGAATAATGATGTTATCGGCAAGAGAAAAACGCTGGTAGATTACATCTATGCGGAGGTTACGTGGCATTAAAGCAAATGGACGCAGATATACCGGGAGTTTTGGTGCGCCAAAACCGGCACAGGAAATGAACGATGGCAGAACAGCAAACAAATGAGAACGCCCTATACAAGGAAATCTCAGCGATCTTTGCGGGTGTGTCCATCATAAAGCAAACCAGTTTGGGTGCAGCCACAGAGGACACAGAGTTCACCCAGTTAGAAATGGGCGAGCGGCTGCAAGGAACGACCAAGAACCAAAAGATTTCTAACGGGGTCACAGAGATAAAAAAATACAGTAATTCCTCTGAATCCTCTGTGCTCTCTGTGGCAAGAATTGCCACTGTGGCTCAACTGGTTGCCTTCCAAGCTGCACTTGTACCCCATGACAGGCCGCAGCAGAAAGCTATCCGATCTAAACAGATTGGATTTGCTCCTATCATAAATGTCCTCAGCCGGGTCTTTCGGCGGATGCTTCCTTCCAGATCAAGGCGGCATGAGAGAAGACTGCGATCGACATCTGAACACCTGCTAATTAACATGCGGGACTGAGTTATTCTTTGTGAAGGTATACTCATCCTGAATGAGAATGCCCGACAATTCACTCAGGAAGGGTATAATAGCTGCTCGTTTGCCACCATTGTCGCTGCCGGCGAACAGCCGGTTCAGCACTATTTGGGTTCTGAAGAACAGCCATTGTCTGCACTTCGCACAGAATGCGCAACCCTTGCTCCAATCTTCAGCAGATTCAGACGAATCGTCCCTACCTGAGCATTGGCCAGCTCAGTATTAGCAAGGCATTCCCTTCGCAGTGTATCCATCAGAATATAAGCCGCAGCAGATAACAGCGTCCGAAACTGATTGGCAACAAAATGTTGATATGCCATACTATTCAAGTCCGGCCGCAAACGGGATTGGGATGGCAGGTGAAAGGGATTTTGTCGTGGCATATCGATACGGAGATCGCAGACAAAGCATGCTTTTGCCCCAAAGCATCGATCAATATTCCCACAGGACGCGCCGGTAAGACCTTATGATGCGTTCGTGGATTCGCTGGACCTTGAGCAACTGGCGATCAACCTCGACCCTGGTAAGGTCGGCTATCCCGAATACGATCCCAAGGCCATGCTCAAGCTGCTGGTCTACGGGTACTCATACGGGCTTCGCAGCAGTCGCAAGCTCGAAAGAGAGACGCATTACAACCTCTCATTTATCTGGTTGGTTGGTGGCTTAAAGCCCGACCATAAGACCATCGCGGAGTTCCGAAGGAACAACAAATCCGCCTTGACAAAGGTGCTCAAACAATGTGCTGGGCTTTGCATTGAGCTGAACCTTATCGAGGGCAATACATTGTTTCTTGACGGCAGCAAGGTTCGTGGCAGCGCCTCGATAAAAAATACCTGTACCAGAGAACGCTGTGACAAGTATCTCAAAAAGATAGATGAGCGTATAAACCAGATACTTTGCGAATGCGATACGGTTGACAAGCAGGAGCAAGACCAGCCGTCGCTGATAGCGATGAAGGAAGAGCTTAAGGATGCCCGCAGGCGAATAAATCGGCAAAGAGAGGGTTGGATTTTTGCTTCCAACGGTGACTATGATGAATTTTTTTTGACAGGATTGACAGGATAATCCTGTTATCCCGTCTAAATATTTTTTTGAGAGGCAGGATCGCGAGCTTGATCCGCAACAAAAAACAGGTTCGCAAACGCTGTTGTGACACAGCCTATCTAACCCGGGGTTCATCCCAGACCGAGTTTATCGGCATAAATAATGCCGATGCAGGCCACAACCCACAGGACAAAGGCGATCTGAAATGGCAAATCCTTGAGGATAAGGTCCACCGGGTCTGAAAACTTGCCCTGCTGTATCAGCGCGCTGAAACGAAAAATGCAATACAAAACAAAAGGAGTAGTATAAACTAGATTATTGGTGCCAAAAAGCAGAAAGGTCCGCGCGTCCATGGCGTAAAGCAAAAAACATACTACTGCCAGGCCGCTGGTAACATCCAGCATGTGGGCCAGCAACTCCGGGGTGTAGCTGCCCAGCGTCTTGCGGAATAACTCGCTGTTTTCTTGTAGTTGCGCTATCTCGCTGCGACGCTTGCTGAAAGCTAAGAACAGGCACAACGCAAACGTGCATATAACCAGCCAGGGCGAGATAAATACGTCTACTACAATGGCTCCAGCCATTGCCCGTAGAGAAAAGCCGACCGATATGACCACGCAATCCAGGATCATCAAGTGTTTCAGCAAAACCGAATAAAGAACCATCAGCACGATGTATGCCAGGATGACAATGGCAAACTTATCCAGAAGCATATAGCTGCAAGTTATCGCCGCCACGGCGCACACGGCGGACAATACTGCCGCAGCGGCGATGCTTACCGTGCCTGCCGCAATGGGTCTTTTAGACTTTTCGGGGTGGAGCCTGTCCGTCTCACGGTCGATTATGTCGTTGAGGATGTAAATAGCCGACGCAGCCAAGCAAAAGCAAATAAAGCCGCCAACGGCTCTGGCGACAGCCAAGAGCACTTCGTTAGGCGCGCCAAAGAGTTTTTTGCCAAATATCAACGCTGCGAAAACAAATACATTCTTGATCCAGTGCAGCGGACGCATAATCTGCAAAAACCGCATAGCTTGACCTTTCTAATCCTGGGTCAAAATTCCAAGCTTGTAACTGCCACCTTTATTGTATTTGGAAGTCGACGGCTATTGGCTATTTCTAAATCGACATTTGAGCAAAGAATGCGTAAGATTATAGTCGATACAGGTAGGTTGTATATGATGTTGGGCAAATTTTGCGTGGTGGCTCCCGCGCGAACAAATAACAAAGGCCCCGCCGAAATTATGATAACCGCCGTTGTTTTCGACTTAGACGACACGCTTTACGATGAAATCGAATACTGTAGGAGCGGCTTTGCGGCTGTCGCCGAGATGGCGGCAAAATTGCCGAAGGCACCGTCTGCCGGGCAGATTTTTGACGCCATCTGGAAGGACTTTGCCGCCGGCAATCGCAAAAAGACGTTTAATGCAGCCCTCGAAGAGCTTGGCATAGCCTATGACGACAAGACTATCCGGCAGTTGCTAAGAGCCTACCGCAACCACGCCCCGCAAATAACGCTGCCGCCGGATAGCAAGGATGTGCTGGAAGAATTAAGCACCAAATATACGTTGGCCCTGCTGACGGATGGTTTTCTGCCAGCTCAAAGATTGAAAGTACGCGCGCTGGGAATCGAGAAATACTTTAAGTGCATTGTGTACACTGAGCAGCTCGGCAGAGAATTTTGGAAGCCGTCGCCGGTCGGCTTCGAAAAACTGCTGGCGAACCTAAATGTTAAGCCGGAGTCTGCTGCCTACGTTGCAGACAATTGTGAAAAGGATTTTATCGCACCAAACAAACTGGGATTTGTGACCATTCAGATTATTCGTCCTGCTCGCATACACACTTCAACCCGGGCGCAACTTGGTGCGGCAGCAAAACATGTAATCGACAGAATCAGCCAGTTGCCTGCCCTTTTGGATGAGTTTGCCCATCGCCGAGCAGGCAATGGCTAAACGCCAGACAATCTGGCAACCTGCTGAAACCGGTTTTTTATTGACTCAGCGGGGCTTTTTAGAGATAATACTAATATACGATGGTGCCAGATAACGTTGGCTTTGACACCGTAGGGTGAACGAGCTGCAAAGGAGGTCTACTATGCCCGTGGGCAAAAGAAAACAGAGTAGCGCGGTATTTTACGCTTTGCTAACGTTTGTGGGACTTTTTGTTGCTGCAACTACTGTTGCTGTCATATATTACGTAAACGCGGAGAAATATCGGACCGCAGCCGCCAGATTGCAGACCGATATGAGCGAACTGGCCAACCCACAGGAATGGGGGAACAGAGGAAAGATCGTTGGAACAAAACAAAGCCGGAAAACCTATCTCGGCACAATGGTCGATTACCTCGACAAAACGGTGGCTCTGGTCATCGGAGGCCCAGTTGAGCCAACCTCGGCGGAAGTAAAAGTCGGCACCGCTGTGAAGGACGTAAATGAAACGATCAAGCTGGTTCAGGAGCACATCGGCGAGGCCCTCGACCCTAATACCACCGGACTTGTATCAATAACCCAAAAGCTCAAGGCAAAGCTGGACAGCACTATAGACGAAAAAGCCGCTATCGCCAAGGAGTACCAGGACCTCAAGAGTAGCTTCGATGCAGCAAAGCAAGAGCAGGAAAAAATGGAACAAAACCTGCGGGCCGAAAGGGATAAAGATCATCAGGAGGTTATGGACATCACTGGAAAATATGATGGACTTCAGCGTTTAATGGAAAAAACCGCAGACGAGCGAGCTCAGACTTTAACGGCCGAATTAGATCTGGAAAGAGACAATCGTAAGAAACTGAATGACCAACTGTTGAAAACTCAGGCGGAACTGGCAATGACTCAGGATAGGATGCGCCGCACTCTGGAAGAGCTGGATAAAATCAAGCCACCGCCGCAGCGCGAGGCGCTGGCATATCAGCCGGACGGCAAAGTAGTACTGGTTGACGAGCAAGCTGGAGTTGTCCACCTGAGTATCGGAACAGCCAGCCGGGTCTACCGAGGTTTGACATTCTCGGTTTATGACAGGAATGCGCCCATCCCGAAAGACGGTAAGGGAAAGGCTGAAATCGAGATATTTAGCCTGGAACGCAACATCTCTGCCGCACGAATCTTGCGCTGCGAGACAAGAAACCCAATTGCTCAAGATGACATCGTTGCGAACTTAGTTTGGGACAGCGACAGAGCCAACGTATTCGTAGTCGCCGGGGAGTTTGATCTTGAGGGTGATGGAAATATTAATTTCGATGCTGTTAGTAAGATAAGAGCGCTGATTGAAAAATGGGGCGGTTCGGCAGCCGACAACGTCTCTGCCGAGACGGACTTCGTGGTTCTTGGCCAGGTGCCACTGGTCCCCAGAGAACCCACATTCCAGGATCTGGAAGTAGACCCAACGGCCAAGGAAAAGCACCAGGCTGCCGTACAGAGGCTCAATCACTACAAAGAGGTTCAAAACCGGGCTGAGGCGTTACGAATCCCCATTTTCAAATACGACAGATTCCTATATTTTATTGGCTACAGCGAACAAGCTAACAGACCTGGAGCGTTTTAGTCGCAGGCCGATTTAGCAGGCTCCACGCCAATAGAGGCGACAAAAATTTCGCCCGTGTAATTACTGGCGCTGCCTGGGAGTGTGAAGCCCTTTTTTACCGCCACGAAAGTCACGGTACAGGTTGCTCTGATAGCTGCGCCAAGCGGCTCACCCGTGTCGCAATCAAGTCCTGATGGAATATCCACCGCCACAATGGGACACCGCTGCGAATTTATGCGCTCTATCAGCTGCCCGTATTTGCCATCGAGCTGCCCCGATAGTCCTGTGCCGAACAAGGCATCGACAATCATGTCGGCGCCGCCGGCAAAAGCCTGGACTTGACCAGGGACATCGCCGTGGTCGAGATCCAGCTTATGGACCGGCTGGCCCAGCCGCTCCAGGATATCCAGGTTCGTTTTTGCATCGCCCTTAATTTTGTTGCGGTCGCCACAGATAACGACGGTTACTCGCAAGCCGCTATTTGAAAGGTGCCTGGCAATTACGAACCCATCGCCGCCATTATTTCCGGTCCCGCAAAAAATACAAACCTTCGGACCTGCAACAGAGCCCAACTTCTCCTTAACCAATTCGGCACAACTACGACCGGCGTTCTCCATTAAAACCACGCCCGGTATTCCGAGCGTATTTATCGCCCAGCTATCGAACGCCCGAACCTCATCTCTGCTCATCACCAGGCATTTCTTATCCGGCGAATACTTCTGCATAGCCGACGATTATACAGTGTGCCGCGAGGGCATCAATTGACAGAAGTCCTATAGGCAATTACAATGCAAGGTGTCATTGCGAGCGAAAAGAGCCTTTAGCCCTGAGCGAAGTCGAAGGGGAAGCAATCTCTAATGCTACTATGAGATTGCCACGGCCTGCTGTGCAGGCCTCGCAATGACAATGATGCAAATCATGCGTTACAGAGTATTATAGTGTTGAGCATGCAAATATTGTTGACCAACGACGATGGTATTTTTGCACCTGGGCTGGCTGCCATATATAAACAGTTGGCCAAGCTGGGCAACGTGATGGTTGTCGCGCCGATGGACAGCCGGTCCGGCACCGGCCATAGTGTTACGTTTTTCAAGCCGCTGCTGTGCAGTAAGGTTGACATTAACGGGCAATTTGCCGGTTTTAGCGTGCAGGGTTCTCCCGCCGATTGTGTCAAGCTGGCCTGTATACAACTGCATGACGGGCCGATAGACCTGCTGGTGGCCGGCATAAACAACGGAGCAAACGTCGGAATCAATGTTTATTATTCCGGCACGGTCGCCGCAGCGATGGAAGCAGCTTTTCTGAAAATCCCCGCTGTCGCTATGAGCTTAGCCCGCGAGGAAAATATGGACTTTGAAAAGGCCGCCTTCTACTGTGCCAAGATTCTGGAAAAATTGATGCCCATAAAGAGCGGCGACGTCATCAACATCAATATACCTGCCCTGTCGGCTGGAGAGCCGAAAGGCGTAAAGGTTGTGCCTCAATCAACGGGCGGTCTCCACGAATATTACATCGCTCAGAAAGACGAACAAAGCCAAACCCTATTCCAATTAGCTGGAGGCTCCCACCGCTGCGAAACAAACCCAACCGACACCACAGCACTGGAAGAAGGCTTCATAACTGTAACGCCCCTGGTCGCTGATATGACCAATCACGGCAAAATGGCGGACCTGCAGTCTCAAGTAGAAAGCATCTCTCTATAGGCTGGATCCAGTCATCCCGATCCAGTCGGGAGCACGGCATCGGCAAATTTATTTGCTCAGAAATTGCCGCAACTCAATTGACATACCGTATCAAGTCCTGTAAAATGATCATTGGGAATATACACCTTGTGCCGGTGCAACTTTTTGGCCTATTTCCGAATAAAAGGGAGGATAAAATGAACAGAAACGCTTTTACACTAATTGAGCTGCTCGTTGTAATCGCAATTATCGCAATCCTGATGGCGGTTTTGCTTCCTTCTCTGAACATTGCCAGGCAGCAGGCCAACGCTATTCGCTGCATTAGCAACATGAGGACCCTGACATTGTCCTGGCTGATATATAAAGACGACTATGATGCCAAGATGGTGGGCGGCCATGTCGGAGGAAAACTCAACAATATCCTCGTTGACTGGGTAGACAGCCCATCCAGTGCCCAGGCCGGCCTGGACGAGAAAAAGGCAGCTTGCAGAAGGGGTTTGCTGTGGCCTTATGTCAAGCTAATAGATGTATACCGGTGCCCCGGCGACTTAAGAAAGATGAACCCACCGCACTGGGCCTTTCGCAGCTATTCTATCAGCGGCAACATGTTCGGAGAGGAAAGAGGTTCAGGCTGGACTGGAAGGGCGCTACGGCTGTACACGGAGATAAAACACCCTGCCGATAGGTACGTCTTCGTGGAGGAAATCGATCCGAGGGGATACAATATGGGTTCCTGGGTCGTCAACGCCACCGGCAATAGCTGGATCGACCCGTTGGCGATCTGGCACAATAAGCAAAGCACACTCAGTTGGGCCGACGGGCGAGCTGAGAAGCATAGATGGGTCGATAGGAGCACTATGCAAAATGCGCTGGATGCCTTCGACGGTATCAGCTCGTTCAATAGATCCGTGCCCTCAGGCGAGGGCGAAGACCTGAGATTCATGCAGGACCGCTATCAATTATGGCCCACCAGGCGCCCCTATCCGTAAGGGTCTCGGTCCCAGCGGATCGTCCAGTCATTAGAAGTGCAGACTTCATGGCATAAATAGAGGCGCGGCCTCTCGGCACCGCGGCCGGCGACAAGACAATGTTCGACCTATTTGAACAGCCCTGGACATTGGTGGGCGCTGCAGTATTAGTGTTATTCGGCATGCTGACCTTCCGCAGCGTCTTCCCGGAAAAACGCCGTTGGTGGCAACTGGCCGCGCCGGCCCTTATTGTTGCAGCCGCATTCGCGACGGACCTTCTCGTTCAGACCGACCGTGAGAAAATCCAGGCACTACTTAAAAAAGGTATGAAAGCCGTTGAGCAAGGAAACCTTGATGCGCTGGCGGCAATCATTTCCGCCGATTACTACGATTCATTTCATAACAGTAAACAAGAATTGATGGCCCACAGTTGGAAGGAGATGAAGCGGTCCGGCGTTGACAAAATCAAAAAGAACAGTGCTCTCATACAACTGTCACCGCCGCAGGCAACCGTTACTATAATAGTATTGGTACGATTTGAGCAGGATAGTCACATCGCTCAGAATTATAAGCCGTGGCTGCTGATAAAACTAAGAGTCAACCTTCAAAAGCAGCCCGACAAGAATTGGCTGGTCAACAGAGCCGAAGTGCTTGAGGTCGATAAACAGCCGGTTCAATGGCGGCAGGCAGGGAATATCGAATATTGAATGACGAATTTCGAACTTCTCCACAGGACACCTTAGGGTGGATATTCCTTGTCCCGAAAGGGATGGCCAAGCCCATTCGATATTCGAGATTGTCAAAGCCAGGCTCACAGCTTTACAGGCTTGCAAAGGTTCTTTTCGCTGGCTGCCACGCGCCCGCATACCTTACAAAAAAACCTCCCGCCTTTGACCAGAGCTTTGTACTCTTTGGGATTACTTAGCTGGAATCCCAGATTGGTCAAATAACACAAGTGTTTGCCGTGGCCTGGATGAGGCATTGCTGCTTTGGCCATAATTTACCCTTTCAAATCATCAGCCAATTTCTAATTGTCAATTTTCAATTTACAATTGTCAATTATCAAGTTACAATTGCCGACCGCTCGGTGGATTTGAGTCGATTACGGAGACAGGCGCTATGGATTACCGAAGAATTATCCCCTGCCTGGATGTAAAGGATGGCCGATTAGTTAAGGGCATCAACTTTGTTAAGCTAAAAGATGTGGGTGACCCCGCAGAGAATGCCGCCGTTTACAGCCAGGCTGGAGCAGACGAATTGGTGTTCCTGGATATTACCGCAACCCTCGAAAAAAGAAAAACACTGCTCGACGCCGTAAGAAGAACAGTAGAGAAGATTTCCGTGCCGCTGACCGTGGGCGGAGGGATAGGGAACTGCAAGGCAATCCAAGAACTGCTCCAGATTGGCGCATCAAGAGTATCTATCAATACTGCTGCGGTGCGAAATCCGAATTTTGTGAAAGAGGCATCTGAAGAATTCGGCAGCGATAAGATTGTCGTGGCGATAGATACCTCCAGTAATTCACAGTTGCCGTCGGGCTTTGAAGTCATAGTGACCGGCGGTACTGTCGGTACAGGAATTGACGCCGTCGAGTGGGCGAAAAAGGTCCAAGACCTGGGGGCGGGAGCGATTCTTCCTACAAGCATGGATACCGATGGTACACAGGCCGGCTACGACATCCCAATGACCAGGGCCATAGCTGATGCGGTATCGCTGCCGGTCGTCGCCTCCGGCGGAGCCGGAACCCTTGAACATCTTTATCAGGCTATCGTTGACGGCCACGCGGATGCAGTGCTGGTGGCGTCAATAGCCCACTTTGGCAAGTACACCATAAGGCAAATGAAAGAGTATTTAGCCAAGCGTCAGATACCTGTAAACCTGTGAAATTGCCAATTGTGCTCCGAAAGTCACACCTTAGAGTTGCCGATATAAGGATGGTATGAGTTCTGCCCGCCGCTGGTGGGCGGCAAGAAAGGGCTTGTGATGTTCGGCAGACTGAAAAAAAATGGGTTGACTTTCAGCCCTCAGCCTTTCACCATTCGCTGGTATCCCAGCAGCCGAAGCTGCGTCAGCGGTAACCGCCGAAGACCCAAGCCCCAGCAGATGCCGCCCTTGATGGTCCGCAAAGCCGACTGGCGCCGGTAACAATTTTCAATTTTCAATTGTCGATATCTTTAGTGTGGCGATGCTGGGACGCACTGTTACGGTGCCGTGAGCTATTCCCGTCCCTCCACAAGCTTCCTGAAGCGCGGATGGTCGCGCAGGGGGGCCCAGACCGGATCAAGTCGTAGTAAGGGGATCGATAGTTCGCCAGGTATAGACAGCAGAAACTCAAGCTGGTCGATGGCCTTATCATATTCGCCGACCATCACGTAGATACGGGCTAAATCCTCGACGCGAAATAGACCTCCTACAGCTTCCTTGTTTACAGGTAGTAGCTCCACCGCTAAATTCCCTTCCCTGACGGCATCTTCCTTTTGGCCCAAACCGGCATAGGCGATGCCAAGGGCACTATGGAACCGTGCATCATCCGGCTGTTCCTCTATCTTGGCTTGCAGAACGCTTCGCGCGGACTCGTAATAGCGCTGCTCTGACTCCTTTTTGTTCATATAGCCGTAGATTTGCGCGCATCGTAGAGCCGTGGGGATAAAGCGAAACTGATCATCAACATCTTCTGATTTTAGAGAGAGCCGGGCCGAAGCCTCCTGATAGTTCTTATCGTACACGTCGAGCATGACCAGCAGATCAATAGTGGAGGGCTGTTCTGCTGACTTGACGTTCTGCGATGCCTCTTCCAGGACTGTCCGCGCTTTTGCAGTGCTGCCTTGCCAGCACAGGTATAGCGATGCCTTAAAGCTGTAGGCCACCGGCGTATCGGGAGCCAGCGAGATGGCCCGCTCATAGTGACGCTCTGCCTCTGGGTACTCCCGCAGCAATAGATAGGTTGTCCCGACCTCACGGGCCAGAAAGTTAGACAGCGGGTCAAGCTCATAAGCCCTCTTGATATTGGCCAATGCCTGCTCGAATTTTCCGTGGCGCCTTTGAACATAAGCGGTCCAACTCAGGACCTCGCTGCTGCTGGGCCGGCTTTTCTGGGCGATGGCAAACTGCTCCAGAGCACGGTCATAATCCAGGTGACCATGATAGTAATAATGCCCCAGTGCCAGACGCACTTCAGGCAGGTCAGGATCAAGTTCTAAGGCTCTGTCTACCGCTTGCTTTGCCATCTCAAGGCATTTTTCGCTGCGGTCATAATAGTGCCAATACATCATCATATGTGTCCTTGAGAGTTGGGCGTGCGCCAAGGCAAACGTGGGGTCCAGCTCGACTGCCTTTTCATACATTCGCATGGCTATCCTAACATCATTTTCGAGAATACTTCGATGGAAATACTCGTTGCCACGCAGGTAATAGTCATACGCCTCCATGTTTTCTGTTGGCCTGACCCGAAGGGCCCGGCGTTCGGGTTCAAGCACCGTGATGTCCAGTGCCTGCGCCACGCGCTCAGCCAGGTCAGACTGCAGGCGGAAGATTTGGCTCATATCATTATCATATATATCTGACCAGACGTGGGTGTCATCGGAAACCCTGACAAGCTGAGGTATTATCCTCACTCGGCTGTTTGGGTCCGATGGCCGCTCCCGCTGGACTGTACCTTCCAGAATATAATCAACATGTAGCTCATTACCAATCACCTGCGCACTCTTTTCTCCGCTCTTATACTGCATCGCGCTTTGACGTGAGATGACACCCAAGCCATGAATACCTCCCAAACGAGCTGTGATGGCGTCCGTGATGCCGGCAGCGAAATACTCGTCCTCGGTAGGGCCGAGATTCTCGAACGGCAGAACCACTATCCGTATTTCCTTTGAAGAAGGCACACCTCGCTCTCTTGGAATAAGCCATGCAGCAATACTGGCTACGACGACGATGACCACCGCTCCAGTAATCATCGCTATTCTTCGCAACTGCGGTGCAGTCGCGGGCAAGGTCAGTGCTTCGCTGATTTGGATGGCTGCATCTGCGATGTCCCCAAGCCGCCGGTCTGGGTCCTTTTCCAGGCAGCGGTGCAGCAGAACCCGGATGTTCGTCGGAGTGTCCTGCGGCAGCAGTTCCCAATCGGGCTCGCGTTCGATAATGCGTGCCAGCGTATCTGTAGCCGTCTCACCCTCAAACGGAAGATGACCGGTCAGCATCTGATACATAATGCAGCCAAACGACCAGATGTCCGTGCGGTGATCGGTATCTTTGCCGCGGGCCTGTTCCGGGCTCATATAGGCCGGCGTGCCTATCACCCTGCCGGGCTGAGTGACATCAGTTTCACCGCTCTTGCCTCCGCCCACGGAGGCCTTGGCCAAGCCGAAATCCAGCACCTTGACTCTGCCGTCTGGTGTGATCTTGATGTTACCGGGCTTGAGATCCCGATGGACGACACCCTTTTTGTGAGCGGCTGAAACGGCCTCGGCGACTTGTCGTCCGATTAAAAGAGCTTCCTCCAATTTAAGCGGCGCGCCAGCTATCCGTTGGGCCAATGTCTCGCCCGGAACATATTCGAGAATCAGATAGCCCGCACCATCCTGCTCAATGATATCGTAAATAACAGCGATATTTGGGTGATTCAACAAAGCTAAGAGTTTGGCCTCACGCCTGAAACGCGTTCGTGCAGTTGAGTCGCCCGCCAAGTCGGCTGGTATACTCTTAATAGCCACTGAACGCTCGAGCTTGGTATCACGAGCTAAGTAGACTACTCCCATGCCTCCTCGGCCAATCATCTTTACTATTTCAAAGCTCCCGACTTTCTGGCCGACAAGATTTTCTCCAATTGCCGCATCCTCGAAGTCGCTCTCATCAGCCCGGATAAGGGAATCGAACAGGGCGTCGATTCTTTGCATATCCTGTATGCTCTGCCTAATCTCACTGTCTAACCCAGGGTATTGTTTCACGAATTCGTCGATGTCAGGCTCTTTGCCCCCCAACTGTGCATCGACGAAATGCTGCACCGCTTCTTTAATGGTGTTTGTATCCTTCTCGTCGATTGATCCTGTCATCAGATTGCCCTGAAAGCGACGGTCAGCTCGGCCATCGCGCGCGACACGAGCTTTCGTACCGCATCGCTGCTCTTGCCCAGTCTGGTCGCTATTTCTTTGTAGGGAAGTCCCTCGATTTTAGTCAGGAGGATCGCTTCCCTGTACTCAGGCTTCAACGCGTCCATCGCTCTCTCAAGTTTATCTAACTCTTCTTTTTTGGACATAATCACACTGGGCGTGGTGGCCTGGATGGGTCCGCCAGTTCCGATAAATCCACCTGCGGTAGTTGGCCCGTGGTTGGCAAGTCGGACTTCTTTGCGAATATCGCGCTTGCCGGCGTGCAGCTTCTTTAGACTGGCGCGAAGCTCGTTTTCAGCGATTTTCGATAGCCACCGCACGAAATCTCCCTCGTTTTTGTACGTGAAGTCGTCTAATCCGCTCAAGGCATGGATAAGAGTCTCCTGTACCAGGTCCATCGATTCGAGCTTGGAGCGAAGCTCCTTGCTCATACGAAAACGTACCATCCACCGCACTCGCTCCGCGTAGACCGTGTAAAGGCGGTTTAGAGCCGATTTGTCGCCCTCCTTGGCCAGAGCAACTAATTCTTGAGTCTTTTGACCAACAGGACACATCAAGCTTTGCTAACCTCCACAGCTAAAAGATCTTACATAAATTGTACCAATTCTTGAAGAAAATTTGAATAAAAAGCGTCCGCTTGCCAGCATTTTGGGATTTATAATAATAGAAGAGTAGACCAGCGAGTCCGAGGAGCCGGTTCTTCAGCATAAAACGGCTATGAACAAAGCTGCGCACAGTGTGCGGAGTGAAAGTATTAGCCATTTTTGAAAGGTCAGTAAGATGAAAAAGACGCTTTTACTCGCATCGGTTTTGGCATTGGGCCTGGCTTCCCTGAGTCTGGCAGCAGAGGACACATGGACTAAAAAGGCTGATATGCCAACAGCAAGGTACTTTCTTGGTACCTGCGCGGTGGATGGCAAGATATACGCCATCGGAGGCGCTCCAGCGCCGCACGTGGGTATTTCGGCCCTGGAGGAATATGATCCGGTAACCGATACCTGGACGAGGAAAGCTGCCATGCCAACGGCAAGAGCGGGTCTGGGCGTCACCGCGGTAAACGGCAAGATTTATGCAATTGGAGGGGGTGTCCGGACGGTGGAAGAATACGATCCGGGCACGGACACCTGGACGAGGAAGTATGCCGATATGCCGACGGCAAGAGCCTTCTTCACCACCAGCGTGGTCAATGGGAAGATATACGCCGTCGGAGGCGCAACGGATACGAGCGGGCCTGCTTTCAGAACCGTAGAGGAATATGACCCGGAGACGAACACTTGGACGAAAAGAGCCGACCTGCCGGAACCAAGGTATCTGCATGCCGCCAGCGTGGTGGACGGTAAGATCTACATCATCGCCGGCTCATGGCAGGCGTATACAGCGAGTCGGGCGGTGTTTGCGTATGACCCGGCGACTGATACCTGGGAAAGGAAAGCCGATGCCCCAACTGTCGGATCCTGGCTGTCCGCCAGCGCGGTGGATGGGAGGATATACGTGGTCGGAATCGGAGAAGACGTATTTCCAAAGGGCGTGGAGGAATATGACCCCGCGACAGACACCTGGGCTACAAGAAGGGACATGCCGACTGCAAGAGCAGGCTTATCTACCTGTGAGTTGAACGGCAAAATCTACGCCATTGGAGGAACTGCAACAACGGCTTACAATGGGCTTTCTACAGTAGAAGAATACTATCCCAATCCGCTCGTGGTCGACTTCAACGGCGACGAAATAGTGGACGTCAAAGATTTCTGCAGACTGGCTCGATACTGGGGCCAGGATGAACCATGTGTGGACATCGGCCCGCCACCTTTTGGCGACGGCGTGGTGGATTATAAGGACTTGGCTGTCTTAGCTGATTATTGGCTGAAGGAAGTCCCACCAGTTGGGCTAATTGCACACTGGAAGCTAGACGAAACGGAAGGCTTTGTCGCGCACAACAGTGCTGGCGACCAGAACGCCTTTGTCCTAACTGAAAATCCGCTCTGGCGACCTGCCGGTGGTCAAATAGACGGTGCGCTTGAATTAGACGGGATGGATGACTTTGTCAGCGTGCCCTTCGTTTTGGACCCAGCGGACGGAGCGTTCAGCGTCTTTGCTTGGGTCAGAGGCGGTTCACCGGGACAAGTAATTATCTCTCAAACAGGTGGCGCCAATTGGCTCTTGGCGGATCCCGCCGAAGGCAAGTTGATGACCGAACTGACGGAATCAGGTCGCTTTGCGAGGCCGTTGATTTTAGACGCTGTGATCACTGATGGCAACTGGCACCGTGTGGGACTAACATGGGACGGCTCCGATAGGATTCTTTGTGTTGATGACGTGCAAGTAGCCAAAGACACACAGGCGGAATTAGCCAGTTCAGATGGCGGCCTACGCTTTGGTGCTGCAAAAGACCTTAATGCAGCCAGTTTCTTCTCCGGCCTGATTGACGACGTCCGCATCTACAACCGGACCGTTAAGCGGTAGCAGCAACACCTCTCTATGATTGAAAGGCAAAGGGCTGGCAGTCAGAAACACTGTCAGCCCCTTCTTTCGGCAAAAATTCACTTGACGCCCAGCACGCCAGTGTGTATGATACGTATATAACTAAATTGGATACAATCGCAATACTAACAGAAGACAGATGACAGAAGACAGAATACTGAAGACAGAATGCAGAAAACAGCAGCTTGTCCTGAGCCCATTCGCTTACGCTCAGGGTAGACTCTGCCGAAGGAACGGAGGACAGATGACAGAATACAAAAGACAGACAACAGAAGACGGAAGACAGAATAGGGAAACCAGGGAATCAGGGTAACAAGGTGCAGGTGAGCAGGATAACAGGGAATCAGGATGCAGGAAACGCGTTCGACAATTGTCGAGAATCCTCTAGAAATCGGCCCTTTTTATGCAAAACAAAGCCAATTTCTCTGAGGCCCAAACGAACGCAAGCTCAATAATAACAAAGGATTATGAAAACAAATCCGCCTATAGGGGCCAGGAAAACGAACCCAATCAAACCCAATTTCCAGCTCTGTTAATACTTAGCGTCTTGATTTCAATGTGCGATGACGCTGGATATTCTAAAGACCGGCAGCAATAGAGCAATTGCAATGGTGCCAATGATGGCGCCGAGGACTGTAATCATTAGCGGCTCTATGAGAGTCATGACGTTCCTGATTGAGGCCTCGAGCTTCTTTTCATAGAAGACAGACATTTTATCGCAGACTTCGCCCAGCCTGCCGCTCTTTTCTCCTGCCCGCAGCATCTGGATGACGCCGGGTGCGATCAACTGGCCGCGTGGGGAAATCAGAATTGACTCGGACAACTGATAGCCGTCGCGGATTTTTTCGTCCACGTCGGTCCAAAGTTCCTGAAAATAGCAATTTTGACACGAGCCTTGGACCACTTGTATTGATTCCAGCACTCTGACACCCGTATTGACCATCGTGGCCATAATGCGCATGCTGCGGCCCACTACCATATCGACAAACATTGTGCCAATCACTGGCGTGCGGATTTTCACGGTATCAATCACCCGACGACCGATCGCGGTGCGGGACAAATAGTACAGTGCTCCCGAAAGCAATATAAGTGCGGTCACAACAACGCTCATTATCTGGAAATTGCCCAGTATTTTGCTGAAGCCCACCAATATTTGGGTAAGTTTGGGAAGTGCCGCTCCTCTGGCTTCGTAAATCCTCATGAACCGCGGCAGAACAAAGAACATAAGTGTTCCGGTCGCGGCCACCGCCATCAGGGCCATTATAAATGGATATGTAAGTGCTCCTTTGATGCGCTTACGAGTTTCGGCCTCAAAGCTTAGATAGCCGCTGAGCACGCTCAGCATTTCTGCCATTCTGCCGGATGCCTCTGACGCCCTGACCATACTTATAAACATCGAATTAAAAACTCTGGGATATGAAATCAGCGCCTGCGAGAAATTTTCGCCGCCTTTGACCCTTTCAGCTACATCCATGATTATCATCCTGAACGCTCCCTGCTCAGCCTGCTCAGCAATAGCGTCGAGAGCATCGCTCAATACTACGCCGCTATCGAGCATCACCGACAGTTCCGTAGTGAACAGTATCAGCTCTGCGTGCTTTACTCTTGCCCTATAGAGCCAATCAGGTGAGCCAACGCCTGGGTGACTGAGTCCGTCGCTCGTCGCTCGTCGGCCGTCGCTCGTCGCTCGGGTCACGGGCAACGGGTCACGGGCGACGGATTTGCTCTCTGCCTGCTTAGCCGTTGGAGGTAAAGTCTGCGCTGATTGTGTCGCTGCCATAGTCATTTTTTTTCGCACTCACCATTGCAACTGATATTATGGTTCTGCTTGGGTAGTTCTAAGTACTTCCTCAACAGAGACAATTCCAGCCTTTACCTTTTCAATTCCGTCTAACTGCAGTGGAACCATTCCTTTTTCAAGTGCCTTTGCTCGTAGTTTCTTTGTGCTGATCCGGTCGTTAATCATCTCTGCGATTTCATCATCGGGCACAAATAGTTCATGAATAGCGATTCGCCCGGCAAAGCCGGTGTTGCGGCATTTTTTGCACCCTACGCCACGATGGAATTTGCCGACTTCGCCGCCCACCTTTTCAACGGCTCTTTTCATAGTGGCGGGCGGCTCATACTCTGTTTTGCAGTTTGCGCATATTTTCCGCACCAACCGCTGAGCCAGGACTCCAATCAGAGAAGCGCTGACCAGATAAGGAGCAACCTTTAAGTCCACCAAGCGTATCACCGCGCCGGGCGCGTCATTTGTATGCAGGGTCGACAAGACCAGATGGCCAGTTAGAGCCGCCTGGACCGCAATATTGGCTGTAGCCTCATCGCGTACCTCGCCGACCATTACTATATCGGGGTCCTGCCGCAACAAGCTCCGCAGCGCGGTCGAGAATTCAAAACCTGCGCTACTATTAACCTGAAACTGATTTATGCCCGATATGTTGCACTCCACAGGGTCTTCAACCGTACAAATGTTTACCTCTTCCGTATTCAGTTCAGATAACGCTGCATACAGTGTAGTGTTTTTGCCTGAACCGGTTGGTCCTGTTACCAGGACTATTCCATTAGGTGCTTGTATTATCTCTCTAAAACGCCTGAGGTTTTCGTAAGTGAATCCAAGTGACTCAAGATTGTAAAGAATCTTCTGGGGGTCAATGACCCTGATCACGACCTTTTCGCCGAAATTGGCGGGCATAACAGACACCCGCAAATCGATCGGTCTGCCTTCCACCAACACGTGAATACCGCCGTCCTGCGGCAGACGGCGCTGAGCAATGTCCAGCTCTGCCATAATCTTGATACGAGAGACTATTGCCGGATGCATCTGATGTGGGGGACGCAGCTTCTCATAGAGCTTGCCGTCCACGCGATATCTGACGCGAAGTTTTTTGTCGTCAGGCTCAATGTGAATATCACTGGCGTTTTCCTTAACTGCGTTATAAAGCAAGTAATTGACCAGCTTGACGACCGGTGACTGACCTGCTACCTCCTCAAGGTTGCCTATATCCTCGGTGATGTTCTCCAAAAGCGTAAAGTCTTCCAGTCCCTTGTCGTCGATAATATCGTCGATGACAAAGACATTGGCAGCCGGCAAATACGTCTGTATCGTAGCCTTGATATCCTTTGTGGTCGCGCACACCACCTGGACCTTACAGCCACTTATACGCTCTATTTCGTCAATCAAGAATACGTTTGTCGGCTCACTCACTGCTACGGTAAGCACATCGTTAACCTTAAACAGCGGCAGGACGACGTGCTCTTCGAGAAACTCCCTCGGCAAAATTTCCACTGCCTTTGGGTCACATATTTTGGGACCGATCTGGGCGTACGGCACGCCATAGGCCTCAGCCAAAGCCGCGGCGATCTGGTTTTCCGTGCAGTAACCCATCTCGACCAGAAGTTCGCCGAGCAGCTTGCGATGTCCTTTTTCCTTCTGTTCGGCCAGGGCCTTTTCAATTTGCTCGAGCGTCACCACCTCGTGCGCCAGCAGCAGTTGCCCAAGCTGAGTCTTATTTTCCACTGCTATCTGTGCCATAATTGCTGTCTTACTTGAATCCGCTGCTTATTCTTACGCAAAACTTTTTACGGCCTCGGCCAGCTCTGTGTAGCGGTCAAATTCGCTGTCAAGTCGAGTAACTTCCAGAATTTTCGCGCAGTGTTCATCCAGCCCCGCCAATCTGAGCTGGGTTTTATTCTCACTGCAGTACTGCCGCATCCACCGCAATAGCTCTAATCCCTTGCTGTCAATGAATCCAACAGCGCGCATATCAAGGACTATGCCTGCTCTGCCTTTTGCAATCACGTCGGTAATTGTGTTCTGAAGCAGTTCTGTAAAATCGGCATCCAGTTCACCCTGCAGTGCAACCACCGTGACATCGCCATAATCTTGCGTCTTTACTTTCATCTGATTAACACTCCCACCGCAGCAGTGCCGTACTCTGAAACGCTATAATTGCGGTAGACTTCGCTGCCGCCGTTCTGGATGATGTCCCAGAGCTGATAGACGTCGCTATTAAGGAGCACTCTGCCAACCTTCTCATCAAACTGTGTGCCCAGCCCATTTTGTATCTCTGCAAGGGCCTGCTCGACAGTTCTTGCGTCTCTGTAAGTCCGCTTAGACGTCATGGCGTCAAAGCTGTCAGCCAGGCCAATGATTTTCCCTATCAATGGTATCTGGCTGCCGGCCAAACCATTGGGATATCCGTGCCCATCGACTCGCTCATGGTGACACAATACGCCCGGCACAATGTCACGCATCTGTTTAATTGCAGCTAAGATACCCGCTCCTATGGAAGGATGTCTTCTTATGCGGTCCATTTCTTGCTCAGTCAGCCGGCCCGGCTTGCGCAGCACGGCCTCATCTATCCCAATTTTGCCGATGTCGTGCAGCAGCCCAGCCAGGTATATCTTGTGTATCTGTTCTTGCTCTAACGGCTCTGTCTGAGCAGCCTTCTCGGCAATCCACCGCGAGATAAGCGCCACCCTTTCGGAGTGGCCGTGCGTGTACTTATCCTTCGCATCGATGCTGCTGGTCAGCGCTTTTAACGAACCTATAAACAGCTCTTTGAGGTCATTGAAGAGCCTGCCGTTTTCGATAAACACCGCACAGCCGCCGGCGACTGAGTTAAACAGTTTCACGTCAGTGCTGTCGAAATCCGGCTTGTCGATCCTGTTTATGGCAACCATCAGTCCTATGATGCAGTCGCCGGTTTTAGTTCTGTGTGCGAAGTGCGAATCTGCCCCTTCTTTTCCGCATAGCGGCACCGCGATTATGTTTTTTATGTTGGCCGGCCACGCATATTTGAAAGGAGAATCCACCTCGCTATCCAGCAGGGCTTCCTTGCCACCGTTTATTTCTTCGACCAATCGCCAATTCAATGAGGCTGCGGTATGCTCATCTATATCTATCAGCCCGGAGCCAGCCGCCAAGACCAACTTCTTTTCAGTTTCGACTGTCTTTTCCAACAGTATTGCGATGCCCTCGACAAGAACGATCTCGGTCAGACTATCACAAGCCATCTGCAGAAAGTTGGCGTCCGGTTCCGTGACCTTCATGTGCGTGCTGAGCTTGTGGAGCAGCACCAGTTCCTCGTAGGTTTGGGCAAGCTCAGCACTGATAACTTCAATTTCTTGCTCGGTCTTAAACGAGGATTCAAAACTCTCTACCAAAAGTCCCAGCATTTCACTTAAAGCCACTTCGGGTATTTGATATCTCTGGTCAACCTCTTCTGTATTTTTCTGACAGGATTGACAGGATAATCCTGTTATCCCGTCTAAAAGACCAGGGTCCTTGTCAGAATGCAGACGTTTACCGAGGTCGATCAGGGCAGCTCCAACCACTTTGGCCTGCCCGTTTCTGTTGGAGGCTGGTTTTAAAGCGGCAGCCAAAACCGTGTTGCTCGTTGCGTGTACTGGATCCGCTTCTGACGCATCGCTGTCAGACGCGCTCGTGCTGGCACACATCACGCATAGCGCTTGGCGTGTTAGCTCGCCAGCGTTGCTTTCAAATCTGCCAGCTCCACGCAGCAAGACAAGTTCACCGTCGGCATCGTAAACTGCAAAATTAGCGCCGAGCTTGTTTACCCTGCTGCCGAACCTCTTCAACTGGCGCATCTGCGATTGGCTGAGACTCTTGCCGGTTGTTGTCAACATAAGCATGCCCTGAGTTTATCGAATGGGTGAGCCTAATCCTAATCCTTCATGGGTTTTTTTGGCTTACCGCCCGGCGATACAGGATGTCCTCGATGTTTCCCAGCAGCTCCTTCGGGCTGAACGGTTTGCTGAGGCAATCTGATATCTGCAATTGTTCCTGCTGCTCTTGCGATATGGCGAAATTCCTGGCTGTCAACAATATGACCGGGATATTCCTGGTCTGTTCGCATTGTCGAAGTTTCTCCACGAGCTCCAACCCTGTCATAGCCGGCATCTGGAAATCCGTAACGATAATATCCGGCTTCTCTTGACAAGCCAGTTCAAAGGCCTCAACGCCGTTCTCCGCCGATACAACCTCGTAGCCGTTGTTGCGTAACTTTATTGCCACCACGTGCACGATATGTATCTCGTCATCAACCACTAAAACTTTCTTGCCCGTCATTATTGCTCCTCCCCAACACATTAGTGTTTTGCAGGTTCTTATGATTCGCTGGCTGCTGTTTTTTATGTGGCTTCAACCATTTGGGCGGTTGCTAAAGGCAGCTCAAAGCCAAAGGTACTTCCGACACCGGGCTGGCTCCTGACAAACACCCGGCCGTTGTGAACTTTTTCGACTATTTGTTTTACAAGGTTAAGCCCTAAGCCGGTCCCTTTCGCCTGCTTTTTATTTGCATCGACTCTGTAGAATTTATCAAAGATGCGTCCAATTTCATCCGGCGGTATCCCCACGCCCGTGTCAGTCACGGTGACTCGTGCTATGCCCGCAGTTTCATCGACCGCTGTTTCAATCGTCACCGACCCTCCACCTGGAGTGTACTTTATCGCGTTGCTGAGCAGATTGACAATTACCTGCGAAATCATGTCTCGGTCCGCATACACCTGATCATATACGATGGGCTTTTGCGTAATCACTTTGATATTTTTCTCCTCAGCGTAGCCTTTTATCATTTGTAGCTGTTCTTCTATAAGTATGGTTAGGCTGACGGGTTTCTTTTCCACCTTTATCAGGCCGGACTCTATCCGTGAAATATTCAAAATGTCTTCGATCAGGCGATTGAGCCTTTTGGCCTGATTTTGAATTACTGAGTAAAACTGTTTGCGGGTCTGTTCATCGTCGGCTTCACCATCGGCGAGCATTTCAGAGTAGGCGGTAATGGAAGCAAGCGGCGTCTTCAGCTCGTGGGACACGTGGCTGACGAAATCATTCTTCATCTGGGATATTTCCTTCTCGCGTGTAATATCATGCAGAACCGCTACGACCCCACACACTTCTTGGCGCTGGTCGTAAACGCAGGAGATAATGCAGTCGAAAATCCTCGGCCTTGCCTCTTGTACCAATTGGATTTCCCGCCTTGTTGCTTCTGTCTTACTGCGCCTGCTCTGGCGAAGAAAATCTATGAACACACTCTTGCTTTTGTCGACCAGTTCGCCAATGGGCTTATGCTGTGCGTTTTTGTAATCAAAGTTGAAGAGTCTGCCCGCAGCCCCGTTTGCCATTAACAGCCTGTCGAACTCATCAATAACGATAACGGCGTCCCGGAGGCTGTATATAATCGCTTCAGTATTCCTCTTTTGTCTGTGTGAAAGCTGAATCTGGAGCTGGAAGTCCTTGACTTCATTCTGGAGCCGATCTATCGTCTCAGAGTGCTCCTTGACGCGGTCGTCAATCGCCCTGGTCAACTCTTCTGCCAGGGTGTTGACCTTTGGCCTGGTGTTAGCAGGTTGGCCCTGCTTTAACCATTTGGCTATGGACGTGACCATCCCAGCCAGTCTAAGGCAATGCCAGCCGAGCCAAATCACGCCCATAGCCCCAGCACAATACGCGATGATGAGCGGCGTACCGCACCAGTTGTCTCTAATTGCTGCGACACCAGAATCTCTCCACTGGAGCCGAGCCGCCGTCAACAGACTACACACCACAACGATGGTGACTATCACGTATGCCTGTTTTGCAAACTTCAAAGTAGCAACCCTCGCTCAATAATCGATTATCTATCTACTGCGCCACTTGGGAGCCGCTTGCCGATCTATGGTCTCCAGCACAATCCTTTCCAACTTTTCTGCTTCATCCGGGCTTGTTTCGGCAAGAATCCTCTCTTTCAGCCGTATCGCCTCCAGAAACGTTGGACGCAGCCATAATGCGATGCCGAGCTCCTTCATGGCGGATTCGTTGTCACCTTCAGTGTAGTATCTTGCGGCTTTTGCGTAGCAGTCTTCCGCTATTCTCGCTCTGCCTATGCCCAGCATCTCGTCCTTTGCGGCTGAGCGTTTACGGCTGACATCCGCAGCCCTTGCCTGACCCTCAGTCTGGTTCGGCTCTTCTATAATGTGAGGCGTAAGCATCACTATGACCTCTTGGCGTTGGTTGGTGTCAGTAGTACCTCTAAATAGACTACCAAAGACGGGCAAATCTCCGAGAATAGGGACTTGTGATCTTATGGTTGTGACAAAATCTCTAAATAGTCCGCCGATTACAATTGTCTCGCCGTCCTTCACCAACACGTTAGTCTTCAACTCTGCGGTGGTCTTATCCGGCACCTTGTCGGCATTGAGCTGGGCTGTACTATCCTGGGGGTAAATATCCATCCTGATATACCCATCATTGCCGATGTAGGGTCTGAATACGAGGACCGTACCGGTTGGCAGAAATTGAACCTCACCTTGAGTAGCTACACCTCCCGTCGAAATAGTCGTACTTCCACGGTAACCCAATGTCTTACCGATTTGGACGGAACCTTCTTGCTTGTTTAGCGCAAGAATTTTAGGATTTGCCAGCACGGTTACGTCCGTAACCGTTTCCAATGCTCTGATGAATGCTTGCACGTTCTCACTGCTGACGCCTACTCTCAGGCCGCTCCCCGTCAGTGCAAAACCGGCTGTCTCCAGATGCGTCCCGTCCCCGGGTTGTAAAGCTGGAAAACCTGTCACGCTCACACCGGTCAACAAATTCAAATCAACACCAAAATCCATTGTTTCAGTTAGTAGTACGCTCAAAATAGTTGCTTCAACGAGGACTTGTTGGGGCCTGACATCAAGAGCGTTGATTATTTCCCGAACCTTTTGGATGTTCTCAGGGTATTCGTAGAGAACGATGGTGTCGTGAATAGCCAACTTGTCGCCGCCACCGCCGGAGGTAAGAGATCCGGCCCCAGCGCCAGTACCCCCACTACTGGAGGATATCTCCTTTTCTGCGGGAGTACTAGTTTCAATCTTACCAGACCCACTCAAGACGGGTGTAATCAGCTTCTTTGCCTCTTCTGCAGTGATGTAATACAGGGTAAATATCTGGTACACCATTCGCTCCGGGTCTTCCTTGATTTTTTTGAACTCGTCTTTGGTGTATACCTTGATTAGATTGCCCTCCTGCTGATACTTGAAGTTTTCGCCCAAGATCGCATCCATCGCTTCTTCGAAGGTTACATCTTTAAGGCTCCTGAAGGCCAGTTGACCATCGACGCCCGGCGAAGGCACAATGTTCTTCTTATACAAGCTCGCCAGCATTGCCAGCGCATCACGTATGCCGAACTGTTCCTTCAGCTCAAACGACTGCACTGCCGCCCTTGTGGGGGCATCCAGAACCTTCTCCGGAGCAGGCTGGCTTACGGCCACGGCAACTTCAACAGGCCTTGCATCATCGGGATTAGCTCCCGTCGGACCCTGTTCAACACTGCCAAAGACAGCGATCGCTATCACTGTCGATATGAAGCACGTGAGAACTAGTCCCTTTCCGATCTGCATTCTGTCACTCATGCTTCTTTGTCTGAACATAATTGGCTCCTACTTAAAAACATCTTACGACCATTCGAGTCTTCTGAATTCATTCTTACTACGCATTACAAACGGGATCAAACCTTCACTATTCAGTCATTTACTTCAACTATCTGCTTCAGTTTCAAGGTCACTTCTGCTTGCCCACATCTTATAGCCACCTGGTTTTCTTCAATCCCAACTACTTCACATTCAAACGTTCGGACTCCTTCGCGGATGAGCAATTTATCCCCCACCGAAAGCAATTTTCCATTCATAAAAGCCTGGAGATTTTTGTCCTTTACTATTGCCCCCAGCTTCAGTCTCGCTGCCAGCAACTCGATTACTCCTTGATCGCCCCGTGAGGAAACGAATTTTACTTCGTTAGTACCTGACGAATTTTCCCCCTGTATGCCTTTGATCGACTTCCACCAGTGACCGGGAGTAAAAAAGTCCCTGGTAATTACTTCGTGGCGGCCAGCGACTTTCGGCAACTCCACAAAGGATATTTTTGACGGCGAATTCGGCTGTCCCTGCGAAAGCGGCGATGCCTGCTGTGTCACCGAGCTTGCTTCAGCAGCCTGTGGTGCATCTTTCCTAAGCACTCTGAACCACATAAAGGCCATAACGGCGATCAGGCATGCTGCCAGCACCACCTTTTTCTTATCTGCCGCCAATGGGCTGAGTATTGTATTAGCCCGACCATTGCTATTATTTTTTGCCTTTCGCCTCATACCTTCTCTCTAAGGACTTCCTAAGAGCACGTCATTGTATGCAGAGACCTTATCCTTGGTCGACGTTGGGCCTGTAATAAACGACCGTCCTTGTCTGCATACTAACTTGGCCGCTAAGATCGTCACTGTTTACCAGCTTTACACTCTCGATGCGGACGAGCCTGTCCAAACGCTGCAACTGCCTATAAAATTCAAATATTTGACCCAGTCTGCCCTTACATTGCATGTTCACGGGTATACAGTTCAATTTATCGGCCTTAATCTCCTCGCCGGGGGCAACCACCTGCTCGGTCAGATTATGCTGGCTCATCAGATTGGCTATCTGCTGTAGGAAGCTGCCAAGGTCTCTGTCGGCAGGCACATTCACTTGGTAGTTACGGGCAGTGCTTTCAAGCTCCTGTAACTGTTCTTTCAGGTCGGATAGCTGCCTCTGCTCAATCGCTGTCTTGACTATAATAAGTCTCTGATCAGTTCTTGCCTGGTTAACAGCCTTCAGTCTCTTGCGCAAAGGCAAAAACCCGAAGAATATGAAATCGGCTGCCAGTAGTACAGCCACAACGAAAATTATTACTTGTTGTTTCTTCCAGCAGAACATTAGGCAACTCTGTTTATCTTCACCGCCTCTTGTTCAGGTACTATTGCATTAAATCAGGACTCACCTTGTCGATAGTTTGCCAGATAGCAGCTTATCTCAAACTCGCTTACCTGATGTTTCTTGGCTGTCGGTTCGGCATCGGCTTTCATTGGGCCGGATATCCTGGCTGTCTTAATATCACTATTCGCTGTGGATCCGCCATCGCTGCTGATCGTTTTGTAGCGCGAGAAGGAAGGACGAACCAGGCAGAAATACGGCGAATCCTCCAATCTGCATATCAACTCCGCAACATTGCTCGGATCTGAGGCGACGCCATTTATCACGATCTGGAATCTGACCTTGCCGAGCGGCGGCACCTGTTTACCTCCAAAACCGCCGCTTGCAACTCTGACCACGGAAGTGCTGGTAGGTCCACTCTGAGGTGTCGCGCCAAACTTCTCCGCAGTGAATTCCACTTTGCTCAGGACGATCTTGTCATCAATCAAGAAACTCATTTCAGCTAAAACGCTTGCCACATCAATTTTGGAAGCGATTTGTTCAATTACTCTCGTTTTCTTCTGCAAGTCTGCCAGTTTGCTTTGGACCTTTTTGAATTCTCGTGACACGCTTTGTGCCTGTGATTGCCTTGGAGCCATTTGAACAAGCTCTGCTGAGGCTTTCGAAAGCGATCTGATGGAAATAAAATTCCATGCCATCATTACCACAAACATACCACCAAGAGCAACGTACTGCGTTCGGTAGCTTAGTTGCCGGCGTCTTCCGGTTTTATACCACTCTGGAATGAAATCAATTTCTTTCATAATTATCACAGACCACAACGCGTTGGACACATTTGGGATTCATCGGCTATCTGACGGCCGTATCCACCCCCTTAAGGCTAAGTCCCACAGCCACGGCCCACTCGCAAAGCAGACCCCGCCTGTCACCGTCCAGATTTATGTGCATGCCTTCGCCTGACAAATCGAAGCCTTTCAATGGTTGAGCTACCTCAACCTCAACTGCCAATGTTCGCGCCAATACGTTGAGCAGTATACTTTCATATGCCTCACCTCCGGTTAACAACGCGCGCTCCACACGTTTTCCCCGGAAAGTCACCGTATAGTATCTAAGGCACAGCGATATCTCTCTTGCCAACTCTTCAGCAACAGTTCCTATGGCGTCGGCTATGACCTGTCGTGTCGTCGTATCGAGAGCCGGACTGCCTTTGTCCGGGTCCTGGTCTATCAATTCTGCCTCTGATGCCGGCAGGCCTCGTTCTATTCGAAGCCTGCTTCGGAGCATCGCTGCTTCGCTGATTTCGACGCCCAATTTGGCTGCAATCTCCCGATCAAAATTTTCTCCGCCAAGCAGCATCTGCTTAACGAAACAAATCTCTCCTCCGCGACCAAAGACGATGGTGGTGAACTGAGCCCCAATATCGGCAAAAACAACTGTGTGCTCTTTGTCCTCCTGCCGCCTGAGGGACCTCTCAAAGCTCCTGAACAATGCGCATGGAACCGTATCGATGGCCACTGGCTTAAGCTGAGCTTCCTCAAGCACGGCAATATGGTTTTTTATTGTTTCATTGTCGGTGGCAAACAGTATCAATTCATTTTTAACCTCTTCGCCCTGCTGAACACTGCCGGCATGTATATATTTAATTGCGTCTGTATCCGGATTCAGCCCGAAGCGGTTGGCAGCTTCTTTTGCCAACGTCTGCTCAATCTGACCTGCCTCTGTTTCAGAGAGGCGCAGACTTGTGATATTCAGTTTGTCACTCGGCAAACATGAAACAACATTTCGTCCGCGAAAGTCACCGTCCGCCAATATCTGTTTTATTGCTGAAACAACGAACTGTCTTCTTTCTTGGCCGTCGCCGTTTATCTTGGGATCAATGCGAACTTTGTCTGCCGCAAGAACTCCAATGTGGCTGTCATTAATCACCAGTTGGAGCATCTTGATACAGTTATGGCCGATGTCCAATCCTATCGGTCGCAAGCCTCGAGTCTTTAAGTTCCAACTTAGCATTTAAGTTCGTATCCTGACTAGTTGCCTATCGAGATGTAGCCGGTGACAGGCTCTACTCTAATCGTCTTAGCAATCCCCGCTGCCTTCAGCGTGATAACGCCGCTGTTCAGAGCAGTTGGAGGAGAGTTACCGTTATATGGGCTTCCGAGATAATCAAACTTGACCTCGCTGGTGGCGTCAAAATTTACATCGAAAATATCAACTCTATTTAATCTGCGGTCGTTACGAAAATCTACGACGTATTTGAATCCTTTTTTTACCGGATGGTCAATAACTCCGTTTGGGTCCTCAATTTGATAACTCTCGGTCGATTCATTAAAGACCACCGCGTATATTTTCTGACGACTGATGGCCATACTCTTGGCGTACTCCAGATCCGCTGCGACCATGTTTGCTGCGGACTGAATCTGTATACTGGCTGCCGACGACATCATCGGTACGACCATCATCCCCGCTATGGCCAGCAGCGCGACAACGATCAGAATCTCTATAATCGTAAAAGCTTTATGGTTCATGATGAACCCTACCTCCGTTTTCTTTTCGGCTTGTTTTGGCTGTGCCTTTACCAACACATTAGCCGGCTCGGACGAGCCTCTTGGCCCTGCAAATGCAGAATCTACTGATGTCACCGAAACAGGCAGTCGCTTTCGACTCGTGGTCGCCATCTCAAGCCACATGCGTGGCGATACACGTGTCAAATCCAATACTTTATACAGTTAAGGCCACTAAAATTAGCACAATCGTCAAAGCGCATTGCTCAATAACTAAAGTGCCTAAAGTGAGCTAAAGTGCCTAAAGTTGAAAGTTATGATTTTAGGCACTTTAGGCACTTACAATTTTAGTTCACTTTTTAATCGTATTTTTCTTCTTGTTGTGTAAAAAGGCCGATAAGCGACTTTTGTCTGGGCACACTAAACAAACCCATAATCAGCACTTCTTAGTTTCTGCGGATACTTCTGAAAAATGCTCCAGCGGCCTGCCCCCAGCGCTGTTGGGTACCATCTTGTGACCAGCATATAATGGCGGTCTTAGTGGGCGCCGCCGTGATAGCAACATTAGAACCCGCCTCATCGAGTCGATAGTCGCCGACCAGACCCGACACCGCCCCACCTGCTTTGACAGTGTTTATCTCCACCGCGCTTAAACCACGGTTATAAACACGCACATCATCGATCCAGCCGTTCCAGCACCTGTTTTGAGATGGGCGCGTCTGGGCATTCTCACCTATCATAACCTTGTAATTATTCGTATTAATGCTGCCCGAAGTAGGCAAAGAAACGTCCAGCACACCATCAATGTACAAATATATGCTTGTCCCATCATACACACCGGCCACGTGATGCCACTGCCCATCGTTTACGCTGATATTACCCGTGATATTGCCGTACTGATTATGCGGCAAACCGGTGCAGGCAAATTCTATACGATTAGTGTTTGACCACCTCTGGATCCTCCAGGCACTGTCACCTTTAGTGGCAATAGTCTGGAAGCTTCGGTTGAATGTGCTTACTTTTATCCACGCCGAAACCGTTATTCGGCTGGTTATGTCGAAGATCGGCTCGTTCTCTACCTCAGCGTAATCGTCGCTACCGTCAAACTTGAGCGAGCCTCCAATTCCGCCGGCACTCGGCTGCCATACTGGGCCATTGCGAAGGATAGCAAAAGCATTATTGCCGGATGAATCCGCGGCTGTCTCCGCAAGTACTTGCTGTGTAAATAGTCCACCAATCACGTTGACACCGCCGGATCCCCCACTTACAAAGATGCGCCCGTTTACGACCGCAAGTCCCTCAATTTGAAGACTACCGGCACTCCTTACTATTAGGTCTCCGGTTACCAGCAGCGCGGGCAGGTTTTTGTCGGCTGAGATGATGTTTCCACTTCCCTGGACCGTTAGATCACCGCCGACTACAAGCATCCCGTTAATCTGAACATCGCCGTTAAGTGATAAATCCCCAATGCGATAACATACTCGCGGAGGACTGTACGGTCCCAAAACCAGGCCGGAAAGACTACCTGAGGGTATAGTTACGGTATTATATCTTGAAGTAAAGTCAGCGACCGTAACGCGAGGCCAGACCAGCGACAAATCCGTAGTTGCCTTATGCCGGCCGGCTATGCTTCCGGTCAACGCGCTGGCAAACACATCACCGTTAATTACACCCTTGTTCTCCAGGGTGCCGCTACAATAGACATCGCCATTGATTCGGACGCCAGGCCAGATGATTGCAGCCCCGCCTATCCACAACGCTACACACGGGTCAAGGCGAAGCTGGGCTGATAAACTGCTACGACCTATTTCCTGGCCATCCTTCATCCGGTAGGAGTTACAGTCTATGGTATAATTACAGTGGTCGGCCGGGTCTGAGTCATCGCGAACCACCGTGAGATCGTAGTAATCCGCGCTTCCTGCTGCCAACTGCTGGGCCGTAGCTCCGGTCCAGTATTCCGAAGCCACATCCTGCGGGTTCAGGATGAGCCCCTTGGCGTGCTCCAAACCCGACTCAGCCAGGTAATCCATCTGCGTGCGCAGTATCATATTCTCGCCGCAGGCCAGCTCCACATCGCTTCGCGACATAAAGCCCAGTGACAAAATGGTTATGGCCATGATAATAAAGAGAACGACAAGAAGCGCAGCCCCATCCTCTTTAGAATTTAGAATTTTGAATTTAGAATTTAGAAATTTCATTCTCTGCTTAATCATCGTCAGTTACGATACTCTGGCCATCGGCGCTGAGCAGATTCCCGGCCCAGCCACGAACGGCACTATTTATCTGGTAGTGGTGGACAACACTGTCCTCAGCAAGGTCAAACGAAATACCGACAAGTTTGGTCCGCGGCGGCACAACATCGACCAGAAACTCTACGTTGCTGCACTCTGGTATCAGCGTCGCACGTGTCACGCTGTATCCGCCTGGCGATAGTGTTGCCACAGCGGTCAAGGGCACGACTGATGTATCGGACGACGGAAATTCGCAAAGCCGCAAATAGTTTTTGCCCATCCCTCTTTCAACATACACCAGCTCGTTGACGTTAATCTGTCCGTCGCCATTGTCGTCAGCCCGCCAGACAGCCAGCTCACCGTCAGGCGTGCCGCATATCAATCTGCACTGTCTAATCAGTTCTGAAATCCTGAGAGTGGCGAAACGGACTTCCGCCTGCTTGCGGCTTGTATCATCCGTGGCGTCATTTGCCCTGCCCAGAGCGAAAGCAAGCGTGGCTACAGTCGTTAAAATCAGACTACTAACAACTAAAGCCACCAGCAACTCGGCCAGCGTAAAACCATAGTCGTATCTCGTACCTCGCATCTCGTATCTCGCATTCCTACCGACTGATTAGCCGGTATACAGTCGCGATTGGCGTGCCGCGATAATACACACGGACTGTTATCCGCACGAAGTCAGGCTGGTATGTACCGCCTTGCTGTGGCACATAAACATAGCCGCAGCTTGCGTCTCTACTGAAGTTGGCGTAAGTTGGGTCCGTAAATACAATCCCGGCTGAGTCTTTTAACTGGCCTTGCGGCTCGGAGTAGCCATCATATTTGGTAACGACCTGCTCAAACGGAGTATTTACAATCTGCTCGATTAAATCACCTGCCAACTTGGCGCCCAGGGTTCGATGCGTACCTTCAGCTCGTACTTTTGCGCCGCTGACAAAGGGAAGCAGCACACCAGCCGCTGCGATACCTAATACCACGGTGGCCATCATCGCCTCAGCGAGCGTGAAACCACAGCGTGCCCTATGGTAGGGTGGGCATCGCCCACCAATTTGATAGCGGTGTGCAGTGCACACCCTACCTGTTTTTGCGCTAATAATCATAGTATCGCTTTCCGTTACTGTCGGTTCCGCTGGTGTCCGCTCGTATCTCTCCGGTAGCTGCCTTGCAAATCCAGCCGTGACTATCGTCGGCGTTGGCCGGGAAATTACCCCCATCTGCGAGCATCTCGACCGTGGTCAGGTTATTGAAGGGATTTACCGGCATCTTTTGCATGTATGGGCCGCGCTCAAACCCGGGCGTGCCTACCGCAGCAGTCTGTCCAGAATTGTTGCTCGACATGGTGGCCTGCTCAACAAAGGCCTGCTCTGTCGGTGCAGCGGTCGTATCGCCATTGGGATAGCCGGGAGCAACCTCCAGATGCTGGCTTTTGTAAACCATAATGAAGTTGCGAAGCAACTGCAAATCGGTTGCCAGAGCACTTGCCTTGGCCGACGTTGTACTATTGCCAACGGTTGCGATGACGACCGCGGCCAGGATTCCGAGCAAGACCACCACTATCAGGATCTCAACAAGCGTGAAAGCTCTTGCCTTTTTCATAATTTGACCTTTCGTTTGTTCCTTGTCCATCGTTCATAGTGATGAACAACGAACAATGAACTACGAACTAACCATTAAAAAGGCTGATCTGCTATCGGCAAATGCCTTAGCACGATCAGCCTATTTGTCTATTTCATGGTTCTGGCCAGCCTAAGCCGGCACTCTGCCGTGCATGTACTAACAGCACGATTAATGCCCTGTTTTAGAGATTTACGTGATCGGCACCAGCAACCCCATCCTTGTCGTAGCTGTCGTCGGCGTGGATTATCCCTGTGGTCTCGTCATACTCCCAACTTCCGCCATCGTCGCCAACAGTCCCTGAGCCATCAAGCTTGCCGTGAATACCAGTAGCGTCCTTCACGTCGTTGAACTGATTGACCGGGATCTTCTGGAGATACGGACCATAGCAGAAGACGGTCGTCTTCGCGGCGTTGGTGTTACCATTGATGTCGCTATAGGTCGTCATCTGTGCCACGAAGGTGGCAAGAGCCGGTGCGACATCGTTGTGCTGGACCTTAAATAGTTCGATCTGTGACCGTATCGTTTGAAGGTCCGTGCACAGACTGGAGAGCTTGGCCTCGGTGCTGGCCTCGGTGAATTGAGGTATCACGATAGCCGCCAGGATGCCAAGGATGACCACGACAATCAGGATTTCCACTAATGTAAAACCACTTTTCGCTTTCATCATTCACCCCTTTTTGAAATAAATTCCTCGTTTGATACGATTGACAACATTCAACACAGAGATTCTTTTCACAACTTAAATATCGACCTAATTGTTAGGCCACTTAACTTCGCTTGTTTTCTTCGGTAAGCAGTAACCTCCTCCAAAAAATTAGCCGGACTGACAAATAAACATCAAGAATACTTCGAACTTACACTTCCAAATTGCCCTAATACGGGAGCATCAATTGTTACGTCCGGGAACACTTCGCAGTGCGCCCTGACAAAAGCTCCCGCAAATAACCAAGTAAAGTGTAGAAAATAAGTTTTGCCCAGGCAAATTGTCGGATGTAAAAAAACCAATATTGAATGGTGGAAAACCCCCAGTGAAACTGGGGGCTAAATATTTAGCCCCACGTTTTATCCGCCAGACGTACGGGGGATTTACGTGGAATTTTTTATGTCAATTGTCATATGTTGCGGTGCGTTTTTGATATGTATCTTGCGTTTGGTTTTGCCGGCATGAGTCATTTCGATGCGAATGTAATCCATAGTCTGAAGGGCAGCCTCGACCTTGTCTGCCCACTCAATAAGCACTACCGAGCCCGGATAGCAAAAATCGTCGAAGCCTATCATTTCGAACTCGTCAATCGAATTCAGCCTGTACGCATCTACGTGGTAAATATCCAGCCTGCCCTTATACTCATTAACTATGACGAATGTAGGGCTTGTGACAGATCTGCGGTCCTCGGCGCCCGTTCCCGCCGCAATGCCCTTAATCAAATGCGTCTTACCGCTTCCTAATGGGCCGCAAACAGCTATGATCTCTCCGCCCTTTAACCGCTGCCCTATCCTCTGCCCAAGTTCAATGGTTTGCTCAGGCGATTCTGATGTGATGTCCAGCTCCATAGTCAGTATGAATAACTCGGCACGAACAAGTCGATTGCTCGGCTATCATTTTCCCAGTTGAGCCGGATAATAATAGCCCATAGTCTGCGCAACGACTCCCAGCCGGTATTGATGGTCCTGCATCAGACAGACCCGCCGGTCAGAAGTGGGGATGGTGCTGGTGTAAATGCGAATCTCGCCTTTAACGCTGGTGATTACTTCTTCGCGATAGTCACCCAGGCAATCAACAACGGCGATTACGCGACCTTCGATGGGCTGAAAGACCTGCCCATCCCAGTCCCTAATGTCGCCAGAGAAAATCACCTCTTTCTGCGGATCGGCGTCCCACCAGACCGGGCGCGGACTCAAAGGTCGCTTCTCGCTAAACTCTATTAACTTACCCTGAGAGCTATAAAGCCATCGCTTTTGCAGGTCTCTTTCGCCGACAAAGACCTCCATGCCGGGGAACTCTGCCAGGATGTCGCCGACCATCCCTTGATTATGAAGGTGCTGCGTAGGCTCTTTGTGTGCCCAGAGCTTGCGACCGGTTTTGGCATCGACCAGACAAATACCATCGGTTTTCTGGCGCGTTTCAAAGCCGTAAAAAACCTCTAAGCCGGGATTATTCGGGTCCATATCGGCAACGTAGCAGACATCGGGATGTCCCATTTCCAGAGTCCAAAGCCCCCTGCCGTTATCGTCCAGCACGGCTGCACCCAGGACCAATTCATCTCGGCCATCCTGATCGACATCGGCGGTAATCAAGCCGTGCGAACTTTGTCCGCTGTATTTTGCTTTTTCTTGAGGCGATTCCCAATACCAGATTTGATTGAAATCCTTGTCGAGCGTTTTTACCTTGATCAGGTTATATGTGCCCCGCTGCATAATCAGAGACGGCGTCTTTCCATCAAGATACGCCACAGTCAGAAAATTGCGGCAATAATAGTTGTAGCTATCGAAGCCATCGCGGCTCAACCAGTCGGTCTTAGCAATAACTTTGCCGGTCTGTCCGTCAATCTTGACCAAGAATTCAGGCCCACTCGTTACCAACCCTTTTTCGTCTCGCGGGTCGCCGACGCCGGCCTTGCAATAGACTTCGGCTTTGCCGTCGCCGTCTACGTCGTAGACAATCCAGGGCGAATACCAGATGCCCGCCTCAATAGACCAGCCCATATCGTACCGCCACAGCATCGTGCCATCCAAACGGTAGGCTTCAAGTTTGTAGGTGGTGGTGCTCTTCTTCCAGTAGCCGGGCTGCTGATAAGGGTCGGTATTGAAATCAGGCTGCTTGATGACAAATTCATAAGCCCCGTCACCATCCAGGTCGCCGATTCCAACCTTCTGGAAGTCATAGTCTCCTTTCAGCGGAATGCTGATGTATGGTTTGGCCTGGCCGGTCAATGTCACGCTAACGGTGGATGGTCGTTCAGATGCTATAGCCGGGTCTTTCTGACTGAACTTGGGGACTTGATATACATACGTTTTTCCGGCTGCATCTTTGGGCAGACTGTTATCCAAGATGTTGGTCAGTCGGTATCCTTTCCCTTCGTTCAAGACCCTCGTCGTTCTGTCAGGGCCGTAGTAAGTTATCAGGAAGGTAATATCTTCAGGATCGCCCTCCAGCAGGCGCCAGCTCAAAAAGACTGAGCCATCCTCACACTCAAGGGCAATTAGACCCCGGTCCAGCCTTTCTGCGGCTTGCAGGGCAGCAGTCAAAACAAGGACCAGAACAAACCAAGCCGTCCAGCCAAACATTAATCGACATTTCATAACTTGTACCTCCCTAATTGCCCTGGTTACCTCTTGAAATGATCGTATCCCTGGGCTTGCAAATCGCGGAGGCGACCATTGGGCATTGCTATTTGCATTTTCTTTGTGTCGGTGATTGTGCCGATTTTCGTAATAGGCAGCGGCCCTTTCCACTTGCTTAGCAGTCTTTGACAGTCCTGCGGTGAAAGTGTAAAAAGCAATTCAAAATCTTCGCCGTCGTTCAGCGCCGAACTTAACGGCTCTTCAGCCTTTCTGGCCTGCTGCGATAAAGGAATCTGCTCGGCATTTATAATAGCGCCCACACCGCTGGCTCGGCAGATGCGATTCAGGTCGCTGCTCAGCCCATCGCTTAAATCAATCATCGCATTTACGGTCACTATCTGAGTGATTTTTATCGCCTCGTTCACTCTCGGCTCAAAATTGAGATGCCTGCCGTTAATGGCGCCCCCAAGGGCTCCTGTAACGCATATAATGTCGCTGACTTTGGCGCCCGACCTTTTTACCGGTCTGCCACTTGCCGTTCTGCTGAGCATTGCCACATTTACCGCAAACGGTTCCTTCTCCTTCCAGCAGGTAATGTCACCACCCACCAGCGGGCAGGCGTATTTATCGCCGGCCAAAACGATGCCGCTATGCAGCTGCTTCAATTCTTTTTCGCCGAAACCTTTCGGCAGCGCAACGGATACTACCGCAGCGATCGGCACGGTCGCCATCGCGGCGCAATCACTAAGGCTGACCGCCATAGCCTTATAGCCAACCTGTTTCAAAGTGGTTTGTCGCAAGTCGAAGTGAACGCCATCGAGCAGCATATCTGTGGTGATAAGAACCGATATATCCTCGGCCAATTGGATTTGGGCCATATCATCGCCAATGCCGATGGGGAAATCTGTGCTGGACAACTTTCTCTGGCGCGCAAACCACTCGGTTATTTCATCCTCGGTTATGCTCATCGCTTTTTTCACCGGGCGATTGAAACCCCACGTAAAACGTGGGGCTAAATATTTATCGTTGCGACAACTGTTTGTTCCAGTACGTGATTTGTCTTTTTGCCTGGTTAGGCCCGGCTGCCCCCTCGGTGACATATTCGCATACCACATTTTCCGCACCGAGAAAGTCGTAAACATCCTGCTCTACGTGCGCTGAATATTTTTTTAACTCATCCAGACTTAGTTGCGCAAGTTTCCTGTTTTGCCTTTCACAGCCAGCTACCAGCAACCCAACGATGCCATGGGCCTCGCGGAAAGGGACGCCTTTTTTGACCAGATACTCAGCCAAGATAGTGGCATCCAGAAAACCTTCGTCCAGCCGGGCGGAAATCTTCTCCGTATCGAATTTTGTATTCGAAACAATCGCTGCCGCCATATCAAGCGAGCGGCTTACCACGTCACTTGCCGCGAAAATGTGAGTCTTATCTTCCTGCAAATCGCGGTTATAGCCCGTCGGCTGAGATTTCAAAATAGTCAGCATCGCCATCAACGAACCGTAAACCACGCCTGTTTTTGCACGAATAAGCTCCAGAACGTCAGGATTACGCTTCTGAGGCATCATGCTTGATGAGGTGCAATACCGATCATCGATTTGCACGAACCCAAATTCACTCGAAGAATAGACAATCCAGTCTTCCGCCAATCGCGATAGGTGCATTGCAATAAGCGCACAATCAAAGATGAACTCCGCGCAAAAGTCTCTGTCACTCACAGCGTCGATACTATTGTAGCTGATATCGGAAAAACCTAATTGGCTGGCGGTACTTTTTCTGTCTATCGGCAGCGTTGAGCCGGCTATCGCGCCGCTGCCTAACGGGCAAATATTGACCAGGCTCCGGCAGTTTTTCAGCCGAATAAAATCACGCTCAAACTGCTCCACAAAGCTCAAAAGATACACGGCAATAACTACCGGCTGAGCACGCTGCAGATGCGTATAGCCCGGCATTGCGTCCTGGGTGTGCTCGGCTGCCAATTTCACAAACGCTTTCTGCAACAGCGCCAACTTGGCCTGCAAAATCTCTATCTGGTCGCGCATCCACAGGCGAAGGTCAACGGCGACCTGGTCGTTTCGACTTCTGCCGGTATGAAGTTTCTCACCGGCCTGACCGATTTTCGCTATCAGAGCGGCTTCGATTGCCATGTGAATATCTTCATACCTTTTGTCGAATTTGAACCGCCCGTGTGCGATTTCATCTCCGATTTCGATAAGCCCGGCTTTTATCGCCTTGAATTCCGGCTTGCTGATTAGGTTTTGCTCAGCCAGCATCTGCGCGTGGGCGATTGAGCCGACAATGTCATATTTGTAAAGCCGCTGGTCGAGCGAGAGCGATTCCACAAAATCAACCGTAAGCTCATTAGGCTCGCCGCTCAGCCGCTTCTCCCAGCTTTTCATTCTTTCAGCCATTTTATCTGCTCCCTAACCCGGACGAGCCGGAACCAAACAGACCTATGATGAGTTCTCAAAAAATCGAAATTGGGCATACTTTGAAAAGCAAAAATGCGGCAGCTTTTTTGCTTTTCAAACCATCGGAGTAAGCAGAGACTTCAACTTTCTCTTGCCCAGGTCCAATTCATCGCCGTCCTGCACAACTTCCACGCCGTGCTTGATGCCATAGAGTCGGCCAAGAAACTCAGCGGTTTTTTTGTTACCCACAATCTTCATCTGCGGGAAGATTTCCCGCAACACCGGCACAGAGCCGGAATGGTCCGGCTCTAAGTGGTGGATTATCAAGTAGTCGATTTTTCTTTCCGGACCAAGAGTCTCCTTGAGCTTTTCAAGGTAACCGGACAGCGAAACCTCCTTGACTGTGTCCAAAAGAGCGACTTTGCGGTCGAGAATCAAATAGGAGTTGTAACAGACCCCTCTTGGCAGCGGCCAGATCGCCTCAAAAAGCGCGGTTCGTCGGTCATTGACTCCGACCCAATAGACGCTATCGCTGACAGGCACGACTGACTGCACTATCTTTCCTCTACTGTCAAAATTCCCCATCTACGGTTACTCGTCGCCGTTCGGCTCGACTGAGTTTACCAAAGTCCGGCGACGGCTAAACGCTGACAGCGATCTCTTTGCTCGATTCCCACAGCCCATGAATGTTACAGTACGCCACAGCGTGCAATGTACCCGACTTGGATGTCTTCATTGAAGCTATGGCCTCATGATGTGTATAGACCGGGCCTTTATTCGGCCCCTCGGCTGACTCACCGTGAGCCTTGAACTCGACATGGGCGACATGCTGGATGAATTTGCCGCCCTGGGTGTGGAAGTAAAGCGAAATCCAGCCTATATGGTGCTCTGTGGTATTAGGGTGAGCAACTTCCTTACCCAGAGTGACCTTCACCTGAAACAGCTCATCGGCTTTAGTCTTTGCCGGGCAATCAATTACCGGAACATGCTTTTCAGTTTTCCAATCAGCGCTCTGAATGTATTGGCTTATCTGTGCCATCGGAACACCTCCTTTTGTCAATGAGCAAACTCCAAAACTCTAACCTTCCCGGCAGATAATAACGGTAGCGTATCCGGATGTCAAGCCCATCGCAGCCGGTGTCCGCAAAGGCAGACTCTTGACTGTGCAGAGTCGTAAGGATAGGTTAGGATAGGTTGGCCCTCTGAAAGCCTCAGATGCTCAGGGGCAAAGGCCCGCCAGAAAAACGCGTCTCAAAAAGTGTATATTTGCAAAGGAAGCTAAAATGAAGTCGATAAAGCCCCTTTGTCTGGTTCTGGTGTCGGCGTTTATCACTGTGGGATGCCAGTGGGAACTAACCAAGCCACCTAAACCAGCCAAGGCGCTCCACGAGGCGGCAGCAGATGGCGACATTGCGCGGCTCCAATCCTACATCAAGCAAGGCGCCGATGTCAATGCGAAAGATCCCAATGGAAGGACCCCACTGCACTACGCCACTGAATACGGACACAAAGATATGGCAGAACTGTTAGTGACCAAAGGTGCTGACGTGAATATTAGAAACCAGAACGGCCAGACAGCACTGTCAATGGCGAAAATGGGGCGGCACAGTGAAGTCGTCGAGCTGTTACGTAAGCACGGGGCTAAAGAATGACTAATCCGTCGCGCGAACGGCCAACCAGGTGACAGACAAAAATAGACGCGGCATAGAATACCGCACTAACAGCCCTGCAAAAGGCAATGATTGGCGACCCGCAAGAACCGATTATGGCTCAAAGACTCCTCATAACCAATTGCAGATTGTTTGACGTTGCGGACAGTAGCCAAACATCATCTGTTCTCATCGAAGATGGCATCATCAGCCGGGTCGGCCAAATTGATTCTGCCGCTGGATGCGATAATATTCTCGATGCCAAGGGCCGAACAATTGCTCCGGGCTTCATAGATGTCCACATTCAAGGTGCGGGTGGCGCCGATATACTGGATGCGACCCCTGATGCCCTGAAAACCATATCACAAACCTCTGCACGCTTCGGCGCCACAAGTTTTCTCGCCACGACCGTATTCAATCCAAAGCAGGATAATGACCATTTGGCTCTTGTCGCCGAGTATGCAGGTCGTGACCTGGGCGGAGCCAACCTGCTCGGCATTCACCTGGAGGGTCCGTTTATCTCACCCCAGAAAAAGGGAATGATCCTGCCCGAATGTATACGTGCGCCGTCCTTGAAGCTTCTCCAGAAAATTCAGGATGTCACCAAGGATCAACTCAAGATGATGACCATCGCACCGGAGTTGCCGGGTAATATCGGCATAATCCAGCATCTCGTGGATTCCGATATCATTGCCTCTTTCGGTCACTCCAACGCCACATACGAACAAACCCTCGATGGCTTCGACGCCGGCATCTCGCACGTAACACATCTATTCAACGCGATGCCCCCATTACACCACCGCTCGCCGGGGCCCCTGCTTGCCATTTTTCAGACAAAAGCCGTAACTACTCAGCTCATCTGCGACGGTGTTCACATACATCCGTCTGTCCTAAGATTTGCTTTTGGACTGCTTGGCCCTACACGCGTCATACCAATTACCGATGGCATGCAAGCGATTGGCCTACCCGACGGCAAGTATTTCTACAACGGTATCGAATACGAGGCAAGAAACGGAACAGCCAGGTACAAAGATGGCACGTTAATCGGCACAGCCCTCGGTCTAAGTCAACTGCTACAAAAACTCGTGACCCTCACCGATTGCCGACCGGATATTGCAATCAGGACCGTCACCGAAAACCCAGCCAGACTATTAGGTATTGAAAAAAGAAAAGGCTCGATTGCACCCGGCAAGGATGCTGATCTTGTTTTGCTCGAGCACGATTGCTCAGTCCACACAACCATCGTTGGCGGCAAAATCGTGTACCATAAATGACCTCCGCACCATCGACCAGAAATGGCAAGCAAAGATAACCAAACATCCCGGGGCTTGCCCGTTTGAAAAAAGGTGAGTTTTCCATGCGGCACGAAACGATGGAATAGGCAAATTAGGGGAAATAAAAAATGGGAGAGCATGGTTAGCTCTCCCCTTGCTTGTGTGGCTCCTTCCTTTTGCTTTTTAGCTCTTACGTTCCTTTGCCCGAATCCCAATCTGACCTGTGTGCAAAGCCTGGTAAGATGGGCAATCTCACAGAGCCACGCTTTTCAATTCATTAACATACATCGGCATATAGTCTTTGAAATCTTGAATTTTTCTTGGCATTGCCAACAACGCTGATCTCGGACGTGCCACGAAGAATCATGCCCGCTGCTGGGCGGTCGTCGGCTGCGCGTTTCACGGCGCCCTGCCCGATGTAGCTGTCGCAGAAGTTGTTGCCCGTAACCGTAATGCGCCCGCTATTGGGACCGATCAGCAGCGCGTTCTTTTTCATAATAGTAAAAGTATTGGCGCTGACGCTACAGCCGTGTGCGTCGCGAAGGTCTATTCCGCCGGCCCCGATGCACATGTGTGCAGAGGTAAGACGTAGTCCTCATGTGTGACCAGTTTTTCTGGCACATCACAAAGTTCTGCCTCCTATGGTATTGCGCACTGTGTCATTGCGAGCGAAGCGAAGCAATCTCGATGATTCGAATGGTGGAGATTGCCACGGCCCGCTGGGCGGGCCTCGCAATGACAACTGGCGCCGCGTTACGCGTTGAGAATGGGGGGCGGCAACGCTAAAGGTGGTTGCCACAAAATCTGGTCAGATAATAGTCCTGTAGTACTGCATTCTTGCTCTGGCTTTATTCAGCGGGCGCGGTATGATTGCCAATGCAAAAGACCTATGGACATCATATTGTATTCTATCGCTGGCCCACTTTTTGTAATCTCTCTGATAGCTCATCTTTATGTCAAGCTCCGGCTGCGACCCAAAGGCGACTCGGACCTAGACGACTATTACTACGAATTCGAGGACCGCCATCCGGCTTATGCAAGATACTTGAGATGGTCGAGAATCACCTTTGCTGCTGCTGTCATCGCCATGCTCCTGCTGTTTATCGCCGCGGTACTTTGAAGGCACGGCCGCTGCCCAATTGGCGATTATCCTGCCGAAAAGACAATTGAATTAGGGCCGGCCAAAATGTAAGATTGCCCCGTAATGAGAGAAAACATGTTTCCGCAGGACACAAGGAGTCGGAATTATGGAACGCGAAAAGCACCTACAAATTCGTAGCGTCAACATAAAGAATCTCGCCATCGGTTTTTTGCTGGGCATCTGCCTGATGCTGGCAATCGCGGCGGCCAGCAGCAATTCCGCCGACATCGGGACATACCAGTGTTGTGCTGCTGGTGATGATTCGCTGGCCGTATTTGTCACTGACACCCGGACAGGACAAACGTGGCGACTGGCACGAACCGAGGCTTATGACTTCGGAACGCCAAGCAGCCCTAAATCCGTCCGCCGCAGCATCACCCCGTATGTAGACTAAGAAACGTATGACCTTGAAAGTGCTGGGAATCTCGACAAGCCCGAGGCTCAAGGGCAATAGTGACCTGCTTCTGCGTGAGGCCCTGGCAGGGGCCGAGTCGGCAGGTGCGCAGGTTGAATATTTGCGCGTAGCCAATTTGAACATCGCGCCGTGCGCTGAATGTAATTCCTGCTACAGCACCGGCAGATGCCGGGTTCAGGACGATTATCAGCAGGTTTTGCAGAAAATGCTTGATGCGGATCGGCTTATTTTCGCCACGCCGGTATTCTTTGCGACGGTCTGTGCCCAGGCAAAGATGCTGATCGACCGCGGCCAGTGTCTCTGGGCGAATAAGTATGTCTTGAAAAGGCTTCTGTTTGAAGACGGCCCTCGTGACCGCAGAGCACTGGTTATCGCCGTGGGTGGCTCAAAGAGCAAAAAGCAGTTTGAGAGCATCCGATTAACTATGAGATCTTATTTTGATGATCTGGATATGAAATACGTCGGCAATCTATTCGTCAACCGGGTTGACGTCCGCGGCGCAATCAAGAAGCATCCCTCTGCCCTTCAGGAAGCCTTCCGCCTGGGCAAAGAGTTGGTCACGGTCGAGAACCTACCCGATAAGCCGGTGGATGTAGAGCTAATCTGACCGCCCTGCCGCTGGCCCTGGTGGTGAGTCGGTACTGGATTCTCGATCCTGGATACTAGATACCCGTCGAGCATCGCGCATCGAGGTAAGTTAGAGCGTTATCGGTTTCCTGACGGCACGAGCCGTTTCAACTCTTCAAACCAATTGAGCACGAGGATCAACTGGGCGGCCGACGGTTGCTCCTCGTTTTCTTTGATCATCAAAAATCGCTGGCCATCGGGCGCTATGTCATAATTTGGCACAAACTCTGCCCTGGAATATTGTCCTTCGAAGAGGGTCTCTGGTGGTTTGGCGATGTCAAATCGCGATGAGTTCGCGTCAACCGTAACGACCATCACTTTATCACCATTGCGGTAGAAAAGCTCACGACCATCATGGGACCACAGTGGCTCGCTGCCGCCATCGGTTGATACCTTGAACTTCTCGCGGGGTGCCGGATATGGGGTCACATAGACCTCTGCCCGGCCTTCCTGGTCGGACTCGTATGCAATCCAGCGTCCGTCAGGGGAGAACACGGCATTGTATTCACTATACGATTCGTGTAACAAGGGTCGTGGGCTGTTCGTATCCTCAGTGCAGAAACACAAAACGTCGTTGCCTGTGGCGGGATTAGTTTTGGTAAAGAGCAGAACCTTGCCGTCTGGTGACCAGGAGTTAGCCGTTTGATCATTTGGACCTGTCAGGAGCGGCTCTTCGGTGCTGCTCCTGTCCGCAGCCATCGAGTACACTTGAAACGGTCCGGCCCTATAGGTTGTGAATGTCAACCTGGCGCCATCCGGTGTCCAGATGGGATAGAAGTTGCTACTCTTGAAGGTCAGTTGTGTTGTTGTCCCGCTTGCAAATTTGTGGACCCATATATTTGAGTGACCGCCCTCGAATTTGGTGAAGGCCAGGCACTGCCCATTGGGCGATAGGCACGGGATTCCGTATGCTCCAGGGGGCAACGGCAGCCGTTCCACTTTGCCCTGGCGGTTGACCCAAACTAACTGACGCCGGGCCAGCCATTCGCCGCCACGGACGTAACAGAGCAATCCGTCTCGGGAAAAAGAGAAAGGTGCATACCCGCTCGAGGGGTTTTGCATGAGACCTTCGAGGACCGGATGCGGCTCACCGACCTTGAGCTGCTTGAGATCGAATGGCGCCGCCACGAGCGCCCCAGACTGAGCGTAGAGCAGATGGCCGGTCGGCGAGTAGCGGGCGTTAGAGCCGCCTATAACAAGCGTTCGCCACTTACCCGTCTCTTGTGAGAGCACGGCTACGCGGGCATCGCTGAGCGCAGTATTCCAAATCGTAAAGAGCAAGTCCCCACCTCCCGGTAAGACCTCGGGGAGCCAATGGCCAAACTCGCCCTTTTCCCGGTCCGGTGTCGTTACCTGTTCTGGTTCGCCGCCATCGGCCGAGACCTTCCAAAGACCACCGGTGATCTCAGGAGAAAAGTAAATCATGCCGTCGGCGCCCCAGCATCCGCCCATAGGGTTCGCCGCAGCACAGAGGCGAATCGGTTTTCCACCGTCAAGAAACAGCTTGTTCAATTGGCCGCCTGCAAAGAAGCCAACCCATTGGCCATCGGGGGAGAAGAAGGCAGAAGAGGCGTTCTTTGTTCCGGGCAGTTCCTTAACGTCAATCTGGCCGAGCTCTCGCACGAAAAGTTGCCTGGTGGCTCCAACAATAACCACATAGACCAAACGGTCGCCGTTCGGCGAGACGATTACTTCATTCGGCACGTGATTCTGCGCCAGGCTCAGGGGAAAGCGGACAGCCGACTGCGGTGGTGAAGGCCTCGAACGCACAGAAGTCCACAGAGCTGCGCCTGCAATCAGAGACATCAGCCCAGCTAAGGCCCACGGCGCAGCACGCTCGAGTCGTTTAGGCCGAGCGGCCCCAACCGGTACGCAAGTAACCGGCGGCGCTATCACCGGCAAGTTCAGCGTTTCGCTGATTTCGATGGCGGCGTCTCCGATGTGCTGAAGCCGCCGACGTGGCTCTTTCGTCAGACAGCGGCGCAGCAAAACCTGGATGTTAGCCGGTGCCGTTTGGGGCAGCACCTGCCAGTCCGGCTCTTTGCTGAGAATGTTGGCCAGCGTGTCGGAAGTCGTCTTGCCCTCGAACGGGACCCTGCCGGTTAGCATCTCGTACAGCACACAGCCAAAAGACCAAATATCACTGCGGTGATCAACTGGGTCGCCCCGAGCCTGCTCCGGGCTCATGTAGGCCGGCGTACCGATGATCTTGCCGGGCTCCGTGGCAGTAGTTCGTTGGTCCGGGACTTCACTACCGACGGCCTTAGCCAGGCCAAAATCAAGCACTTTGACTTTGCCTTCCGGCGTGATTTTGATGTTACCGCCCTTAAGGTCACGGTGGACGACTCCCTTCTCGTGTGCCGCCGCCACTGCATCAGCGACCTGCAACGCGATCGATAGCGCCTCTTCCAACCGAAGCGGCCCGTGAGTTATTCGCTCAGCCAGTGTATCGCCAGGAACGTACTCAAGGACGAGATAACCTTCGCCCCCCTCGAGCTCTTCGTAAACCGCGGCGATATTCGGATGATTCAAAGAAGCTAAGACTTGGGCCTCGCGTTTCCAGCGTTTCCGAACCATGGCGTTGCCCATCAATTGGGCCGGCAGACTCTTGATGGCAACGGGACGGTCGAGCTTCGTATCGTGGGCTAAGTAGACGATGCCCATTCCGCCCCGGCCCAGTTCCCGCTCAATGCGAAAACGGCCGATCTGGCTGCCTGCCCCCATGCCTGAGCCGGAAAAACTGGCAGTGGAGGCAAGCCGGTCCTCCCCTACACGCTTATTGTTTCTCTCTTTAGCCCCACTCATCGGGATCCAGTTCTCAGACTACACGGTCTACAAAAAACCGTTGTTTGCCCTCAAGTGTAATGCGTGACCTATGCCCTGTCTGATACTATGCCAGTTTGTCGGTGTTCTTGGCGACTTTGACAATTGCTTCCACGATTTCGTCCATATCTTTCCTGGGACTCAGCAAGATTATCTTACTATCCATTGAAAGCATCTCTTTTTTGCTGGGCGTGACACTATCCATGACCGGCAGGTGCGATAAGGACTCTCTGTACTTTTCGAGCCCGGCCTTCGAGAACGCTGCCTGGAATTCATGTGAATTCAGGTGCTCCTGCAACATGCCTTCTTTATGACAGCCTTTTCCGTATCGTCTCGGTCCGCCCGAAATGGGGATGCCTTCAGCCCGCACGGCCTCTGCGAACCTCGATGCGGAGACATTGTTGAAGCACTCTTTATCGTAGTCCAATTCAAACTCGACGTAGGTTACTCTGGTGTTATCGCAGTATCGTTTTCTGGGCTTCAGACCTGGAATTTCCGTTAATTTCTTTTCCAGGTACTTTCCATTTTCCTGACGAGTTTTATCCTGTTGCTTAAACCGCTCATACTGTTCTGTCAGAACGGCAGCCTGGAATTCAGTCATCCGGTGATTAGAACCGGGGTAAGGATAGCCGCTCTTGATCTTCCTGGGGTCCCTTCCGTTGTTCACAAAGGCTGCGCATCTGCGCATGATATCTTCGTCCCTTCCCAGAATCGCTCCTCCTTCACCGCAAACCAGAGATTTCCACTCTTGAAAGCTGATACAGCCGGTGGTGCCGAACGTTCCAAGCTTTTTGCCGTTTACCTCGGCAAACACAGATTGGCACGCATCTTCCACAACCGGAATGTTATGCTTGTTGGCGACAGCCATGATTTTCTCTATATCTGCCGGAAAGCCAGCCAGGTGGACGGGCAGAATTACCGTGGTATGTTCGGTAATGGCATCTTCTATCAGCTCGGCATTTATTGAGCCTGTGTCCGGGTCAATATCCACATACACCGGCAGCGCGTGCAAATTGCAGATAACGTTGATAGTGGCGATAAATGTGTTTGGCGTGGTAATAACCTCATCGCCGGGACCAACGCCGAGCACACCAAGGGAAGCGCTAAGCGCCGTAGTGCCCCCGTTTGACAGGACACTGTATGGCACATCCATCGCCTTGGCGAACTCTTTTTCGAAATCGTAAACAACATTGCCTTTCAGACAGCACCAGTTTCGGCTGCGAAGCGCTTTTAGCAGGGCTTTCTCCTCGTTCTCGTCAAAAATAGGCCAGGTCGAAGGAAACGGCTTGCCACGGACGGGCGTGCCGCCAAGAATAGCGAGCTTGTCAGCTTTTTTGCCTACGTTGGCAAAAAGAGAGCCGGTCGCGGTAGCAGCTAAGGCTGCGCCGGCCAACTTTGCCGAAGTCTCTTTTAGAAATGACCGTCGGGTCAATGAAAACTTTTTCATAAGGCACCTCTGCTCTAAATCTTAACTCAGAAAAGAATTAACCGACCAGAATTCACTAATACGTTATCAAAACCACATTTCCCGTCAACTCAAGACAAAATCCATGCCCAGGCTGCACCTGCACAACTGATCATACCTTGCGCCGTTGTGCACTGGGCTACTGCCGAAGGTTGTCGCGTATCTTTTGGTATATGAATCTGGATTTCGTCTCACTGCCAAAGAAGCCGATACGGATGGAAAGTTTGGTGGTGTTCTCAGTGGTTGCCTTGAGCTTTATCGTAACCTTCTGATCCGCTGCGTCGCGCGCGATGATCTCCGCTGAGAGCAGATCTTTGGATTTCCTGGTAACTCGCAGCTCAAGCTCGTCCAGAGCCTTGAGCGTGGCCTTATGAACAGTGTCGAGGTTTGCTGCCTCGACCGCTTCCAGGTCGCCTTTGAGGTACGCCACCGTGCCGGCAGCTCCAGCTCCAACCGCGACAACCATACAACCTCCGGCCAAGAGGGCCGCACCTACAAATGAGACCACGAGAAAAACGCTTCTGTTTCGCATAGCAACTCTCCTTTATCTGCACAATTCATTGCCTGGTTCGGCTGCAAACTATGTCATCGCAAAGCATCGGATAGTCTCAGCGTTAATGCTCTATAGATTACTTTTCTACCCACAAAAAGGCAACTAAAAACACAGGGTCAGCAGCACTGCCCAGGCACGAAAATCTCACCCAAAAAAGACAAAAAAGAATTGCACTTTGCCTATGGGCCGGTCTATAATCAACCTAAGCGAGGCCAGCATCACGAAGAGTCTCGTTACCTAATCAGAACGCTTAAATTTTGGAGAGCTTTTCTCCATGAGAGGCAGAAGCCATCCAAAGCAGAAGCGAGGGTTCACATTAATAGAGCTTTTGGTCGTGATTGCCATCATTGCCTTATTGATGGCGATTCTGCTGCCGTCACTCCAGCGGGTCAGGAAACAGGCCAGGTGCGCGGTTTGTCAGTCAAACCTGCGCCAATGGGGCATTATTTTCAAAGCCTACACCAGCACGGCCGACGGCCAGCTCCACAATCAAGGATTCTGCGAGCTGGCTGCACCGGAGTTTTGGATGTACTGGCTGACTCAGAACGCTCCGGGCACTGAGGACATTCGCTGCTGTCCGATGGCCACTAAGTCGGCGGATCCGACCGGCAATGCGCCGCCCGTCAGCAGTCAAGTCATAGGAGGAACCTTCCGGGCGTGGGGTAAATTCCGACCTCTGATGCCTAAACATGAAAGGATTGAAAGGCTTTATCAGGGCAGCTACGGGATAAACAGTTGGCTTTCGGTAGCGGACCGCAGCGGCAGCTGGATAATCGGGATTGCCGCCGCTGGCGCAAAATACACGCCGGAGGACTTCTGGACGACCGAGAACGTCAAAGGGGCCACAGATATACCTATGTTCCTGGACAGTTGGTGGTGGTGCGCGTGGCCCAAGTACAATGACCAGCCGCCCCAACGCGAGGACGATACGAGGCCGTTCCCGTGTGGATGTCGGGACTCCATGCGCCGCTTCTGCGTCAACCGGCACGACGGGCACGTCAACGCCGTCTTTCTCGACAACTCGGTGCGAAAGGTCGGCTTGAAGGAACTGTGGACCTTGAAATGGCACCGCAGATACAACACCTCCGGTCCCTGGACCAAAGCCGGCGGTGTCCAACCTGAGCGCTGGCCCGAATGGATGAGACGTTTCAAGGATTACTGACACCATCCGTGTTGGCGGAGGCCTTCTTCTCTGCGTTATCCCCTTCTTCGGGCCAGTTCGGCAGTCACTTGGATGCGAGTCAATTTGCCAAAAGAAAAAAAGACTGATGATCCGCATTGTCATCAGTCTTTCCTTTTCATTGCCCCGTGTACCGGGCAGTCCCATCGCATCTGCGACCAGCTTCGCTAAAGGCGAAAGGGCGCTGCCGATCACCTACTCGAACGCAATACCCAAGCCGATGCACGCGTCCTTGAGTATGTTCTTGCGCTCAACTCTCACTACTCGGCCCTTCTTGATTCGAGCGAACTGCCCTTTTTCCTCGGCCAAGTCTGCTGTCCGGGGAAAATTCAACTCGACTACGTTGCCTGCGTGGACCGGCGTGGTCATAGGAACCGTGATGAAAACCCCGACCTTACTGATGTTAGAGCTGCGGCCATTAAAAAACCTTTTCGCCTCCGGCACCCAGACACTGACTGGCCAGCATAGGTTGGCCCGAATACACTTCCGCTGTTCCGTTAAAACCTCCATAGCCTAAATCTCCCTTTAATAGTAATCCATTGACACAAGCGTAATCGGCAATGTTAGTCTGGGCGGATTAGCACATTTAGGCAAAACGGTCGTGTTTTGCAGGATTTCTCGTGCCCGATTGCACGTCTTTGTCTTCTGCTTTTTTTATCGGTCCTTCCTAAACCCTACAGGCAGACGAAATTGAGGCGAACAATCAGGGAAGTTGCCTTGCCGTTCATCGTGCGTTGGTGTATGCTCGTAGCGCTGATGAAGACAAAAGTCATAAAGCTGGATCCCCATAAACCTGATATAGCCAAGATTAAGGAAGCTGCGGCGCTGGTCGATGCGGGCGGACTTGTTGCATTTCCCACCGAAACCGTGTATGGAATTGCGTGCAGAGTAAAGGAAGACTCGCTGGTCAAGCTCGATGACCTCAAAGGAAGGACGCCCGACAAGCGGTATACACTGCACATCGGTCAGAAAAGTGAAATCGCTAAGTATGTGCCCACGATTAGGCTCAAGGCTCGAAAATTGATGAAAAATGCCTGGCCCGGTCCCTTGACCATCATCTTTCAACTGGACGAACAGGACTTAGATAAACAGCAGAGCAATTTGCACAGGCAGTTATTCGAGAGCCTATACAGAGATGGTTCTATAGGCATCCGCTGCCCGGATAACCCTATAGCTTCGATATTGCTCCGGCTAGCACACAACCCTGTAGTGGCGCCAAGCGCGAACATAACAGGCCAGGACCCGGCTACAGAGCCGGAACAGGTTCTGGCGCAGTTTGCGGGGCGAATCGACTTGCTGTTAGATGCCGGGCCCTGCAAGTACAAACAGAGTAGTACTGTCGCCAAGGTAGGCAAAACGGGAGTGGCGATATTAAGAGAAGGCGTATATTCTCAAGCCGAGCTGGAAGCACTATCGACCGTCAAATTTCTTTTTGTTTGCACCGGCAACACCTGCAGAAGCCCAATGGCCGAAGGTATATTTCGAAAATATCTGGTTGAAAAATTGCAATGCGAAGTTGACCAGCTCGACGGAATGGGTTATAAAACGTTTTCTGCCGGCATTATGAAGATGTGTGCTGCGCCGGCAAGTACCGAAGCCGTAACAGCCTGCGAAGTCCGAGGGATCGACATAAAAGATCATAAGAGCAATATATTGTCGCCGCAACTTATCGAAGAAAGCGACTTTATATTTGCGATGGAGCAAATTCACTGCGACACAGTTAAGGCTATTAGGCCCGAAGCGGCGGATAAATGTATGTTATTGGCAGAGAACAAAGAGATCACTGACCCGATAGGCCAGCCGCAAGAGTTTTTCAACCATTGCGCAGCGCTGATAGAAAAGGCGGTCAAGAGAAGAATTGACGAGCTGGTGATATGAAAATAGCAGTAGGAAGCGACCATCGCGGTTTCGAAGCGAAACAATTAATCAAGGCTATAGTCACTGAGCTGGGGCACGATTGTATTGATTTTGGCACCAATGACAATAACCCAGTCGACTACCCTGACTTCGCTTATGCCGTGGCAACGGCGGTGTCGAAAAGAGAAGTCGACGGGGGTATTCTGGTCTGCGCAACCGGCCTGGGAATGAGTATAGCCGCAAACAAAATAAAGGGAATCAGAGCTGCGCTGTGTCACGATGAGCTAAGCGCTCAGATCTCACGCGACCACAACGACGCAAACGTGCTTTGTGTCTCAGGCGACCAAATCGGACAGGTATTGCTGCGAAAAATAGTAGAAGTCTGGCTCAATACCGAGTTCAGCGGAGGAAGACATCAAAGAAGAGTAAAAAAAATAGCAGCTATCGAAGAAGGTCGAGACCCCAGAAAGGTCAGGAACATATAGATTGCTATCTCATCTGTAAGAATATCCCTTCTCTTTGCAGATTTGTTAGCCCACTACCGCTGTGTTTGCCGGAGCAAGTTCTTTGCGAGTTGGTCCTATAACAACTCAAGATTTCCTGTTCTTTTCGCCGATGTGTTAGATATATGAAGAAAGGGTTCAAGAATGAAAAGCAAAAGCATACTTGATGCAAAAGGACCGGCTGTCAGAGGTGCTTTGGGCGCGGTAATAGTTGCGATGAGCCTGATTTTAGCCGGCTGTGGCAAACAATTGGCCGGGATTGAACAGAACCAGCTCAAATTGCAGGCGATGGTCGCACACAACGCTCATCAAATAGGTTGTATCGCCCCGCATATAGGGCAGAATCAGCAGGAGCTATGCAGCGAAAACACCGCCATTGAGAACAACGCGCGCCTGGTAGCTGCGGATATGGCTGCGGTCGCCGATGCACAGATGAAAATGCAACAGACGCTTCAGACAAACGGCCAGAATCTGACTAACACACCGGCAATGGTCGAGCAACATCAACGAAACTTGCGCGTCGAAATCCGAGACGTTCAAAGCAGTACACAAGCAGTGCCCGGCCTTTAGGCCTGGCCTGATTCCAGAGCAGGAATCTCAATCTTCAGATGCTCTTGCAAGGCCTTTCGGAGGTTTCTTGCCACGTCTGGAAACTCTTTAATAACGTTTTTGGCTTGCTTCGGATCGCTGCTTAAGTTGTAAAGGCAGGGACCCTTACCCTGGTCTTTGCCGGCTACATTCTGGAAATAGTGCCAATCCAAATTGTGGATAGCCCCGAATCTTTGAAAAACCGTGTACACATTGTCGTGTATCGCAGGAACTTCGCCAGTCACCAGCTTCCACATATTCTGGCCGTCCGTATGCTTATGATCTTCAACTCCGAGCATCGCCAAAAAAGTGGGCATAAAATCGACAGCGCTAACCAGCCCGTCAATCCGTTTGCCTGCAAATTTCGTATCGGGATGCCTTACAATCAACGGAATATGAGCGACACAGGCGTTAAGAAGACCGGGAGTTTTCTGCACGCAACCTTCTTCGCCGAGGTGAGTGCCGTGGTCTGTAGAGAAGACTATGATTGTATCGCCCATCAAGCCCATCTGTTCAACGCTTTTTAGGAGCTGGCCGATACAATAATCACTGAATGTCACCTCCGCTGCGTAAAGGTCTCTGATAACGGGTAGGTCTTCAGGACGTATATCGGCATTTCTTACTCCGTAGCCGAACAAGTATCTCCGGTAAGGGTATTCGGCTCGATACATTTTCTGGAATCTCGGCGGCGCGTCCCACGGCTCGTGAGGGTCAAACATGTCAATCCAGAGCATGAACGGCTTATTATTTATATTCTGCTCAAGCCAATCCATAGCTGCCTGACACGACCTGGCACAAAAATAATCCCCCTCGCCTTTTCTATTCTGTGTGTTCATCAGGTATTGGCGCATGTTTTGGTCATAGCGCTCGTTCCACAGGTGGGCGGGCATGTGTTTCTTGGGGTCGAAGTTTTCTCTTGGGCCGCTCTTCCACCTATCGGTTTCCTGTCCGCGGACCCACTGCCAGGAATCATACCCGCGATGAAAATTATAGTCAGGCTTAAAATAATGATACGTATCGACGACAAAGCCGGTTGTAAAACCACGCTTGCTGAGGACCTCCGCAAAAGTGACATCGCCGGCAGCAAGGGGCTGCCACTTAGCTTCAGGAAGGACGCTCTTTCCGGTGTGGTACACTCTTCGGCAGGGAATAGTAGGCAGACCTTCGGCAGAAGCGTTGGCAAAAACCACGCTTTGCCTGGCAAGTTCATCAAGGTACGGAGTCTTCACGGCAGTGCTGCCGTAGCAGCCGAGGTGGTCGGCCCTGAAGGTGTCGGCAATTATCACAATCATGTTAAATTTGTCTTTCTTTTGGCCTCTGGAAGTGAGCTTTACGGCAGGCGTTAGGCTTCCGCTCCATATAGGCATTTCGGATTCCTCTTGCGCCGGCTGCCTCTTGTTCGCTGTGCAGCCGGCTAAGCCCATAGCACCTGCCGCTGCCATTGTCCCGATGAAGTCTCGCCTGGTAAGCAGCTTCTTGTCTTTGCTCGATGGGCGGCGAGATTTTTCTCCTTCTGAGGTCTGTTTCTCAATTGACATAGTTGGCCCCCTTTCCAAAAACGGTACAACAATACATCCTGAAGGCACTCGCACCTAACTGCCGGCGTGGTTACACCTTAGCAGAAAATGACTTTGACCTGGCCGAGAGAGCTTTAGCCACGGCTTTTATCGGAACCGCGCCCACGCGCAGCCTTCTGCGACTGTTCACACAGCTCGTGCCTGCTGACCGCCATTTATTATATCTTGCTTCCAGCAGGTTCTCGACCTTTGTGCGTTTAAGGTCTGCCAGGGTCCTGGCAATATACCTTTCGACATTATAGACGGTATCATGAACATTGCGGTGTGCCCCGCCGAGCGGCTCCGGGATGATCGCGTCGATCAGCCCCAGCTTGTACAAATCCTTACTGGTCAACTTAAGGGCCTCGGCGGCGTCTGCAGCCTGTGAACCATCACGCCAGAGAATTGCCGCACAACCCTCAGGCGATATGACCGAGTAGTATGCAAATTCAAGCATTGCCATCTTGTCGCCTACGCCTATGCCCAGCGCTCCGCCTGAGCCCCCTTCGCCAATACAGATGCAGATTATCGGCACCTTCAGGCGTGACATCTCGGTGAGATTCACTGCAATTGCCTGGGCCTGTCCCCGCTCTTCAGCACCGACCCCGGGATAGGCACCCGGCGTGTCAATTAATGTGACGACCGGAATGCCATACTTTTCAGCAAACTTCATCTTGGCTATCGCCTTGCGGTAACCCTCAGGGTTGGCGCAGCCGAAATTGCAGGCCACTTTTTCCTTCGTTGTTCTGCCCTTATTCTGGCCGACAATCAGTACCTTGTCTCTGGCAACCTGGCCAAGCCCGGTAATAATTGCCCGATCGTCGCCGAAGCATCTATCACCGTGCAGTTCACGAAAATCCTTCACCATTAGCTCAAGGTAATCCGCCAGCACAGGTCTTTTGGTATGACGTGCGACCTGGACCGTCTGCCAGGCTGTCAGATTTGAATAAACTCGCTTTAGTTCCCCGACCTGCTCCCGCTGAAGCTGGTGAATCTCAGCAGAGTAGTCGATGCCTTTGACCGAGCTGAGCCTGCGCAGCTCATTCATCTGGCGATCAAGGTCAGCTACTCTCTGTTCAAAATCCAAATAGTCACCAGCGGCAATTCGATTTTCGGTATCCGGCATATTTGTTGTCAGCTAATTAGTCTAAGTGCCTACGGACGACAAACTCATCGGCTTGACAAGCACAAGATGCCCACAAAAAAACTGCCCACACAGAGTGCGGGACGGTACTTTTCTGCCCATGACCCTGGGCTCTTTTCTATTAGGCGTAAAATGTTACCACTTTGCCGGTGGAAATCAAAGAAAAAAATTGACATACAGACTGCCTGTGCTATACCTTTAGCGGAAACCATTTTGCACTTATACGCATAAGGTCTTTGCTTTGAAGGACTTAAGGCAAATAACCGTCATAGGCATGGGCTTGCTGGGAGGTTCGGTAGCACTGGCGATTTCGCGTTCGCTGCCCGCTGTTACAGTGGTAGGATACACGCACCGTGCAGCTACCCGCCGGCGAGCAAGACGACTGGCGGTGGCGAACAAAATCGTGGACGACATCCGCCAGAGCGTGGCACACGCAGACCTTGTTATCGTGGCTACGCCGATAGGTACGTTTGAGCAAATCTTCAGTGAAATCGCCGATGCATTGCCGCCTGGCAGTATCGTCACCGATATCGGCTCGACAAAGGCACTGCCCCACCACTGGGCAAACAAGATGCTGCCTAAGACAGTCCACTATGTCGGTTCCCACCCGATTGCCGGCTCGGAACAGCGGGGCATCGAATTCGCCAGAGCCGACCTATTTGACCGAGCTACCTGCATTCTGACGACCACCAAAAAGACTGACCGCCAGGCGGTACAAATACTTAAGAGGTTCTGGACAGCCCTGGGCTGCTCGGTCAAAATAATGAGCCCGGCTGAACATGACAGAATCCTGGCAAACATAAGTCATCTGCCACACGTAACAGCAGTGGCATTGGTAAATGCCAACAAAAGCGAAGAACTAAAATTAGCCGGCAAGGGCTTCTTAGATACCTCCCGTATAGCCTCGGGACCGCCTAATATTTGGGCTGACGTACTGCTTACAAATGCTGGCAACACCATCAGGAGTATTGACAAAATTATCCCCGAACTATCAAAACTAAGGAAAGCCATCAAAAACCAGAATAAAGGACAAATAGAAAAGCTGCTGGAAGCAGCAAAAAATAAGCGCGACACGCTGCTGAACTACAATATAAGAACGAAGGAGTAGATGTTGTGAAGCAATGGCGTTTTGAGGTGTTTAGCCGCCCGGGCTTGTCAGATGTGCACGGCAGCAGTGTATTGCAGGACATCAGAGAGCTGGGCATTAGTTCCATCCAGGAGGTTCAATCAGCGAAAGTTTTTCTGATCGAAGCTGATTTCGAGCAGAGCTTCGCCGAGCGCCTGGCAAGAGAGCTCCTGTCCGACCAGGTCTGCGAACAATACTACGTAGGCAGGAGCGGCACGCCGGCCGGCCTGGCAAAGGCAACCCTGATCGAGGTGCACCTGAAAAGCGGCGTCACCGACCCCGTAGCCGAATCGGTGATGGCGGCAATTGCCGACATGGGCGTCAGAGCCAATAACGTTCGCACCGCACGAAAGTACGTCCTGCTCGGCGATATCACTCCAGGCCAAACCGATACGATTGCAAAAAAAATCCTGGCAAACGACTGCATTGAGGTCGTGCTGATCGGCAATGAAACCGAGCCGCCCAGCCCGCACCTAAAACCCTACGAGCTGCGGATAGTACACTGGCCGGTCCGCAGCCTTGACGACAAAGGACTGATCGCTCTGAGCAAAGAAAAAGACCTGTTCCTGAACCTGGTCGAGATGCAGACCATCCAGAAATACTACCAGAAGCTTGGCCGAGAGACCACCGACGTAGAGCTGGAAGCCATTGCCCAGACCTGGAGCGAACACTGCGTCCATAAAACGCTTAAAAGTGCGGTCGATATGTCAATCAACGGCAAGCAGATACATTTTGATAGCCTGCTGAAAGATACCGTTTTCAAGGCCACCAAGGAGCTGAATAAGCCGTGGTGCATATCTGTTTTTGTCGATAATTCCGGTGTCGTTGAATTCGACGAGGACTCGGCGGTTTGCTTTAAGGTTGAGACGCACAACCATCCTTCGGCGCTCGACCCTTACGGCGGCTCAGCTACCGGCATCGGGGGCGTGATCCGCGACCCGATGGCGACCGGACTCGGCGCAAAACCAATTGCCAACACGGATATATTCTGCTTCGGGCCGCCCGACAAAAAACTCCAGGAAATCCCCAAAGGAGTTCTGCATCCCAGAAGAATTATGAAAGGCGTTGTCGCTGGCGTCCGGGACTACGGCAATAGAATGGGAATACCAACGGTCAACGGTGCAATTTACTTTGACGACAGGTACCTGGGCAATCCGCTGGTCTACTGCGGCAACATCGGCTTGATTAGCAAAAAGAAATGCTTCGGCAGTGCACATCCTGGAAATCTTGTGGTCGTGGTCGGCGGTCGAACCGGCAGAGACGGCATACACGGGGCAACATTTTCCAGCGGACAAATGACCCACGAGCACGAGACTATCTTTTCCCACGCGGTGCAAATAGGCAACCCAATAACCGAAAAGAAGGTGCTGGACGTGCTGCTTCAGGCGAACGAAGCCGGGCTTTATGAGGCAGTAGCCGATTGCGGAGCCGGCGGATTAAGCGGCGCGGTAGGCGAAATGGGCAAAAACCTCGGCGTGGAGGTTGACCTGGAAAAAGTCCCATTGAAATACGCCGGGCTGAACTATACCGAAATCTGGATTAGCGAGGCCCAGGAAAGAATGGTCGTAGCCGTCAAGCCGGAGAATCTAAAGGCCATAAAGAAAATCTTCGATGGCGAGAACGTCCAGTCAACGGTAATAGGCAAGTTCACCGGCGATAAAAAGTTGAGATTGCGATACGACGGCCAACTGGTGGGCGAGCTTGATATGGAGTTCTGGCACGAAGGCCTGCCAAAATATTCCCGCAAGGCGGTCTGGAAAAGTCCAAAGTTAGTTGAACCCAGCTTGCCGGAAAAAGATAACTACAATGACGAGCTTTTGCGAATCCTGTCCTGCTACAACGTTGCCAGCAAAGAATGGGTGATCCGCCAGTACGATCACGAAGTTCAGGGCGGTTCGGTGGTCAAGCCGCTGGTGGGCGTAAATAACGACGGCCCAGGCGACGCAGCGGTGATAAAACCCAAGTTCAATTCCGACAAGGGCCTTGCCATCAGTTGCGGGATGAATCCGCTGTACGGAGACATCGACCCGTACTGGATGGCCCTGGCGGGAATCGATGAAGCAATCAGAAATCTAATCTCCGTGGGCGCCCGCGCCGACAGGATTGCCCTATTGGATAATTTCTGCTGGGGCGATTGCACTAAGCCGGAGACGTTTGGCCCATTAGTGCGAGCGGCCCAGGCCTGTTACGATGGGGCAATGGCTTTCGCAGCGCCATTTATTTCGGGCAAAGACTCGTTGAACAATGAGTTCGTCTGCGAAGATGGGCGAACAATCTCTATCCCATCGACACTGCTTATAAGTGCAATATCCATAGTGGATGATGTCAACAAATGCGTGACAATGGATGCAAAAAGAGCGGGCAATTTTCTCTTTATCGTCGGCCAGACCAAAAATGAATTGGGCGGCTCTCACTACTACCACACCCACGGCGAACTCGGAGCCAATGTCCCAAAAGTCGATCTCAAGAAAGCTCCAAGGCTTGCCAAGAAGATTTCGGCGGCGATAGCCCGAGGCTTAGTGGTTAGTTGTCATGACTGCTCCGAGGGCGGCCTGGCGGTGGCGCTTGCGGAAATGGCCTTTGCAGGCGGACTCGGCATAGAGATAGATCTGCGCGGCCTGCCGAAAAGCAAAGATTGTTCGCGAATAGATGCACAACTTTTCAGCGAGTCAAATTCGCGCTATCTGGTGGAAGTTGAGCCGGAAAAGTCAGACGCCTTTGCCAGGCTTATGGTCAATCTACCGTTCGGGCAGATTGGAAAGGTGACTGAGCAAAAAACACTCGTCATAAAATCAGAGGACGGCCAAACCGTTATTGAGGCTGATATAGACTCCCTAAAACAAGCCTGGCAAAAGACTTTTGATTGGTGATTACTTCTACTTACTTTGTATTTCCTTGCCTTGCTCGTGCCTTGGTCTGGTAGTATAATATCCTACGAGGGTGAGTTAGTCTTCTTAGCCAGAGTATAGGCTTTTCAGTGAATGGGGACCATAACATTTCTTGGGTTAGGAATGTGAGTTATTATGAGAGGTAACAGCACAGCCACCGTGACTGAGATGAGGCAATATGCCGTCCTCGACGTTAGGCAGGCAAAAGAAATCACACATTCGTGGCTAAATGAAAAGCAATTGGACAACGTAGTTCAGCTCGGATTACCCGAAATCGACGACCGTTATCATATATGGCGAGTACCCCTCCTATCGCGGCTTAGGGATACCAAAGTCGGTGAGCTTGTCATAGATGCCAAGACCTCTCTTGTTCTCGAGAGCAAGAGCACTCGTCCAGAAGTAATCGAAGCTCGCATATTGGGAAGAGAGCCTATCCGACATACGATACGGGCAAGCAAGCCTGGAGGGACCTACCTGCCCTCAACCCTCAGAAATACCATCATATTAGGGGATAGTGAGGCAATGCTTTTGGAGTTGCCAGCCGGTTCTGTAGATCTAGTTTTCACGTCTCCGCCGTACTATAACGCGAGGCCCGAATACACGGACTATCTCAGCTATGAGGAATACCTTCTAAAGCTGCGGAAAATAATTCAGAACTCGTGTCATGTACTCTCCGAGGGTAGATTCTTTGTGATAAATGTCTCTCCGGTTCTGATAAGAAGAACAAACAGAAACGAGGCATCCAAACGAATCGCTGTTCCCTTTGACGTACATCAACTGTTTGTAAGCGAAGGATTCGATTTCATTGATGACATAATCTGGCAAAAACCCGAGGGCGCTGGTTGGGCCACAGGCCGCGGAAGAAGATTTGCCGCCGACAGAAATCCACTTCAGTACAAACCTGTTCCAGTTACCGAATATGTTCTCGTATATCGCAAAAGAACCGACAAATTAATTGACTGGAATATCAGGGCACATCCACACCAGGATTGTATTAAGGAGTCCAAAATAAGCGGAGATTATGAAAGAACCAACGTATGGAAAATCAAACCTTCCTATGATAAGAGGCATCCCGCAATTTTCCCTCTGGAACTGGCTGAGAAAGTCGTTTCCTATTACTCTTTTAAGAACGATGTGGTCTTAGATCCATTTGCCGGTATCGGCACTACTGCGATTGCTGCGATAAAACTAAAAAGACGATTTGTGATGATCGAAGAGAATGCCAAATACGTAAAACATATGAAAGATGACATCAAGAAATGCTTAGGCAAGGCAGCCAAGAGTATTCTTACCAAGAATACCGATAGTATAGATGTGTCGGACATTCTCATCTAACATAATCATGAGAGGTGACTGTTCGATGAGATCGAAAAAACTCACCGACCTTGTTTCACAAGATACTCTTGAGCTGCTTGCAGCTACTGGACCCAAATTGGTCGAAAAGGTCGGCATAGAGATAGTACAGAGAGTCGTTCTTGACGTTTTGGTGGGGAAGAATCTCAGAGATTCCACAGAAGCACTGACCAGAAAGCGAATAGCCACACTGAACTTGGCACTCTTACGGATGTTCTTGGCTGGCGCGCAGAAAAAACCGGACACTATCGAAGAACTCTTGGATCTTGCTTGCCAACGTCTGGGCGGAACCAAAGTGGACAGGGGGGAAAGATGGCTAGCACAGTGGGTCTTGGGTCTTACCGACAAAGCATTCCAAAATGTTCTGAGAGACGAGCGTAATGCTATATATCGGTACACCGAGCAATACAAAAAGACCTGTCGGGAGATCGTGGAAGACTTTCACAAAACGCATGGAAGGCTGACCGGTACGTTGTCAATAGAACCGAATGTTAAGGCTGAGATAAGCACCCTTTTTATCTTGTATCTCCTGAATACCGTCGGTTCCGAGACCTTGACCATTAGAGGTTCGGAAAAGTCGGCCTACGGCAAGCTATTCGAGAAACTGATACTGGGTTCTCTTTTGAGCATATTGGGTTTTAAGCTTGTTGACCGCGACAACCTTACGCAGCTTAATAAGGTTTTTTGGTTGTCCGAACAGGCCGAACGAAGAGAAAGCGACGCTACCCTCCTGTACAGCGCCGGCAAAGGAGTGAGATTTGACATAGGTTTCATCGGGCGTGGGAACCCTGAAATATCTTTGGACAAGGTCACCCGATTTGAGCGTGAAATCGAACTCAACAGCCGGAAGTGGTATCTCGCCACTATTATCATTGTTGATAGGATCGGCAAGAACAGCAGAATCGAAAGCCTCGCCCGAAAAGTGGGTGGTGCCATTATACAAATGAGCATGAGTTATTGGCCCAGAGACGTGGCAAGGGAGCTTAGTAGAGCCATCGGGTATTCCCACAAAATACTCACACTGTCTGACGAACAGTTGCAGAGTTATCTACAGCGAGAGATGGCCAAGGTGCCCATGGAGAGGCTTGTCGGTATTCAGAGGCACGTTGCCGAAAGTGGTACCTCTAAGGGATAAGAAATGAGGCAAGTTAAAGCTATAGTCCTGCGGGCAGCAGGGATAAACTGCGATGTGGAAACCGAGTACGCCCTCCAGTTGGCAGGAGCACAAGCAGAACGTGCGCATATAAACAGGATAATTGAGGATAAAACCGCCCTGGAGAGATTCCAGATAATCGTTATCCCCGGCGGATTCAGCTACGGAGACGACGTGGCCGCAGGCGTAATCCTGGCCAACCAGATCGTGCACCATTTGTATGAGCCGGTGCAGAGATTTATTGACGACGGCAAATTGGTGCTGGGAATCTGCAACGGCTTTCAGGTGCTGGTTAAGGCCGGAATTCTGCCGGGTAACAGTTCAAGTAACCGGCAGGAAGAGGTTACTATAACCTACAACGACAGCGGCAAGTTTGAAGATAGGTGGGTTTATTTAGCTCCCCAGACCGACAGGTGCATTTTCATCCGCCCAGATAGACAAATCTATCTACCGGTCGCGCACGCTGAGGGAAAAGTCGTCGCCAGAGATGCGACCGTCCTGGAGAAGTTGAGGGCCGACGGACAGATCGCGTTTAAGTATGTGGATAAAGACGGCAAAGAAAGTCCATATCCGGTCAATCCGAACGGCTCGGTGGATTCAATAGCCGGCCTGACAGATGCCACAGGCAGGGTTCTCGGACTTATGCCCCATCCGGAAAGGTTTGTAAGGCCAACCCAGCATCCGCACTGGTCCCGCTTGAAGGATAGGCCTGACGCTGACGGAATGACCATCTTCAACAACGCCGTCAGGTACGTACGCGAAAATCTTTAGGCTAAAAAAGATATTTGAGCGCGAAGTCGCGGACTGCCTTTGCCAGGAGCTTTTCACTGTTCTGGATTGCATACTCCAGAGGCATCCGGCCATTCATACAGGCAAACGCATCTACCACGCCCAAGCTGCGATACTCCTGGCGTGCCAGAAGAACCTGCCCCGCCAGCACTGCGACTTTAGTGCCTGCATTTTTTGCCGCTCGCGCAACGCCGGCGACAACCTTTCCTCGTAACGACTGCTCGTCAAAGCAGCCTTCACCGGTAATTACCCAGTCTGCTGCGGCAATGGCCTGGTCCAGTCGGCTCCACGATATAACGGTTTCAATGCCACGGACGAGTTTAGCGCCCATAAAGGCTGCGGCGCCTGCTGCAAGTCCGCCGGCTGCTCCTGCACCCGGCAAATCTGCGATGTCGTAGCCCAGTTGTTCTTGAACAAGCTCAGCCAGGTGCTCCAGCCCTGCTTCCAGCATTTCGACCATCTCTTCAGTCGCCCCTTTTTGGGGTCCATAAACCCTTGCCGCCCCCTGCTCCCCGCACAGTGGATTATCTACGTCGCACAACACTTCAACGCAGGGCGTCCCTCGTGTCTCGTCCCTCGTCCCCCGTGAGGCGATGGAGGATGGACGATGGACGATGGACGATAAGGAAGGTGGTGGGATGATTTTATCTATCTCTAGAAGTTGGCCTCCTCCAAGACCGACTTCTTTTCTATCCTTGTCCAGGAACTTCCATCCCATCGCCGTTGCCGCGCCGGTGCCACCGTCAACGGTCGCGCTGCCGCCAACCGCAAGAAGAATCCGCTGTGCCCCATAATCCGTAGCAGCAGCCATTAATTGCCCGGTGCCGTAGGTTGTCGTTTTCAGAGGATTTCGCCTTTGCAGCGAAACCAACTGCAGACCGCTGGCTGTAGCCATCTCTACAACCGCCATATTTTCGCCTGCAAACCAGGCAAACCCTGCCCATAGGCGCATGCCCGGCAATGGTCCGGTGACCATCTTGGCAATCCACTGCCCGTTGCCGGCAGCCAACATAGCTTGGGCAGTGCCTTCGCCGCCGTCGGCCATAGGTTTGATAATAATCTCAGCCGCAGGTACGACCGAGGCAATAGACTCCGCGACAACTTTGCACGCCCGCTCAGCCGTTAGTGAGCCTTTGAACGAGTCCATCGCCACGACGATTTTCATGTCACGCTTCTCTTGCCGATGTACGGAATTGTTTGAGGTCCTTCAGGCAGAACACATATAGACGCATCCCGACCATACTTGACTAGCAACTGTTCAACGGTAGCCTCTATACTGTGACATGGCTTGAGCCAGGCGCCCTCAATCTGCTCATCGCTCAAGTTTTCGCTGTAGAAATACACATCTGCCTTCTGACAGATTCGGGCGTGGATTTGTGCCTGCCAGACATCCTGCCTCATAAAGTTTTGCGTGCGAATAATCCGCAACAAGGATGCCGGACTCTCGGCCTCGCGCAATAACCTGCCGTACTCACCATGCTCGGGTATGCCGTCCCAGCAGTCGGCTGCCACCATTATGGCGCCTGCGTCCTTGACCACCTGGGCGGCGGCACTCATTCCCTTGACCGACTGGTACAGATTCAGGTCCAGAGGGTATCCGGAATTACTGGTGATTACGATGTCGTAGGGATACTTGGCCGGAACCATCGCATTAGCTTTTACAAACCGGCTACCCTGGGCGTGCGCTTCTTCAAGGTCACCCGCGAATACGGCGGTGATCTGTTTATCGCGATTAAGCGTCACGTTAAGCAGAAAGCTCGGCTGTACCATCAAGGCTGCTTCACGGATTTCTTCCCACACCGGGTTGCCGAGTGTTACGCCCCAGGTTGCCATTGGATGGTCTATATTCTGCGGACTGTGGTTTTTCAGCACCGTATCCAGCAGCGCCAGCCCCGGCATACAGGCCTTGCCGCCGCCGGAAAATCCGGCAAAAAAGTGAGGCTCGATAAAGCCGGTAAGAATTCGCACATCGCATTTTACGTACTGGCTGTGCATCCAAATATCGTTTCCGCTGCTCGTTGTGCCCACAAAGGTATGCGAGTCCCTATCCCGTGCATCATTCTGGATAATCTGGAATCTCTCGAGAGTTTCAGTGCCCAGCATGTCTCGCAACTCGGCTTCTGTATTACGTCTGTGCGTTCCGGTCGCGATGAACAGTATTACCTGATCGTCAGGCACATGCCCAAGCTCATTCAGCAAAACCGGCAAAATAACGTTGTAGGGCGTTGGCCGGGTGATGTCGTTGACAACGATGGCAACGGCGTCGGACGGCGACACCAATTCTTTCAGAGGTCTTGCCCCTATAGGGCGGCGCAAAGCGTTGCGTACTGCCTTGTCCTGGTCGCCAATCCCCTGCACATACTTTGGCGCGACAATCTCTACATTCAGACCATCCGGCAGGTCAACGTATAAACCCTTTTTGCCGTATGCCAGCTTTACTTTCACCGATCCGCGCCCCATGAGTTTTCTTACCGCCGAGACCGCAGAGGTCGCAGAGAAAACCTTTTTGTTCTAAATCTCAGCGCTCTCAGCGTGCTCTGCGGTTAATCCTTACGTTCTTGATCGCCGAAAGGTCTCCATCTTGTGCTGCCTCCAAGACCGGCCTCATATATTCATCGACCATATCAGCGGTAAGCGGCACGGGCATATTCTGCAGCTTCATCTTAAGTTGCGGATTCTTGGCTGCGATCAGTGCCCGGTCAATGTGCGCCTGGCTAAATCCCGGAACTTCATTGAGCCTGATAGGAAAACCGATTCTTCGGGCCAGCTCGAACATGGCTTCCGCAACAGCAATGCCCAGTTCTCTGCCCTGGAGCTTTTCCATATCTACTTTTGTCAGGCCTGCCTGGCGGTAGATGCTGCCGACGAGGCGCAGCGGCTCCTCTATAGCCGGGGCAAAAAAGACCGTGTAATAGGGATTCATAATAGCACAAGCCCGACCATGGGTAAGTATATCCACCAGAGAAAAGCTGGTCAGATGCCCGCCGTTCGTCCCGCCAATCATTATGGCATATCCGCCCAGATCTGTCGCCAGGCAAAGGGCTTCGCGAGCCTCCTTATCCCGTGGGTTGGCCATTACGCGAGGCAGGTATTTGACTGCCAGAGCTATGCCGGAGCCGGCTATTTCCGCCGCTTTACCGTAGAAAGCTTTGCCTACCGCCCCGTACAAAACCTCCAGGCAGTGGGCGATGCCGTCCATCGCGCCGTCGGCAGTAAGGTTCGGCGGCGCGCTGTAAGTCACTTCGTAGTCAAAAACCGGATAAGCGGGCACAATTGCCTCATCCACGATCAGTTTCTTCTGGCCGGTTGACACATCTGTAATGTTTGAGTACTTGGTTAGGTGAGCACCAGAACTCGCGGCTGTCTGTATGGCAACGTGTGGCGTCAGGCCCGCCCCGAGCACAGTCGAGGGGGACTTGCCGCTCTCGGCCAGAGCTTTGGTTACCAGGCCGGTCCCAAAATAACTGTCAATCCCTGCCTCCGCAGGGACGAGTTTACCCCCGCGAAGGCGGGGGCCCAACGTACTAAGAACGACAGCCGCTTTGGTGGCGTCTATTGTGCTACCGCCGCCGAAACTAATTACGACATCCGGCTCGGCGGTCGCCAGTTCCCCGGCGATGCGGAACAGGTCTTCTCTGGGGCAGTTGGGTCTTGCACCCTTGAATTGGTGCCGAAGGCTCACCCTCGATTCAGACAGTGAGTCGCGGATAACCTGCACAAACTCATCGCTGCCGGCGAAAGTTTCACGCACTAAGGCAGCTCGCTGCCCTGGCCGCGGGGCAGCCTTTTTCCCGATAGCGGCGACCACCTTGCCCACCCGGGAAAGAACGCCTGCTCCAAAGAGATATGAATCGCCTTTGAACTGCCGCAACAAAGCCCGTGCCTGGTCAAAACTTGCCCCCGCGTCTTCTGTCGGAAGACAGGAGCGGGGGCGAGCCCTGAGTTCATCAAACGCGTCGGTCATTTTTGTGCCCTTTATATTGGCTTCCCGCGAAGCGGGGTCGCTTCACCCCATTTCGTATCCGCCATCCACGTTCAGCGTTTGCCCCGTTATGTAGTCCGCGTCCGGCGAACACAGAAACGCGACTGCACCAGCCACATCTTCCGTGCTGCCGGGGCGCTTCAGCGGTATCTTTTCAATGAAGTCTCTCAACGCTTGGCCTGGCTTGGTGCCGAATATATGACCGTGGTCGCGGTCAATCTGCTCCCACATGGCGGTGGGAACTACACCCGGGGCTACAGCGTTGACGTTGATGTTGTACGGCGCCAACGCTAAGGCCGCCGATTGAGTAATACTGATAATAGCCGTTTTGCTCGCCGCATAATGTAATTGCAAAGCTCGCCCATGCCGGCCTGATATAGAGGAGAAATTGACGATTTTCCCGTAGCTGCGATCTGCCCATCCAGCCGTTTTGACGGGCTTCGGCACCTGTCGAATCATCTGCGCAGCAACGGCCTGAATGCAAAAAGTCGTACCTTTCAAATTAACGTCAAGAATTCGATCCCAGTCATCCTCAGTTATTTCTAAGAAGGGCTTGGCCTGCACGACGCCGGCACAATTGACCAGAATGTCTATCCGGCCGAATTCAGCCACCACACTATCTACCACGCGCTGGATTTCCGCTACGATAGCCACGTCAATACCGTAAGCCGTCGCCCGTCTGCCGAGAGCACGTATTTCCTGCGCGGTCTGCTCTGCTTTTTCTAAGTTGATGTCGGCCACGACCACATCGGCGCCTTCGTGCGCAAGTCGCAACGCGACGGCCTTGCCAATTCCTTGCCCCGAACCGGTAACAATGGCTATTTTCCTATATAGGCGTTGTTCCATAGGGGCTCATCCTTTTTATCCGCCATCCGTATGGCGGAACGAAGCGCGGCTAAAAACATCCTCTGCTACTTCAGACAGATAATGCTCTACCCTGCGCTGGTATTCTCGATAGAAATCGGCGGGCAGGGTGTAAAACTTCTCACGGTGGATGAGCTGCCCACGTGCGTCACGCCGACCTACCGTGGCAAAACAGTAGCGCCGAAAGACAGCATGCCGCGGCGACGGTTCCGCATTACCGCCGGATTCATAACCTGCTGCTGCTTCCCGGCGAGCATAGTCTAATGTGTCATCCCACCAAAAACGAAACTGCTCCGGATCAAAGTCGCTCAGTGCCTCGGCAAAAATTATCTGTAAGGCGGGCGATATCTTAAAGTGGTTTTGGCCGCTGGTCGCACGCCCTACGGCTTTGCGGGTTATTGATTTAAGGTCATCACCAGAGTGACAGTCCAACATAATTCCATGCTCAGCGGCAATACGGTGGAGATTGCGCACGCGTTGCTCTAAGCCCTCAAGGCCATCTGGACCCCGGTAGTCCAGCCCTTTTTCTATCCCGAAATTAGGCGCGATGTGCGTCAAGGGGATTTGACGCCTTTGCATTTCGAGCACCAAGAACAGCATTTCTTCGTCGGTAGTGATAGACTCGAACGCGCTCACACCGGTCGGGCTTTCGTCAATACTAAGCTCAAGATCGAAGGCAACACCATCCTTCAAACTCTTGATATGATTGTATAACTCCCGCACCGCTTCGAGGGCCAGCCAGTACTTGCCAATCAAACGCCCGATAGCCGTCTCGGCCAAACAGTAGACTTGCCCGGCGATCCGGCGTTTCTCACTGTGGTAGGCAACTACGTCTTTACGCTGCTTTGGCTGCGGAATACGACCGGCCAAATACGTCTCGGCTGTGGTTGCGGAGGCGACGCCCATCGCTGTGTAGTCCAGGATGTCGCTGACATCCAGCGTAAAGAAGGTGTAGTAGCGAGCGGCAGCGATAACCCGTTTAGCTTGGCTTATGCCTTGGGTGCCTCGCTTTACCATTATGTGATCGGCATCGGCGCCGTATCTGGGTCTGGTATCGGTTTTTAGAGCCTCAAGAACACCCGCCACCCACAACCCCTCAAAAGTGCTGCCTGTGTGTCCTTCCTCGATCGCGCCGAAACCGGGCAAGTAATTAGTGCACGCCGGCCGGCCTGCCCATACATCCTCGAGCAGGTTAAGTTCCCGCACTGAATTCTGGATTGCGTTAGCCGAAAAACTGCATCTATCCATAGCCCGCCACACGCCCGGCCACGCGCAAGTGGACATTCGACTGCCGACACCCAACCGTGGCGTCGCCCCCAGCGCCTTCGGGCCTGTATCCGGGTTTATAATGCGACAGTAACGATCGATTATGGCGGCGTCAGTTTTGTACATCGCAACACAAGTGCCGTCGGCAAGTTGTTTCTTACCCATCGGCTCACCCAAAACCCCGACCGAGTCAGGGTCAGGCCCGATGCTGATGAATACCTGCTGACCATCCTGCAAACGGGCAAGGAAGAAATCACTTCCTTGATACCGGGCACAGGAGGCTGCATAGGGAACACAATGTTCATTAACTGGCGGGAGATTTCTTTGCACAACTGCTTTATGCACGCACCGCCAGTATTGTTCACCTAACTGGCAGAGAATATCCCACGCGCTTTTCGGATTCCAGGTTGCCGTGTCCAGAATGGCTGGATTCTTGGCCGGGTCGATCTCGACTACACCGAACTTCATTTTTGCGTTCCCGCAGGCCGGGGTCCCTCCCCGTGCCCTATCTCGTCGATGCTGTAAGGTTCCGGATTCTCTCCTTTACCATTTGGCCCATCTTCTCGTAGAGGTCGATAAATTCGCCTAACGTATTGGCAACCGGCGGCCAATTCACCAGCGCCTCGCAGTCTCGAGGTGTCAGCGTTAGCACTCGCTGCGGTTTATACTGCTCCGGATCGCCCGGCACCCACCATGCCTGGCGAAAAATCTCGCTCTCAAGAAGAACTTTCAATTGCTCATCTGGCGTAGCCTTCAGGACCGCATCGAAGGTCGCGTCACGCTGGTGACCGTCAAATTTACGCCTAACATTCGGGAAAACGGTGATTACGGGACATCCCCATAACTGCGAAATGTCTGGTATCCAGTCGTCATAGATGCGCAGCGATGCGATCAGCAGTTTGATTCGCTGCGGATCAACGCCCATGCCGCCCTCCTGGGGTGGTGCGTATAGTCTGCGATATGCCTTTCGTGCCACCTCTACGCCTGCCCAGCGTGCCGCCTCCACGCCGCCCGGGACGCCCTTCGTTTTCATTTCATCCCTGACAGGATACGCCATACGCCCATTCATCAACGCCAAGTAGGCGACCAGCATCTTTCCCCTGTTCAACACCTCTGCAAAGCCCAACGCCTGGAAGACCGAGAATTCGACAGTGATAGTGACGCCGATACCCTCAGACGTCAGTTTCTCCGCTGCGCTTATGCCCGCAGCGGTGGCAGGCAACTTGAACACCACGTTGGGCACGCCGCCAAGGGTGTTTTCCAACGAATTGTATAGATTCTTGGCTTCAATCACCATCTGCTGCCAATCATCGTGGTTCTTCGGATTGACCTGAAGGCTTACGTATCCCTCGCGACCCTCGGTCACGAGGAATATATCTCGCAGTAACCGGCAGTTTTCCTGTACGACAGCCATCGTGACTGCGGAGTTGATCGTTTCTATCGCCGTATTCAGCTCGCGAGGCGCGCCTCTCAGGAGCTTCCTTTGTTCGACGGTGCTGTACTTCGAGAGAATCAGAGCATCAACACGTTTGTTCCACAGTTCGGTATCGGTGTCCCATGCTAACTTGACCAGCGCCGGATTGGTCGTGACAAACGAGCCTCCCAGCCAAATTACGTATTGCAGAAAGGCGGCATAGTCATTGCCGAGCTGGGTCTGGGTTCGGCCTTTGCCGGAAGGCATCCTGCGGAGAAAACGCGCCTCGGCGGCCCTCATAAGATTGCTGCGCCGCAGTTCAGCAGCCATGTTAGACACATAATCGACCAGCGAGTCACCCATCAGGCAATCAGCCATCGTAGCTGCCTGACTTTCGTCCGTGATCCCTTCGGCCTTCAGCCGTGCAAGTGTCTCCTTACGCAATCTGTCCGCTAACCCGGCCGCCGCCTCTCCGGCAACCGAGGTGAGGTTTTCCAGCGCACCGGTGACTCTCCCGGCCAGAGCATCGAGTGCAGCAGAATCTAACGCCCGCGCGATAACCCAGTTGGGCAAGAAACTGCGTAGACCAATAGTTAGCTTGACCAGAAAATCCAGAGACCCTGCCAGGGTGCTGGCAGGGCTAACGGTTAACCCCGCCATCACATGGCGGGGTTCCCTCTTGATTTTGTCCAGCACGACCCTGAGTTTCTCGTCCAGAGCAGCCGGGGCCGTGTGGAATAGAAGGTTGCCAACCGCTCTGACAATCTCACCGTCGTTGATACGCCGGCAGACTTCATCTATCGTGACCCTTTGCTCACGGTCACGCTCCTGGCGTATTCGCTGCCGCAAAGCTATGTCAAAAGCCGTCTTTTCCAAGTACCGTTTTGCCTCGCAAGAGACTTATCCAGCGGCATGTTAATCAATGTGGCCTGCGGCGTCAATGATTTGAACGCGCAACCCCACCATAGTGATGGCGGGGTTAACCGGTTAGCCCCGCAATGTATTGCGGGGTCTTCCCAGAAGTAAATCCGCCGTACGTCTGGCGGATAAAGATTGCCCGGAATGCTGAAATCCGGTATAAATCTCATGGCAATTGAAAGTCAGCCAAGCATGAGAAAGAAACAGAATGGTGGATTATCATCGCCGGACGAGGCACTTGCCATAGACGCACCTCGAAGGTTGGGCGCAACTCTTCGCCGGCTTGGCCCCGGGATGATTATCGCCGGCTCAATAGTCGGCTCCGGAGAGCTAATTGCCACCACCAAAGCCGGCGCCCAGGCAGGATTCTGGCTCCTATGGCTCATCATCGTCGGCTGCGTGATCAAGGTATCCACACAAATCGAGTTTGCCCGGCACGCCATCACATGGGGCCAGACACCGCTCAGTGCGCTAAACGACATCCCGGGTCCCCGAGTCAAACTCAACTGGCTGCTGTGGTACTGGGTATTGATGACAATGTTCGTCATCCTACAGCAAGGCGGTATCGTTGGCGGTGTGGGACAAACGCTCGCAATTGCCTGGCCATTAACTCAATCCGGGGTCGAATATAACCGCCTGCAGAACGACCTGGTCAAGACCAGCCCTTTTTCTCGGACGACAGATGACAGAAGACAGCAAACGGGACTCCGTCCTCCGTCCTCCGTCCTCCGTCCTCCGTCAGCCGTGCTGTCGAATAAGATTGCTGAGCGTCGAGAACCCTACGATCCGTATCTGTGGGCTGCCATTGTCGCGATTGTCACATCAGTATCACTGTACATGGGAAGATATGGCGTCATTCAGCTTGTGGCCACAGCACTGGTGGCAACGTTTACAGTTGTGACTATACTTACTTCGGTTGCTCTGCAAACAAGGCCCGAGTGGGCAGTTCGCAGCTACGAGCTTGCCAGAGGACTCAGTTTCCATTTACCACCTGCCGACCAGACTGCGGGAGTGAATCCGATTCGCACGGCCCTGGGAGCATTCGGGCTCATAGGCGTCGGTGCGGCTGAGCTAATCATGTATCCCTACTGGTGCCTCGAGAAAGGCTACGCTAAATTCACCGGCAGGCGTAACGTCACCGAGCAGTGGGCCGACCGAGCCCGCGGGTGGGTGCGCGTGCTGCACATCGACGCATGGGCATCGATGGTCGTGTATACGTTCGTAACGGTCGCTTTCTACTTGCTCGGGGCTGCCGTGCTGGGGCGAATCGGTCTGGATCCTGCCGGTAGAGACATGGTGCGGACGCTGGCAGCAATGTACATCCCCGTCTTTGGCTCGTGGGCCTATGTAGTGTTTCTGGCCGGGGCGTTCGCGGTGCTGTATTCGACATTCTTTGTGGCCGCAGCCGGTAACGCCCGAATGGTTGCCGATGCGCTCGGATTGATCGGGCTTACCGACGGCTCGGAAGCAGCACGGGCGAAGTGGACACCCATTATCAGTGCCATCTGGCCTATTGTGGCGTTTGGGCTGTACGTATGCGTGCAAGCCCCCGCCGCGATGGTCCTGGCCTGCGGCATCGCGCAGTCGGTAATGTTGCCGTTGCTGGGTGCCGCGGCTTTATACTTCCGCTACAAGCGCAGTGATGTGCGTCTTCAGCCAGGTCGGGCCTGGGATGTGATGCTCTGGCTTTCGTTTGCCGGCTTTCTGATCGTTGGCAGTTGGTCGCTGTTCAGCATATTCGTAAAATAGAATCGGAACAAATAACTCGATAAGTTGAGCAAAAATTCACTTTCGGACTTGACACGAGCATAGCCGAGATAGTAAAATATCTTTGACTCGATTGGAGGAAACCGCTAAATTGCTCAGGCGTGGGTGGTAGCGGCAGAAAACCAATAATAGGCATTTTGGGTGGCATCGGGTCCGGCAAAAGTACGGTTGCTTCCGAACTGGGCAAGTTAGGCTGTAAGGTCATCGATGCCGACAAAATTGGGCATAAGGCGCTTGGCAAGAAGGACGTTAGGCAGAAAATAATCGGCCTTTTCGGGAAAGGAATTTTGGGCCCATCAGGGCGAATCGACCGCAGGAAACTGAGCGATATCGTTTTTGCCGATGCCGATAAGCTACTGTCACTTAACAGAATGATCCACCCTGTTATCCTGAAACGGACCGACGAACTCATAAAGAGATATAGCCGCCAAAATCAAGTCAAGGCCATTGTGCTGGATATGCCACTATTGGTCGAAGTCGGCTGGGCTAAACGCTGCGATAAGCTCATCTTCGTCGGCTGCAAACGCCGGTTGCGGGTGGATAGGGCAAAAAAAATGGGTTTTGACGAAAATCAGATTAAAATTCGAGAAAAATTTCAGATTTCTCTGGACAACAAGGTTGACATCGCCGATAATCTCATTAATAACAATTCTGACTTCACGGCATTAGTCAGACAAGTCAGTGATACCCTCTCTCATATAGTGGATAACGGGTAGGTTGGCTTGACTGTACATTAGTACTGGCGGTTGCAATGTAGACTCTTACTTTTGCTATCTAATTATTCAAAGCCCAAACCCAACCAAGCTACTACAAGGCAGGTTATTTGACTGAATAAGACCACTGCTTTCGCAGCGGTAAGAGAAATGTTTTGCAATATGCAGAAGGAGTAATCATGGCTAAAGCTGCCGCAAGAAATGAAAGACCTACAGCGAAGAAACGCAGAACCATAAGGAAGAAGGCTGAAGAGGAGCAGATTGTCGCCGAGCAAGCCGAGCAACCCCAAGCAGAGAACAGCCCTGTCACGGCTACCGAGAGCACCAACGAGGCACTGGACGTCCCAACGACCGAAGAGGTGCAACAGGAAGCGATGTCGGAAGAAGAATCTACACATGCCAAGTACGAACGGATAAAAAAAGGCAACCTATACTTGATGGACCTGCAGAAGCTAACGGTCGCAGAGCTGCACGACATTGCCAAGAAAGACGGCATCACAGAATATAGTGCGCTCAAAAAGCAGGATTTGATTTTTAGAATCCTTAAGGAGCGCATCCACCAAAACGGCTTAATGTACGGCGAAGGGGTTTTGGAAGTCCTGCCAGACGGTTACGGATTTCTCCGAAATGCTGAGTATAATTACTTGTCTTCGTCCGACGACATCTATGTATCACCGTCTCAAATCAGACGTTTCGGCCTGCGCACCGGAAATATCGTCTCAGGGCAAATCAGACCGCCGAAAGATTCGGAGAAATATTTTGCTCTTCTCCGGGTAGAGGCGATCAATTATGAAAACCCCGATCTGCTTGCGGATAAGATAGTATTCAGCGATTTGACGCCCCTGCATCCGGAGCAGCGTTTTATACTCGAGACGACACACGAAGAACTGAATATGCGAATAATCGATTTGGTGACCCCGGTGGGTAAGGGTCAGCGCGGGCTGATAGTTGCCGCACCGCGAACCGGCAAGACGATCCTGCTGCAGAAAATGGCAAACGCCATCACTACGAACCATCCCGACGTCAGACTGATAGTGCTGCTGATCGATGAAAGGCCCGAAGAGGTCACAGAAATGGAACGCAAAGTCGGCCCCGATGTCGAGGTTATAAGCTCCACTTTCGATGAGCCGGCTGCACGTCACTGCCAGGTAGCAGAAGTCGTCATTGAAAAAGCCAAGCGAATGGTTGAGTACGGGCAGGACGTTGTAATTCTACTGGACTCACTAACCCGACTGGCCCGTGCCTACAATAATGAAACGCCCCATTCGGGCAGAATCCTTACCGGCGGCGTCGACGCCAGCGCAATGCAGATGCCTAAGAAATTCTTTGGCGCCGCAAGAAACATCGAAGAAGGCGGCTCGTTGAGCATCTTCGCAACCTGCCTGGTAGATACCGGCTCAAAAATGGATGAAGTAATCTTTGAGGAATTCAAGGCGACCGGCAATATGGAGCTGCACCTTGATAGGCGGCTGGTCGATAAAAGAATCTGGCCTGCCATAGAAATCAGTCGCAGCGGAACCAGAAGAGAAGAATTGCTGCTCGATCCGAAGGAGCTGGAGCTGGTATATCGGCTCCGGAGGGTTCTTAGCGAACTAAATCCAGTCGAATCGGTTGAACTGCTTAAAAACAGGCTTTCTAAAACCCGAACCAACGCGGAATTCCTGATGACCATGAACCTGGATTAAGCCAATTACAAGTATGCTGGCAGGTCACGAGGATTGAATTTCTGGTTTTGCATGAGGGGGGATAGAAGTGCACAATGCGACAAATCTAAAGACGTGGTTCGTGATTTCACTCTTTCCGGTAGTGCTGTGTGTCCCCTCTTTTGTGGCGGGCCGAATAATTTATGTTGACGCGGATGCCAGCGGTGCGAACGACGGCTCAACCTGGCAGGATGCCTACAAGTATCTGCAGGATGCCTTAGCCGATGCCAATTCGGCGCAAAAGCCGGTAGAAATTCGAGTCGCTCAAGGCGTGTATAAGCCGGACCAGAGAGTTGGAGTTACGCCGGGAGATCGGACGGCCACTTTTCGGCTCATAAACGGCGTGACGCTTAAAGGCGGCTATGCCGGTTTTGGTGAACCAGACCCTAACAACAGGGATATTACTTTGTATGAGAGTACCCTAAGCGGGGACCTGCTTGGCAATGATGTTGATGTGAATGATACGAGTGGGTTGCTGAACGAGCTCACCAGAACCGAGAACAGCCTTACTATTGTTAAAGGTTACCGCACAAACGTTACCGCCGTGCTCGATGGTTTCACCGTAACCGGGGGGAACTACGACATCGTCGTTCCTGACTCTCGTGGTTATCCTCTTCCTGGGGCTGGTATGGACAACTTTTCGGGCAGCCCGACAGTGGTCAATTGCACCTTTATTCGGAACTCAGCCAAAGGAGGTGCTGCTGGCATCTGCAATCGGGTCAACAGCAATCCGACAATAAGCACATGCACGTTCAAGGCAAACATGGGCGGCGGAATGCGCAACACCGGAATGTACAACCAGGGGAGCAATCCAACGGTGCTCAACAGCACCTTCAGTAGCAATAGCGGCGGTGGAATGATCAATGACTTTTCGAGTCCGACAGTACTGGGGTGTAGGTTCATCGGCAACTCGGCCACCTACGGTGGTGCAATGCGCAACTACCGTAGCAACCCCGTACTGACTGACTCTCTTTTCATCGGCAACTCGGCCACCCAGGGTGGTGCAGTGCACAACAACCATAGCAGCCCGGTACTGACTAACTGCCTTTTCATCGGCAACAGGGCATATTACTCTGGCGAAGAATTTACTGGTCATGGTGCAGCGATGTGCAATAGCAGTTATAGTCACCCAGTGGTAAATAGCTCCACCTTCAGCCAGAATTCAGCAGACGACACCGGGGGTGCTGTTTACAGCACTTATTCCGGCGCCACATTTACCAATTGCACATTTGCGGCAAATTCAGCAGTTGAGGGCAACGCTCTGGCTTGCAATTCTTACGGGCAGAAGTATCCAAGCGACCTTCAAATAATGAACTGCATCCTCTGGGATGGCGGTGGTGAAATATGGAGCAATGACGGTTCAGAGATAAAGATCAGCTATAGTGACCTGGAAGGCGGTCAGACAGCGGTTTATGACCCATGTGAGCGTGTGGTTTGGGGTGATGGCAACATTGAGGCAGACCCGCTTTTCGCGCAGCCGGAAGGTGGAGACCATCATTTGAAATCCCAGGCAGGTCGATGGGATCCCTCTGTGGCGGACTGGGTCAAAGGTGATGTTACAAGTCCCTGCATCGATGCCGGCGACCCAATGTCGCCTGTAGGCCTTGAGCCGTTTCCAAATGGTGGCAGAATCAATATGGGAGCCTACGGCGGCACAGAGGAGGCCAGCAAATCCTACTTCGGCCAACCGCCTTGCGAAACGATCGTCGCAGGCGATATAAATGGAGACTGCAAAGTAGATTTTGCCGACTTTGCGATTATGGCCTCGCATTGGATGGAATGCAATTCTCCTGAGGTTCAGGTTCAAATTACTGACGTTAAAATAATCAAAGGTGAACTTGTCGAAGGTTGGTTCAAAGAAATAGAAGAAGCTGAAAAACTAAGAATCGGGGACATTTTTGTTATAAGAATTAAAGTTTCCAATCTTGGATGTCAAAAAGTGAGTGTATTTAATCTCTATGGTTGGGACTTGTCGCCACAGAATCATGTTGAAGTTATTGGTGATTCCGTCCTATGCGCTGCAGTTTATCGCCTTGAGCCAGGTGAATCTGCATACTTGGGTCCATCTTGTCCTTCACAAGCTTTCACGGCAAAACAAAATGGTTTGATAATTATGAATATTCACGTAAAAGATTGGATGTCTAATAGACTTTTTGAGTACCTGTTCAACTTTGAGATCCTAACAGGCGAATAAATACCACGAGAAGACATAATTGCTATTACGAACTAAACATTTAAGAAGAAGTGGCTTGAGGATGTTTGGCTCGACCCCGAATTACGACAGGTCATAAACGAGCACGCGTGGCTGAAATTTATAGAATCGCTAATGGAGGAAATCCAGGACTCGCTAAAGAAACCTAACTAAGCATTTTTGCGCACCCAGCATATAAAGATGCTGGCTTAACTTAAGTGTTCGCTTTACATTTCCGTTTGCTTTTATTAACATAGCATTCCGGCTGGTTTGCATTCGCCGGAATTTTTTATAGGCAACCATCTAAACCTGGCAAAATATGAGCGAAGAACTTGCAAAAGTTTATGAGCCTAAGACGATAGAGCAGCAAACGAGCGAGATTTGGTCTTCCGGCAGATATTTCCACGCTTGTCCTGAGCCCTTCGCTTCGCTCAAGGGTCAACTCCGCGAAGGAACCGACCGGCCGGAGCGAGATTCTTCGGCTGCGCCTCAGAACAGGCCGTATACTATCGTGATTCCGCCTCCCAACGTAACAGCACCGCTGCATCTTGGCCACGCCCTGAACAACACATTACAGGACATCTTGATCAGATTCCGCCGAATGCAGCAATACAACACCCTGTGGATGCCCGGCACCGACCACGCCGGCATTGCCACTCAAACCGTTGTCGAGAAGCGAATACTTGCCGAAGAAGGCAAACGCCGAACCGACCTCGACCGACAGGAGTTTGTCTCGCGAGTTCAAGCCTGGAAGGACGAATACGAGGCCACAATAATCAGCCAGCTAAAAGCGATGGGCTGCTCCTGCGACTGGGAGCGGACCCGCTTTACAATGGACCAGGTATGTGCAAAAGCCGTTCGGGCTGCGTTTTTCAGACTTTTCAAGGACGGCTTGATATATCGCGGCAAAAGACTGGTCAATTGGGACCCCGCTACGCAGACAGTATTGGCTGATGACGAGGTCGAACACGAGACGGTGCAGGGACATTTCTGGTATCTGAAGTATCCGCTTGTCGAGCCGGTCCAGATACCGCGTGGCACGGCCTTCCAGGCCGTGGACCATCAGGTCCATAAACAAAATGGCGCATACCTGCCCCACTGGACCCAAACCGCTGCGACATACACTGTAACATTCCGTCTGGCTGATTCACTGCCTGCTGATGTGCTCGAACGATGGCGCGTAGAGCGGGACAAGATTGTTCACCTGGACGAGACCCAGGGTCGTGAGCTAACATCACAACAGCAACGAGAGCTTGCCCGGCTCTATTGCGACAGTGTTGAGTCATATCTCAACGCAGGGCACGGGCAATGCTATCTGCGGGAGCCAAAGGTCGCTGAATTAGTTGCGAATGCTCTAAAGTGCTCTGATGGTAAACGATATGATCTGATCGCGTGGGCTGTTATGCCTAATCACGTCCACGCAATTCTTAAACCTTATCAGGGGATCGAACTGCCAGACATCCTTCGTTCTTGGAAATCCTACACAGCAAACAAGGCCAATGAGCTGCTTAGGCGCACCGGCGCTTTCTGGCAAAGCGAGTATTACGACCACCTAATTCGTGACCAGGAAGATTTCGATCATCAAGTAAATTATGTTCTCTCGAATCCGAACAAGGCCGGGCTCAGTGATTGGCCCTGGGTAGGCGCAAAGATAGATAACCACGGGCAAGATGCCCGGACACGGCACGAAAACACGGCCAAGATGGCCGTGCCACTCACAATTGAGTATATCACCGTCGCAACGACCCGGCCGGAGACAATGCTTGGGGATACAGCGGTTGCGATGAATCCGGCAGACCCACGGGCAAAGTTCCTCGTTGGCAAAAAAGTCCTGCTTCCCATCGTGGGCCGCATTATCCCTGTCATTGCAGATGAGCACGTTGTCCTGCCCGATCCCAGCAGTGACGATGAGAAGGCGAAATTCTCGACCGGCTTCTTGAAGGTTACGCCGGCTCACGATCCGGATGACTGGGAGATCGGCCAGAGACATAACCTACCTGTCATCAACGTGCTGGCGCCGGATGGTTCGATCAGCGACAAACACGGCTGGTCGGATGCCGATGCTCCGGAGGCGCAGAGTTTGCTTGGCATGGACCGCTTTGAGGCACGCGAGGCAATCGTCGAGTGGTTCCGCACGGAGGACCTTCTTCAAAACGTTCGGGACTACACACACGAAGTCGGTCACAGCTACCGAAGTCACGTGCCGATTGAGCCGTATCTTTCCGACCAGTGGTACATCGCAGTCAAAAAACCGATTGATTATCTCGCCGAAAAATTCGGGCAAGGCTTGATCGAAGGAACGGACGTGCCGGTAAATTCCTTGGCCGGCTTGGCGCTAAAGCCTTTGCTCGACGGTCGGCTGCGATTCATCCCGCAGCGCTACGCCCAAACCTATCAAACCTGGCTGGAAAACCTCCGCGACTGGCCAATAAGCAGACAACTCTGGTGGGGACACCAAATCCCGATCTGGTACTGCCAGAAATGTGGTCAATTCAATTCCGGTCTGGTGGATCCTGAAAACTGTGAAAAGTGCGGCTCTGCTGATCTAGTCCAGGACCACGATGTCCTCGATACCTGGTTTTCCTCAGCCCTTTGGCCCTTCAGCACGATGGGCTGGCCGGATGATACGCCGGAACTAAAAACATTCTATCCCGGCGATGTACTTTGCACGGCACGCGAAATTATCACCTTATGGGTTTCGCGTATGGTGATGATGGGACAGTACTGCGTGGGCGATATTCCATTCACCGACGTTTACATCCACGCGATGATACAGGATGGCGAAGGGCGAAAGATGTCTAAGAGCCTGGGCAATGGAATTGACCCGCTGGTAGCCATAAATAGCCACGGCGCTGACGCGATGCGGTTCACGCTGGCCAGTATGACCACCGATACGCAGGATATTCGGATGCCGGTGATCTCGATGACGCTGCCCGATGGACGACAGGCAAATACCTCGCCCAAGTTTGACATCGGCCGAAACTTCTGCAACAAGCTCTGGAACGCCTCGCGTTTTGCCTTGATGAATCTTGAGGGCATTGACGCCGCCAAATTCGACCGCGACAAAATGGATATCACCGACAGATGGATTCTTTCACGCCTGGGCCGGACTATCTCTGAGGTCACAGATTCGCTTAACCGGTACAAATATAGTGAGCCTTTAGCGCAGCTTTATAGATTCTTCTGGAACGAATTCTGCGACTGGTATCTTGAGTGGATCAAGCCGAGAATGCAGGATGGGCGGCAAAAACCTATTGCTCAAAACGTCTTGGCCTTTGTGCTGGACCAGACCTTGCGGCTTCTGCACCCATTTGTGCCGTTTATAACCGAGGGAATATTCCAGAAGCTGAATGAAATCGCACCAGTAAGGCAGCTGCAGGGCATAGCGCAAGCAAAGCACTCGGTAGCTCTGGTAATAGCCGAATGGCCCAGAGACGCGAGTTCTCTTATCAACCAGAGCATGGAAGAGCAGATACAGATTGCCCAGGACACCATAAGGGCTATTCGGGACATTAGAAGCAAATATAACAGGCCGCTGGACGAGCTTTTCAAGGTTTCCGCACAAGCGCCGCCAAAAACCGTAGATATCTTGAATGAAAACGCACGACTTATTAAGCAGTTAGGCGGCGCGAAAGATTTTGAGGCAGGTGCAGAAAGGGCAAAACCGCGAAATGCCGCTACTGCCATCGTCGGAGACTTACGGATTTACGTTCACGACATGATCGACCCGCAGGCTGAACGACAACGACTGGAAAAACAAAAGCAACACGTAGAAGCAGCCAAAAAAGCGGTCGAGGTCAAGCTCAAAAACAAAGAGTTTGTTACTAAGGCCAAGCCCGAAGTTGTTGCTCAGGCCAGGGAAAAACTGGCCCAGCTTCAAGAACAGTTGGAGACTGTCCGGAAGCACCTTTTTGAGTTGGACGGCTGACATACGAAGGGTGGACCAAAATGGATGTGGAAGTTGAACTGTCGCGCATAATTATTAACGAGGCATCGGACCAACAAATAATTGTTTTGAAGGAGCGGCAAGGTGAACGCGGCTTCCCCATTGTCATTGGCATAGTTGAGATTTTCGCCATTGACCGCCGGTTAAAGGGCATCAAGCCGCCTCGGCCCATGACACACGATCTGCTTGACTGCGTAATCGAGAATCTCGGCGCTAAGATAGAAAAGATTGTCATAAATGACCTGCGCAATCATACCTTCTATGCCCAGATACATCTGACTTTGAACGGCCGAACGGTCACAATTGACTCCCGCCCTTCCGACGCCATTGCTCTGGGAGCGGGGTCAAACATTCCTATTTATGTTGCCGAGCATGTGTTCGAACAGACTTCGCAGTAGAAATGAGGGCGTAAAGACTGTCAAGCCCGCTTGGTGACGCGCAGACTCGAGATAAGCAGCAATCCAACGCCGATGCAAAGCATAGTGTCTGCCACGTTGAAGGCAGGCCAACGATAGTCGCGGTAGTACACATCAATAAAGTCGCGCACATGACCCTGGTTAAAGACTCTGTCCCAGAGATTGCCGCAAACACCGGCAGCGAACAGCGCCAGAGCAACGTGAACCAGTCTATGCTGACCCGCACTAAGGAAAAAAACCACAGAGATCACTACCAGTGCGACAACTGAAACTGCCGCTAACAAATAAGGCCTGCCGGAAAATATGCCGAAAGCACCCCCATCGTTCAGTGCCATGACCAGTCGCAAAAAACCATCTATTATGGAAACACTATTGCCGGGCTTCTGCGTCAGCCAACTGAACACGATGCTCTTACTCCACAAATCCAGCGCCAGACCCGCTGCCATTAGGGGCCAGAAAGTCAGTTGTGCCGTCAAATCCGGTAGTGCCAGAGACCGGCATCTCAGAAAAGCCCGAGCCAAACTTGGCCGGGCGTTACTATTTTGTCCTTTGGATTCCACCACCTGAATCCCAGTTTAGAATTTAGAATGCAGAATTGAGAATTGTACTTTCTCCATTCTTAATTCTTAATTCTCAATTCCAATTCGGCGGCAATTATAATCCGATAACCATTGCTGTCAAAGACTTTTAGCGGCGGAGAGATTCTCCGCTGGCACCAATGTCTTCTAAATGTTTGACACGTTTAATGCAGCCCCGTATCATATTGATCCAAATCGACTGGAATCTAAAGGTCAGATGAGGCAGCGCGTCGTCTGTGTTGCTTTTGCTGGAAAGGGTATTTCTTCAATGGCAAAAGAAAAAGTAGACTTGAAAACGAGACCGTTTGTACTGATTATCCGTGACGGTTGGGGTTATAACCCCAACAAGGACGAAGATGAATATAACGCCATCAAGTGCGCCCACACTCCCGTAGACGATATGCTAATGGCTGAGTATCCGAACTGCCTTATCCACACCAGCGGCGAAGATGTGGGGCTGCCCGAAGGAACAATGGGCAATAGCGAAGTCGGGCACCAAAATATCGGAGCCGGCCGAATCGTCCCGCAGGAATCTGTCAGAATAAGCAAAGCCATTCGCGATGGCTCATTTTTCCAGAACGCGGAGTTCCACAACCTTATCAAGTTTGTCAAAACCAGCCACAGCAGAATGCACATCATGGGCTTGTGTAGTGACATTGGCGTGCATTCCCTGCTGGACCATTTGTACGGCCTGCTTGAGCTTGCAAAAAGAAACGACGTAAAAGACGTTTTTATCCACGCCTTCACGGATGGGCGAGATTCACCGCCGGACAGCGGAGCAGGGTACATAGCCGACATTGAGAAAAAGGCACAAGAAATTGGCGTAGGCAAGATCGCGACAGTTATGGGCAGATTTTTCGCGATGGACCGTGACAGCCGATGGGACCGCGTGCAAAAAGCTTATGAGTGTATGCGGTTTGGCAAGGGCATCAAGGCAAATAGCGCAGCCGAGGCTGTCGCTAAGAGCTATGAAAAAGGTGTCACCGATGAATTCATCGAGCCAGCGTGTATTGTCAACAGCGACAATGAATCGCTGGCCACGATAGCTGACGGGGACGGCGTGGTGTTTTTCAACTTTCGCGGCGACAGGCCGCGCGAAATCACGCGAGCATTTGTCGAGCCGGACTTTAAAGAATTTCCCAGAGCAACCAAGCCCGATATACGTTTTGTGTGTATGACCGAGTACGATGCAACGATACCTGCACCGGTCGCATTTCCCAAACCGCCGAAAATGAGAAACGTCCTGGGAGCATACTGGAGCTGCCTGGGGCTGAAACAATTCCGCTGCGCCGAGACCGAAAAATACGCCCACGTCACCTTCTTCTTCAATGATTATACCGAAAAGCCTTTCCGGGGCGAAGACAGGCAGATTGTGCCTTCGCCGCGAGTCAAAACCTACGACCTGAAGCCCGAAATGAGCGCCTATGAGGTTACCGACGTTGTCCTGAATAGACTCGACTCAAACAAGTACGACGTAATGGTAGTCAACTTTGCTAATCCCGATATGGTCGGCCACACGGGGGTGCTATCAGCGGCAATCAAAGCAGCAGAAGCTGTCGACCAGTGTGTGGGCAAAATCCTCGATAAAGTCAAGAGTCTTGGCGGCGCGGCAATTATCACCGCCGACCACGGCAACTTTGAGAGAATGTGGGATACGCCAAAGAATCAGCCGCACACCGCCCACACGCTTTTTGATGTGCCGCTCATTGTATTTGACGATCGCTACAAAAACAGGAAGCTGCGAGAAGGAGGTAGATTAGCCGACATTGGACCTACGCTACTGGAGATGATGGGCCTGCCGAAACCCGAAGAAATGACCGGCCAAAGTCTGCTTTTACCTTGACATATAAAATTGATGGTTAGCCCCGCCATCACATGGCGGGGTTATAACTCCCGCCACCGCGTGGCGGGGTCATCTTTTCCGATTAGGTTTGAAACCCTGCGACGTGGTCGCAGGGCTAACCATTATTATGACTTCGCACATATCTGACTTTGTTTTCAATTTCTTTATCCGTGAAACAGAATCTCTTATCAAATCCCGTTGACCATATTTTGCCTTGACTTGCGAATTTACGCAGTGCCAAAGTTGCTGAATATTTATATCGATGAACAGCCTGTTCGATTGATTCTTCGGAAACTACAGCGACTATATGCACATGGTTTGAGCAAACTGCTATCGCAAGTATTTTGTGATTTATTCTCTGGGCTTCTTCGATAATTGAATTTTGGACAATTTGTTTTTGTTCTGAATTAAGTTTGACCTTCGGATATTTTTGTTGCCTTTGATTTGCCGATTTTAATTTATCGCTTTGCGCAAGGATTTTACCATTTTTTACATATCCTTTTTTCTCCCCCTGCAGCCAGCTTCCGTAAGTAGTCCAGGTAATCATATAACCAATTATTCTTTTCATCATTTTTTGATAATATCCGCAATTTATTTTGTCCACAACCTTTTTTCAATTCTTTGACGTTGGTTAGCCCCGCCATCACATGGCGGGGTCTCCTTTTCCGCCATCACTATGGCAGGGTTATAATTATGGTGGAGTTTATATTTCATTTCTGCCATCACTATGGCAGGGTCTTTGTTTTGTTTTCCGCCATCACTATGACGGGGTCATCTTTTCCAATTATGTTTTTCAAACCCTGCTCCTGCCTTAACAGGAATATTTTTTGCCACAACAATCTATTCCTTTGCGCCGGCTTTTTCTTTTTCGAGAAGTTGCACAATGTCTTCATGGCTGTTTCTTCTTGCCGCCCCTAAGGTCGTTCTACCATTGGTATCCTTAGCATTTACATCAGCGCCATTTTCCAGCAGGAGCTTGACGACCTCCACATGACCTTTGTCCGTTGCAATTATCAGAGCCGTTCTTTCGCCAAAGCGATACTCTAAGAATTAACATCCGCGCCAGCATCAAGCAATGCTTGCACGGCCGGAAGATTGCCATCGTTTACGGCTTCAATGAAAACTCCATTCAACTGTCTTTTAACATCTTGAATATCCCCTCCTGTCGCCTCCTTGCTTGTCTCTATAATAAGGCACCAAGTTTTATCTTGTTGTTAATAAACCAGTGTTAATCCTTCGGCTCTGCTCAGGACAGGTCTGTGTAACTCCGTGTCTCAACGAAATACTGGAATTCCCGTAAGAAATGAATACAATAAGACAACTATGGGACAGATAAAAGTTCTTGACCAGAATATGATGAATATGATTGCGGCTGGTGAGGTAATCGAACGGCCTGCCAGCGTGGTCAAGGAATTGATGGAAAACAGCATCGATGCCGGGGCAACAAGAATAATTGTGTCCATCGAAGATGGTGGCCGAAAACTAATATCGGTCGGCGATGATGGCAGCGGAATGGATGCTGAGGACCTCGCCTGTGCATTTGAGCCGCACACCACAAGCAAGATCAAAACGACCGAAGACCTCCGGGCTATATCGACGCTCGGATTCAGAGGCGAAGCACTGGCCAGTATCGCCTCGGTTGCACAAGTTAAAGCGCTAAGCCGAAGAAAGGATTCAGCCGGAGCAAATTGTGTTGAGATTGATTGTGGAAATAAAGGCAGTGTCGTTCCATGCAGCGCCGATTATGGCACAACAATCCAGGTAAGAGACCTCTTTTACAGATTGCCTGCCAGGCGCAAGTTCCTGCGAACCGCCAACACCGAAATGGGCCACATTACTGAGCAATTCACCCGCGTTGCACTGGCCAATAGTGGACTCGATGTAATACTGATACACAATGGCAGAGAGCTTTATCGGTTGTCGGGCAGCGAAAGCATCCGTCAGCGAATAGCTGAGCTATTTTCATCGGAGATTTCCGAAAATCTGGTTGAAGCCGAAAGCGATGAAAAACAGATGCACATTTTTGCCCTATTGGGTACGCCCGGCGCTTCAAGAACAAGCAGCGCATTCCAGTATGTGTTTCTAAATGGCCGATTCATCCGCGACAAATTCATCTCGCACGCCGTCAAAGAAGCATACCGCGGCAGCTTAGAGTCAGACAGATTCCCTGTTGTCTTCCTATTCCTTCAGATGCCCTACGAAGACTATGACGTGAACGTGCATCCCACCAAAATTGAGGTGCGTTTTTACAACGCCAATCTCATCCATTCTCAGATACTGGGCTGTCTGCGGGAGAAGCTCTTAGGCACAGACCTTCAAACGCCTGCAAAACTGCCAGCGACAGCCGGGACAGAATCAGTAGCCGGACAACCAGTGGGTGTCCACGAGGGCACCGCCAGAAGCCAGAAGATTGCTGACGCGATGGCTGAATTCTTCAAGAAGCACAGACCCATTCAAACGCAGCAGCAATTCAGCCCTGCACCGGCAAGGCAGTTCAGCAGGCCACCTTTTGACGCCCGACAGAGAGCCGAAGAGCAGGCGGCGCACCACCCGCAGCAGCAAATCACTGCCCCAGAAGCCAAATTCCTGCAGATACACGACAGCTTCATTATCGAGCAGACAGATGATGGATTTGTCGTTGTTGACCAGCATGCACTGCATGAGCGGCTACTTTATGAGGACCTCTCCAGGCGAGTATCTGCCGGCAAACTCGAGTCTCAGCGATTGCTAATACCGGAAAGCTTTGAGATAAGTGATACCCAAGCGGATGCGCTGCGAACCAACGCCAAGCTCATCGAACTATTGGGAATAGAACTTGTGCCCTTTGGTCCCAAGACTATGGCCATTCAGGCATTTCCCACCCTGCTGGCACGGGCGGCACCCATAGACTTTGTCCAGGATTTGACAGACCTGCTAACCGATAAGGCCGGCGAGCTTGACCCGGAAAGACTGCTCGATGAAGTTCTAAACATGGCTGCGTGCAAGGCGGCGATCAAGGCAGGGCAAAAGCTAAGCAACAGCGAAATAGTACAATTGCTTGCGGATAGGCAGCGCACAGAATCTGCAGGTCGGTGCCCCCACGGCAGACCCACCACAATAAAATTCTCGATAAGCGAACTGGAAAAACAGTTTAAGAGGACCTAAATGAGGAAGTTGTGGTGGCTATTACTGACAATCTTATGCCTGGCCGGCGCAGGATTTCTTATAGTTAAAATGCTTCCAGACCAGGATGCGGCCACTACTGGCTTGCCAACTGGGCCTGACCGGATCGTTTCGCTTGCGCCAAACCTTACTGAAATTCTCTTTGCGCTGGGCCTCGGAGAAAAAATCGTTGCTGTTTCCAGCGACAGCGATTACCCGCCCGAGACAGCCAACAAGAATAAGGTGGGGACATTCTGGCAGCCCAATACCGAAGCCATTATTGCGTCCAGGCCCGATTTAGTGATTACGGAGTGGTTTGAGCAGCAAAAAACGGTGGCGGAAGCCTTGAAGCGCCTAGGCTACAAGGTTTTGACCCTGAGAATCGAGACTATTGAAGAACTTCTGGCCGGAATCAAAGCTGTTGGCGCCGCCACCGGTGCCCAAAACCGTGCCGACAAACTGGTTGAAGACATCACCAATCGGCTGGACAATCTGAGATCGAAACTTGCCGGAACGAATAAAGTCAAAGTCCTATGGGTAGTACAGACTGAACCTTTACGCGTGGCAGGCAGAAAGACGTTCTTAAACGAGTTATTAGAGCTGGTCGGTGGAGAAAATGCTATCGGGCCTACTATTCAACAATATCCGCCTCTAAGTACTGAAGAACTTCTGGCCTCCGCTGCAGATATTATAATCCAGTCTGCAATGACCACAGACAATATCCACGCGGAACAGCAAGCGGCTGAAATGTTCTGGAGCAAACGGCGCGAATTGCCTGCTGTCAAGAATAACAGAATTTATGTTATTGATCCGGATACCACGTTGAGATTAGGCCCAAGATTATGCCAGGGACTGGAGCTGGTTGTCCGCTGTTTGCATCCGGAGCTCGATGAGCACCAGCAAGAAACTGCGTTAGGAATCAGGTGAACCAATGGCTCAAGTTCTGACCGCAAGAAGTCTGGCAATCAGAGTTTCGCTCTGCTTGGCGGCGCTGGCGGCGGTAATGGCATTATGCACTTTGACGGGGAAAATACGCCCGCCGGAGGGACCACGAAAGATTTCATTAGAAAAAGTTTTCGCCGGTCCCGGCAAGTCGCCGGGCGAAAACATCGACTATGAAATCCTGGTCGGCATCAGACTGCCGCGAGTGGTTCTGGCTGCTTTGGTGGGAGCAGCTTTAGCCTGTTCGGGAGTGGTCCTGCAGGCAATTCTACGAAATCCGCTGGCAGACCCCTATATCCTTGGAATATCCAGCGGCGCAGGATTGGGGGCGATTACCGCGGTTTTATCCGGTGCAACCTGGACCTTCTGGGGCGGGTCACCCATAGCAGCCTTCGCATTCGCGGGAGCGATTATCACCGTCTGGCTCGTCTGGCTCATCGGACGTGCTGCCGGAAAGTCTCAAATAACAAATCTGCTGCTGGCCGGCGTGGTAATAAATGCCTTCTTATCAGCGGTTATTATGTTTCTTACATCCATAGCCAGAAGTGACCAAGTATATTGGACCATATTTTGGCTGATGGGCAATATAACAGAAAGGGGTCTATCCGTACTGGGCGTTAGCGCAGGCTGTATCCTGGCAGGCACTGTTGGCCTATTTAGCGTTTCTCACCGGCTGAATATTGTGAGCCTCGGAGAACAGGAGGCTAAGGGCCTCGGCGTGGACACGGCAAAAACCCAAATAGTTGCCTTTGCCCTTGCAGCCTTTATAACTGCTATCGCTGTAAGCCTCAGCGGCCTGGTCGGGTTTGTGGGTCTGGTCGTTCCTCATGGAGTTCGCCTGGTATGCGGACCTGACCACCGGCAATTGCTGCCTATTAGCGCGATAATCGGCGGTGCATTTCTTGTTGCCGCCGACACGCTTGCACGAATAATTGTTGCCCCTGCCCAATTACCTGTCGGCGTGATTACGGCCATCGCCGGCGGGCCGTTCTTCCTGGTTTTACTGGCCAGACATAGTAGAAAAATCAGTTGGTTAAAATGAGCAGCATCATAGAAGTCAAGAATGTGAGTTTCGGCTATGTCCCCCAGAGCAGGATTTTACAAGACGTCAGCTTTGGTGTCAAGGCGGGAACATTCTTATCCGTAGCAGGCCCAAACGGGGCAGGCAAAACCACCCTGCTGAATCTGCTCTGCGGACTGCTCAGGCCCGAGGCCGGCTCCATAATGATAGACACAGCCCGTATAGAATCGTATTCCGTAAGAAAACTTGCGCAAAAAATTGCCGTTGTGCGCCAGGAATTTGTGCCCGTGTTTGACTTTACGGTCGCAGAGGTCGTCTCGATGGCGAGGACGCCATATTTGGGCACATTTGGATTTGATGGGAAAATGGATAGAGAAGCGGTCAACCAAGCACTTGAAGCGACCGACACAGCCCAGTTTTCCATGCGACCACTGAAAAACCTCAGCGGAGGCGAGCGACAGCGAGTTTTCATCGCCAGGGCCCTTGCCCAGAATACCGCTATCATGCTTTTGGACGAGCCGACCAGCTTTCTCGACTTAAAACATCAAGTCCACATATATGATTTGCTCAAAGCCGCTCAACTCGAAAAAGGCAAAACAATCGTAGCTATAACGCACGATATCAACCTGGCAGCCCAATATTGTGACGAAATCCTGCTTCTGACAGGCAGGAAACCGGCTGTGCAAGGCCCAAAAAATGGCGCCCAAAATCCTCCCAGCTACCTCATCGGCAAAGCCAAGGACATCTTCTCGCCGGAGCAAATTGAAAAAGTCTTCGGCGTTAGAGTCTTTGCCGGTAAAGTGGGCAAGGAAAATTTTTTCATTCCCCTGGGCAGATTTGCAAAAGACAGTGGGCAAGCCAGCATCTCATAAGGCCGCTATTATCGGTACTAACCATGCAAGCCTGCCTACGTAAGCGCTTTATTTTCAAAGACTTACCACTGTAACTAACCTATTCTGGTTAAGCGCCGGCACTTATTCTTACATATAGCGAATTTGGATAAGACAACCTCTGTACAAAAAATCTCGCAGTGTGTATAATATGGGTTTGCGTTGAGCTGCCAGCGGTCGTTTGGCAATGAGAAAGGCGTATCGGAAGTGGTCGAGAAACGAAAAAAAGCTCCAGCTAAAAACGGTCAGGCCAAGCCGAGGAAAAGTCATTTGAGTGCGGCCGATGTTAAGCATTTCAAGCAGATGCTGCTGGAAAAACGCCGAGAGATTCTGCGAAATGTTAGCGAGATCGAGGAAGAGACTCTTAAGAAATCCCGGCTGGATGCAAGCGGAGACCTTTCAAGTATGCCTATCCACATGGCAGACCTCGGAAGCGACAACTATGAGCAAGAGTTCGTGCTGGGTTTAATGGACAGCGAAAGAAAACTGCTGCAGGAAATCGACGATGCACTGCAGCGTATAGAAGAGGGAGCTTACGGCATTTGTGAAGGCACGGGCAAACCAATACCGAAAGCCCGACTTAAAGCTCAGCCCTGGGCGCGATATTGCGTTGACTATGCCCGAATGTTGGAAAAAGGCGCGGCAAGCAAGCAGGAATAACCAGTGCCAAGCCCGCAGCACCCTGGGAGCAAAGCTAAGGCAGGAGAGGCATCTATCGAGAGTCAGGCCCGGCAAGAGAAAACGCGTCTAATTTAACACATAGAACGATAGGCCAGTATCTTAGCATGATGCGCAGATGCCCAGTCTGTCACAAGATCATTAGAGCATCGCCCCGAAAACAATCCGACAGGGCCATATTCTTGCCCTTCTGCTGCCGGCGATGCAAACTCGTTGACCTGGGTGCCTGGCTGGATGGTGAATACAAGATAGTCTCCCAGCCGCAGTTACAGCAGCCCAGCGAGCCACCAGCTATTTGTCCCGACCGCCCTTCGGGCAGGCAATAAATACAGGAATTCGCAAGCAAAATGTGGCAAAATTTGTTGAAACCCGCCGTAAATGAGCTATATATGTTTGCACCCGTTTCTTGCAGAGGCAATGGTAACTATAACCCTTTTGAAAGGAAGCAAAATGGCCAGTGAAAAAGAAAAAGAAGCGCCGCAGTCACTTGACAATCTTCTGTTTACGAAAATATTCCAGACTTTCCGCATGGCCATTCAGCCAAGCAAATTGATAATTGCCCTTTTGGCGGTGGCCGCTCTGTGCATAGCTGGCTGGATCATGGACTACGTAGTCATTGCCACATCAGATGCACAATCCGAAGCGGGCATATTCTCCACCCTGTGGGATTCACTTGCCACGCGGTTTCATGGCGCAGTGTACTCACTGCTGCTGCTTGACATCCCAGGTGTGACTACAAACATCGCTGAGTTCTTCGAGGCAATTGGACAGACCATAATAGAGCATTATGTCTACAGTATCGTCTTTATTGTGATCGCCCTTGTTGTGGCCTCGATTGCCGGCGGAGCCATCTGCCGAATCGCTGCCCTGCAATTCGCGCGCGGCGAGAAACCGGGCCTGGGTGAGGCCCTGAGCTTCAGCACAAAAAGGTTCGTCAGTCTCTTCGCCGCTCCTTTAACGCCCTTGGGCATCATTGTTTTCATAGGTCTATTCATCTTTGTCTTGGGTCTGATAGGCAACATCCCATGGGTCGGCGAGCTACTGGTGGGCATTTGTATGCCGCTGACCTTGCTCGCGGGCGGGCTGATAACGGTGGTCTTAATAGGAGCAGTAGCCGGGTTCAATCTGATGTTCCCTGCGGTGGGATATGACGATGCAGACTGCTTCGACGCCATAAGCCGCTCTTTCAGCTACATATACGCAAAACCATGGCGAATGGGCTTCTACACCGCTCTGGCTGCGATCTACGGGGCAATTTGTTACGTGTTTGTAAGGTTTTTCGCGTTCCTGCTGCTGTGGGTCTCTCACCGAACTCTCCAACTGGGCGTTCTGGGTGACAACAGCAAGCTTGAAACTATCTGGCCGCAGCCAAGCTTCGCTAACCTCTTGAGCTACTCGGCCTCCGAAGCAAGCAAATGGACGGAGTCAGTCGCGGCTGTCTTGGTACACATATTCGTGCTGGTCACGGTCGGATTAGTTATCTCCTTTTTAGTGAGCTTCTATTTTTCAGCCAATACTGTGATTTACGCGCTGATGCGTAACAAAGTTGACAATACCGCCCTGGAGGATGTCTACACCTATCCAGAGGAAACTAAAACCGAGCCGAGCACACCTGAATCCAAGCCCGAAGAAGCAGAGACGCAGCCGGAGTCAGAAGAACAGCCGGATTCATAATCGCCGGCAGAGTGATAAAACACGTGGTGTTCAATTAGCGCAAATTGCATCGGGGGGAGCGGTTTGTTGTGCGCTGGTAATTCCTTGACATCAGCCTAAGCCGTTCTTAATATTCACGCTCGCGAACAATTGCGGGCAGAGCTATGGCGTCTGGGAAGATATGTCCGAGTCGGCAAACAATATACAGCAGAAAAACAATGATCAAAGCCCGTTACAACTACCTGCCTCCTCCCCTACGGTACTGCTGAGATTTCGCAAGCCACTGATTATACTTGCCCACATAATTGCCTTTGCCGCCTCTTTAATGCTTTCCTTCCTGGTGCTGAATGATATGCAATTGCCAGCCCGTTGGTTTGTAAAAGATTATCCTCGTTACTTGCCGCTCTTTATCACCATCAAGCTGGTGGTATTTGGACTTTTCAAGCAATATCGTGGCTGGTGGCGCTATGTAGGGATCTCCGACCTTCTTGGGATTCTGCGAGCTTCACTGGTAAGCACTATAATTATCGTAGCCTTATGGTTTGCGATAGTGCCGCATATCGGCCTCCTCCGCACAAATTTGCCAGCTATAGAGAAGGTCGATGGTGTAGTTATGGCCGATATGTTCAGCACAATTCTACTGCTGGCCGGCCTTCGCATGGTAATTCGCCTGTACTACGAGGAATTCCGCACGGTCCAAGGCAGCCGACTCAAGAGATTTCTTATAGTCGGCGCCGGCAATGCCGGCGAGGCGCTTCTGCGAGAGATCCATCGTATGCCCACAGCCCAATATGAGGTGATAGGTTTTATAGACGATGAGCCTATCAAACAAGGCATTGACATTCATGGCATCCCAGTGCTGGGCACTGTCGAGCAACTGCCGAAAATCTGCGCCGACCGCAATATTGAGGAAATTGCCATCGCCATGCCCTCAGCGAGCCATCAGCAGCTAAGGCGGGTCATTCAGGTGTGCCAGGGCGCTAAAATCCGGTTCCGAACAGTACCTGCAATTACCGATATTGCCTCGGGCAAGTTCCGCGTCTCTCAAATTCGAGACGTTGATATCAATGATTTGCTGGGCAGACAAGTCGTTCAACTCGACCAGGACTCTATAGAAGCGTTTACTAAAGATAAAGTAATTCTGGTCACAGGGGCGGGTGGTTCAATTGGCTCGGAAATGTGCCGGCAGCTATGTAGATTCAGCCCGAAGTTACTGTTGCTCCTTGAGCAGGCCGAAAATCCGCTATTCTACATTGAGCGAGAATTGCAGAGGCAATTTCCCGCCGTTCGCCTTGAAGGCATCATTTGCGACATTACCGACAAGCTCCGCGTAGAGCGCATTTTCGAGAAGTACAAACCAGAGGTCGTGATTCATGCCGCTGCCCACAAACACGTACCGCTGATGGAACTCAACCCCGGAGAGGCTATCAAGAATAACGTTGTGGGCACAAGGGTGGTTGCGGATACCGCAGATTGCTTCGGCACGGCTAATTTCGTGATGATCAGCACCGACAAAGCCGTCAATCCAACCAGTATCATGGGCTCATCCAAGCGCATCGCCGAGATGTATATTCAGGATTTAAGTAGAACCAGCCAGACGCATTTTGTCACCGTTCGGTTTGGCAATGTGCTTGGCTCCGAGGGCTCGGTTGTGCCCATCTTCAAAAAGCAAATTGCCGAAGGCGGGCCGCTAACCGTGACAGACCCGCAGATGAAGCGGTACTTTATGACCATACCTGAAGCCAGTCAACTGGTGCTGCAGGCGGCAACGATGGGAAAGGGAGGCGAAATCTTTGTGCTGGATATGGGTGAGCCGGTAAAAATCGTGGACCTGGCCAAAGAACTCATTACGCTCAGCGGCTTCAGGCCGGGCGAAGACATTGAGATAACCTTCACCAATCCCCGACCCGGCGAGAAACTTTTCGAAGAACTATCAATAGAAGGCGAAGATATGCAGCGCACCAGGCATCCCAAAATCAGGATATGGCAAAACATCCCGATGGACCGAGATAAGCTCCGCGCCGGGATAGACGAGCTGGTAGCAATCGCCCAACGACAGAACTATAGCGAGATAGTTCAAAAAATCAAAGACCTTGTCCCTGAATATACCGGCAGTAACACCGCAGAAAGCTACAAAACTCAGTAAGTGTAAGAGGCCCACGCAGGGCAGTCAGATGCAGATGCAAAATAAAAGCCGCTTCCTTGAGAAAGCGGCTTTTTGCTCATGGTTAGCCGTTATGTCCTTCAGCTTTCAAATTCCTGACCATCGTCTGCATTTTCTCTTGGATGAGCCTTCTGGTAGACCTCTTTGAGTCTGGATGTAGTAAGATGCGTGTAAATCTGTGTTGTGGACAGCGACTGATGGCCGAGCAGCTCCTGGACACTTCTCAAATCGGCACCGTTATTCAACATGTGCGTTGCAAAACTATGGCGCAAAGTGTGCGGGCTGATTGCAGGGTCGAGTCCGGCTATTTTGAGATACTTATCCATCTTGCGGCGGACACTACGAGTGCTGAGCCGCTTGCCGTGCTTATTCACGAATAGAACCTTGGTGTCAAAATTACTGTTATTCTGTGCCCGTTTATTCCTGAACTCGATGTAGTGCTGAATGACCTGCAAGGCCGACGAACCAATAGGCGCAATCCTCTCTTTTTTGCCCTTACCGCGGATATGCACGGCTTCACCCAAGAAGTCGATGTCGTCCATATTCAGCGCCACAAGTTCGCTGACGCGCATGCCTGTGCTGTAGAGCGTCTCCAGAATGGCTCTATCTCTTGCCCCCAGCCAGTTATCCATTGGGGGCGTCTCCAGCAGTCTCTTTATCTCATCGTACTCCATAAACCTCGGCAGACGCTTATCCTGCTTGGGCGTCCTGACTGCCGAGACCGGATTGGAATTGAGCCGATTCGTTTTGACCAGGAACTTATAAAAGCTTCTCAGAGTGGCCAGCTTGCGGGCTACGGTCGCTTTGGAATATTGCCTATCATTAAGAAAAGCCAGATAGGCCCTGACCGTGTTGACGTCTACCGAGAAAAGCAACTGATCAATATCCGACTCGGTCTGCGTCGCGATCGCGGTAGCTGAACCGTCGTGGCGATCAGACAGAGAAATCGCATCGGCAGGACCGACGCCGCGGTGCGAGCCATCAGCTAAGAAGCCGCTAAACTGGCTCAAATCGGCACCATAACACTTGGCTGTATGTTCAGAGAACCGCTTTTCGAACCTCAAGTAATTCAGAAACTCTTGGACAATTATGCTATCTAATTCCATAGTCTACCTACCTGTTCAATCTCATCGAGCCCGCCTTCGGCGGGCCGCCTACTTGGCTAAGTATCTGCTGCACAAATGCCTGAATGTAAATCTACGATCCGGATTCTTTGTCAAACCTGGTTCACTCGAACCTGCGCATCCACATCTTGGCGTAAGAGTTCGTCCGCCTGGCCGAGAAGTATCTGCGTCACTTTGAAGCTCAATACTGCTGCATCAAACCAGTCGAAGTTTGTCCGCTTATCCTTCGCTTGCTCAATTAGAGCGTCCAGAAGTTCGTTCTCGCGCCCCTGTTCGTAACGAAATATGAACTTCTCTCCAGCCTTATTTAGAACCAGTTGTCGGCTCTTTTTTTCCAATAGCATTGGTGGTTCAAACTCAAAAAATTTGGCTTCGCTACAACGCTTTTATCGGCCAATAAGCGTTTCGGCTTTACAAAATTGAGCGTGAATCTTGACGGATTAACTGCAAATGGGGGAGCGAATTAGTAAACCCCGCAATAAAATTGCGGGGCTAACCGGTTAGCCCCGGCATCACTATGCCGGGGTCTACCTCCCGCGCTTTGAAGAAGGCTTTTCGGTCTCTTTCTTCAGAACCGATGAGCCCTTGCTTTTGAAGGTGACTGATATGTTTTAGCGCGTCATTGCGGTGTATGCCCAGGCCCGAGCATATATCGTCCAGCGAGCAGGGCCTGCGTTTTAGCATTGATAATACGCTTTCGGCTGTGCCGGGCAAGTGCTCAGGGTGGCGGCCCGGCGAAAAATCAGCCACCACCTCGCAGTTTTCGCCCAGGCCAGCGGCGATGGCGTGCAGCTTTTCAGCATCGACAATTCTGACGTTCGGCTCGGCGGCAGGACGCACGGCTGTATTAAGCTGCACCTTATCAGGACGAATAAGTGCTATGGCAGCCTTGATTTTGGCAATTTGCTCAGCGTCGGTATTCAGCCCTTCGACAAGAAAAACCTCAAGCCAGAGCTGGCCGGCAAACTCCTCTCTGAATTTGCACAGCCCGGAAATCAGCTTTTCAATACTGATATCCTTGTGCGGACGGTTTACTCTTTGGAAACCCCGCTCGTCACCGGCATCAAGCGAAGGCAATACAACGTCGGCCTTCGCACAATCGGCACGGACATCTTGCCGGTGCAGCAACGTGCCGTTGCTTATTATCGCTATGGGAATATCCGTAATCGCCCGTATGCCGTCTATCAATTCGCCCAGCCTCGCATTGAGGGTCGGCTCGCCAGAACCACTAATGGTGATAAAATCCGCCTGGGGACCTTGAGCCAATCGTTCCTTCAGTTCTGCTAAAACAGCGGCAATGGCAACGAAATCCCTGCGATCAACGCTCTTTTGCGTGGTTCGGCCCAGTTGGCAGTAAACACAATTTAATGTGCAGACTTTAAGCGGTACAATGTCAACGCCCAGACTAAGGCCCAGTCTGCGCGAAGGCACCGGCCCATACAAATACTTTGACTGCTGAGTCGTTTCTTTACCCACGTATAATTCCAAAAATCTCTTTGCACACCTTTAGCAGGCTCTCAAGCCAGTCTATCGGCATAATGCTGGCGGCGTCCGACTTGGCTTTATCCGGCTGAGTATGGACTTCAATAAAAAGCCCGTTCGCCCCGGCGGCGACTGCTGCCTTTGCCAGTACTGGGGCCATTTCGCGTCGGCCTGCGCTGGCGTAACCTAAACCGCCCGGCTGCTGCGTGCTGTGCGTGGCGTCAAAGACCACAGGATAGCCCAGCTTCTTCATAACCTCGATCGCCGTCATATCGTTGACCAGCCGGTTATAGCCAAAGAAAGTGCCCCGCTCGGTAAGTATAATTTTTTCGTTATCGCAGGCACGAATCTTTTCCACCACGTTCTTCATCTCATCGGGCGAGAGAAACTGGCCCTTTTTGACGTTCACAGGCTTGCCCGTTCGCGCACAGGCACAAAGAAGATCGGTCTGCCTGCACAAAAAAGCCGGCACTTGCAGACAGTCAACAACTTCCCCGGCAAGGCAAGCCTGAGCCGGCTCGTGGACATCGGTCATAACGGGCAAATTAGTCTTTTGGCGAACCGTTGCCAGAATCGCCAGGCCTTTCTCGATGCCTGGCCCGCGAAAACCGCGCAGGCTGGAGCGATTGGCCTTATCGAAACTGGCCTTAAAAATCACGCCTACGCCGGTCTTGCAGCCAATATCCGCAAGTCTGCGGGCAATATCCAGACAGCAGGCTTTGCTCTCGATAACGCAGGGCCCAGCCATTACAAATAAAGGTGCGTCTAAGCCAATCTGGACGTTGCCGATTTTGAAATCCATTTTATTTATGCGCGATTGAAAGTGACTAAAGTGAGCTAAAGTGTCTAAAGTGAAGTAAAGTTATGATTTGTAACTTTAGGCACTTTAGTCACTCAAAATTTTAGGCACTATATATCTTTCGCACTTTGAATTATCCCAATGCCCTTATGATCCTTGTTCTCATTCCCGCCGGCTTGGCGCCCTCCGGAACCATTACCTTAACAGCTTGCGGTATGACCTTGATGTGCACCGGCAGCGGCGGACCAGGGTCGCCGTCAACTTCAGTCTTTATATCCGTAGCGTCGGAAGTCACCGAGATACTTTTGCCCTGGCGATAAATCACATCGCCGCTGTAGGCGTGCTGTTTCAGAACCGTCATCGCCGAATGTTTCAGCAAATGAATCCGAGTTCCACATTTATATATGCACACATCCAGCAGCCCATCGCCGAAATTGGCATGATGCAATATCTGCAGGCCCACGGCATATCTTGAAACATTGCCGACAAAAACCAATCCGCGGCCGTCATAAATTTCTTCGCCGTCCACTTCCACCTTCATAGGGCGGAATTTATAATCCCAGAAGGTTCTCCAGACCGGCTCAAGGTAATCAAAGTAATCTATATACCCGCTGCGTTGCCTGCTGACGCGGTGAACCACCTGACCATCAAATCCAAAACCGGCTATGGAAGCGAAGCATTTGCCGTTTGCACTTCCTAAGTCCAATGGCCGAATGCAGCCTGACTCAAATGTTCTTATTATCGTTTGCAGTGTTTCGTCAAAACCCAACTCATTTGCCAGCAGATTCTCCGTGCCGCACGGCACTACCAGCAGGGGCTTGTCGCTGCCTTCCAAACCGTGTGCTACTTCTCTGACCGTGCCGTCGCCGCCCACCGCCACAACCAGCGCGCAACCATAATCAACCGCAGCATCCGTAGCCAGCTCGCAGGCATCGGCCAACGAAACCGTCAGACTAACTCTAACGTCGAAGGCTTTTTCAACAAGATACTGCTGAAACTGGCGTCCGGCTAATTTGCTGCTGCTTGCACCAGACTTGGGATTTACAATATAGGCGATATAACCGTCATCAGGCTTCATATTAGAAAGGTAGACGCTACAGGAAAACTTCTCTTTGCTTTTTTCCAAGCTGACTTAGTTTCTCTTCTATCAAGTCTGCGTAGCTCTGTATGATGTGCGGCAAATCAGACAGCCCCAGGTCTTTCTGGACCCCGGCAATTTTCTCATCATCAGGACCTTCTATCTCCACAAAGCCGCCCAACAACGGCAGCCGGTCCACAGCAACCACACAATTTCCGAGCCGCCAAATTCGGCGATTCTTTTCAAAAACCAAAACCCTTTTGAACCCCAAAGCGCAAAGTAACTGTTCGCCAAGCTTGTGATCTCCAATCTCAACTTCGATTTCCTGTCTTTTTTTGAAGTTGTCTCTTTGCTTAGGACCTTTGTAGGTCAACAGATTCTTCTCTCTTCCGGCGGTTACTTGCTGCCTTAATCGAAGAGCCTGGTCACTATTTCTGAAAGACGACTTGTCATCGTCGAAATAATAGTCCTTGTGAAGCTGCTCTGCGAGAAACTCAGCACACAGCTCAGTTAGCTTTCGTTCTATCTGCGACAGCGAATCAACCTTCAGCTTGGCTTCAATCTCAGTACACATCGGTATCACGTGATTATGCTTACTATCCTCGGTTTTACCACGATGATTTTCCTGGCCGGCTTACCTGCCATAGCAGCCATTACCTTTTTGCTGGCAAATGCCTCTTGCGTTATCTGCTCCTCATCAGCCTCTGCGCCAACAATAATTCTATCCTTTATTTTGCCGTTGACCTGCACCGCCAATTCAATTTGCTTTTCCTTGGCAAGCTCCTGGTTGTATTGCGGCCACGGCTCATAAGCCAGGCTGTCGCTACGGCCCAACCTTTGCCAGAGTTCCTCAGCAATGTGTGGTGCAAAAGGTGCAAGAATCAGAATGAACTTCTCAACCGCCGATTTAGGCCTGACTGTCTGGCCGCTAAGATGATTGGCAAAAATCATCATCGCGCTTATCGCCGTATTGAAGTTAAAGGTCTCAATGTCGTTACCGACTTTTCTTATCGTCTGGTTCAATAGTCTAAGGGTCGTCTCGTCTGCGGGGAATTCTTTTACCGCCTCGGCAAGCTCGCCTGTATCCTCGTCAACAACTATTCGCCAGGTCTTTTGCAAGAACCGATACACCCCCTGCACCCCCTGCATACTCCAGGGCTTGACCGCCTCAAGAGGCCCCATAAACATCTCGTAAAGCCGCGTTGAATCGGTGCCATAATCCGCGACAACCTTATCCGGATTTACGACATTACCGCGAGACTTGCTCATCTTTTGGCCGTCTTCGCCCAAGATCATTCCCTGATTGACCAGCTTTTTGAATGGCTCTTTGGTGCTGACGCAGCCCAGGTCGTAGAGAAATTTGTGCCAGAACCTCGCATACAAAAGATGCAGCACGGCGTGCTCGGCGCCGCCTATATACAAATCTACAGGCATCCAGTATTTTTCTTTCTCTTGGCCGCAGGCCTGCCGCTCGTTGTCGGGGTCAAGGTATCGCAGATAGTACCAGCAACTTCCTGCCCATTGAGGCATCGTGTTTGTCTCACGCTTTGCTTTTGAGCCATCGGGCAATGTCACGTTCACCCATTCACTAATATTAGCCAATGGTGATTCACCCGTTCCGGGAGGCTCATAGTTTTCTACTGGCGGCAGCTCCAAAGGCAAATCATCTTCGCAAAGGCCAACAACCCGGCCATCCAGCTTATGCAAAAGTGGGAACGGCTCGCCCCAGTAGCGTTGCCTGCTGAAAAGCCAGTCGCGCAGCTTATAATTTACGGCTTTTCTGCCCAATCCTTTGCGCTGGAGCCAATCCGTGATTTGCTCTTTGAACTGCGGCGTTCGTAGACCGTTGAACTGGCCGCTATTTATCGCTGTGCCGTCGCCGACAAAGCAAACCT